>CAYWXE010000064.1:0-8982 GCA_964462505.1 uncultured archaeon | reverse complement strand
ATCCCATTAAAAGCCCAGCGGACTTGTTACACAAGATTAAGACTCATTTAGAGTAACTTCTCTACATCTGACTAAAAAATATTATAAAAATCATAGTTCTTTACGCTTTTTTCTTTATATCCAATCCGAATCTCTCTGCGTTCTCATCTGCAATTTTCTGTAGCATTTCTATTATTTCCTTGCCTTTCGGATGTGTAAATAGATGTCTAAATCTTCTCTGAACCTTTAGGTATTCTTCAACTGGCTTTCTATCTCTTATCTTTCTAACGGTAGTCAGCTTTCCGTATTCGTATTCTACAAGTGGATACAATCCGGTTTCAACTGCAAGTCTTGCGACTTTAATAGTATCAGAACTGTCTATTCCCCAACCGGTAACGCATGGGCAGTGGATTTGGATGTACTTCGGCCCCTCAAACGTTACGGCCTTTTTAACCTTTCTTCTTATATCAGCTGGATAACCGACTGAAGCAGTTGCTACATACGGAACTCTATGTGCTAAGGCAAACGCTATCATGTCCTTCTTTTCTCCAACTTTTCCGGGCATCACTTTACCAACTGGTGTTGTAGTTGTGTTAGAGCCCGGTGGTGTTAAACCGCTCTGCTGATTTCCGGTGTTTTGATAAGCCTCATTATCTAAGCAAACGTATAATATGTCGTGTTTCCTATCAAATGCTCCAGATATACAACCTACACCTATATCTGCTGTAGCACCGTCTCCAGCTAAAACAACTACATGTCCCTCATCTTTCCTACCTAAAGCCCTCAAAGCTGCCTCAATTCCAGCTGCAACTGCTGCAGCGTTCTCGAAGAGTGAATGGATATACGGAACGTTCCAAGCACTTCTGCCGTATTGAGAACTTATGATCTCTAAGCAACCAGTTGGATTTACTACGAAGCACTTGCCTTCTAAAGCCTCTACAACGTTTTTAACGGCTATAGCCAATCCACATCCAGGACAACCACCATGACCTTTCCCAAAATACCTCATGGAAATACCTCCTCAAACTCCTTATACCCCTTGAAGCTGTAGCCGGGCTTTTCTTTCCCTTCAACGACGTTTCTTATGCAATCCTCTATCAGAGTCCTTGGAATATCTCTTCCACCCAATCCGACTATGAACGAATATATCTCAGCAGACGAGTAGTTGTATAGAGCAGATTTCAGTTCTATTGAAACCGGCCCTTCATATCCAAAGCTTACAGCTCTATCAAATACTATAACCTTTTCTGCATCTTTTAATTGCTCTCTAAGCTCATCAACCGGGAATGGTCTAAAAGTCCTTATCTTTATCAATCCAACATTTACACCATCTTTTCTCAGATCTTCAACGACTTTTCTTATCAATCCAACAACTGAACCCATAGCTATTGCGTAAACTTTCGAATCTGGATAATCCACAGCTATATGTCCACCCCAATCTCTTCCAGTGGCTTCAGCCCACTCCTTAAACACCTTCTCCATTACATCTCTCGCCCTATCCATAGCTCTCTGCATTGCAACTCTGAACTCCATGTAAACATGCGGAGGTGCGTAAGCTCCGAATGTAAGAGGTTTCTTAGTGGTTAGATATGCCACTGGCTCATAAGGAGGCAAAAAGCTATCCACAAAATCTTGTTCAAGTAGTTCTATTGGCTCGTATGCATGAGTAAGCTTGTATCCATCCATACATATCATAAACGGAAGCAAAACCCTTTTGTCTTCTGCAATCTTATAAGCCTGAGGGATCGCATCATGAGCCTCCTGATTGTTCTCTACGTAAAGCTGAATTATACCGGCATCTCTCATAGCCATACTATCTTGGTGATCGTTCCATATGCTTAGCGGAGCTGACATAGCTCTATTCGTGTTCACCAAAACTATCGGCAATCTCATACCAGCGGCGTTGAAAAGCACTTCACTCATCAAAATCAAGCCTTGGCTGCAAGTGGCTGTAAAAGTTCTTGCACCCGCCGCTGAAGCTCCAACTAAAATAGATGCCGCACCAAACTCAGATTCGGCTGTTATGTATACGCAGTTCTCAAGTTCACCATTAGCGTACATAGCCGCTAAGTTCTCAACTATCTCAGTTTGGGGAGTTATCGGATATGCACAGATGACATTCGGCTTACACAATTTAACACTATAAGCTACCGCGTAAAAACCCCTAACAACCTTCTTCACATTACCACCTCAAACCCTGTAAATCTCCTTTAACTCCATTCTTATAGCCTCTTTTGGGCATACGGTACTACAAATCCCACAACCCTTGCAGAAGTCGTAATCTACTACAGCATACTTCTCCTCGCCAAACTTTTTGACCTCTATACAGGAATCTGGACAGTACTGCTCGCATGTCTTACATCCATCACACTTCTCCTTATCTATTACTGGGTAATGTGTTCCCCAATCACCGGTTTTATGCTTTTCGGATTCAAGCGGAAAAGATATAGCTCCGGGAGTTATCTTCACACAAATCCCTCCATATACTTATAAGCCTTTTCAACGAGTTTCGCATTCTTCTCGGCTAATTCTCCTTTAAACCACTCGTTTATCGTATCAAGTAGTGTATTAAGTGATACTATTTTTGTAGCACCAGCAAAAGCACCGACCATAGCTGTATTCGTTATAGCTCTCCCAAGTATCTCCATAGCAAGTTTTGTAGCGTTTATCGTCAAAACCTTAACCTTAAACTCTTCAGCTCTTAGTTCTTTCATCAAATCCTCGGCACTTTTTGGGTAATTTGCTATAAGCATTCCGTTCTCTTTTAAGCCAGCTAAGACGTTTACAGATTCTATCACAGTCGGATCCAATAGCACAACGTAATCTGGAGTGTAAACTTCATCTCTGAGCACAATTGGCTCATCTGAAATTCTTAAGAATGATGCTACTGGAGTCCCTCTCTTCTCTGCACCGAACATCGGGAACGAAAGGGTATAGTAACCCTCCTTAAAAGCCGCTACAGCCAATATATCTGCTGCTGTCACTACACCTTGTCCACCACGTCCGTGAAATCTTACCTCGATTAGAATTTTTATCCCCCCTTCTTTAATACTTTTTAAGTCTCTAATAAATATTTTGTTGTTAAGTTTTGAAAACTTTTGAAAAAATTTCAATCCAATTTTGAGGTTTCACTAAGAATTCTAATACGTTTATATCTTCAACTAGGTAATACATATCCTCGCCTCTAAGTTTAAATATATCAACGGGTTTAACGATCTTTAACTCTGGAATCTCTGAGTAATTCGTATTTTTTAACCATTTGCCAGTGTAGTAGTAGCAAGCACCTCTATACTTAGTGTAGGGTTCGTAAATCGATGAGAAGTTTCTACAAACCCAGTTTGTCATAACAAGTTTTTCGCTTGATGGATTTATCGTCACATGCCCATAATTCGGTGGAATTATTACTACGTCTCCTTTCGATGCTTTAACTGCTAAGACTTCAACGATTTTATCGTTTTCCCTCTTCTGGAGTAAGTATATAGCCTCTCCCTCTAAAACCTGATAGACTTCAGGGTAACTCAAACCCTTTACAACTTCTGGGTGGTAATGCCCATAGGTCTTTATGTATTCTTCTCCGATTCTGTTTGGAGGTATTACAGTGTAATCAAATCTTAAACCAGCCTCAACTATCTTTTTATGATCTTCTTTCCTATAGTAGACATCTCTGAACATGTAATACGCGTCAAAATCCTCTTTCAAAGCTTCTGGAAATGCCAAAACGGGCTTTAAATCTGAGGCTCTTCTGATATCTGCTTTAAACTTAATTCCGTGTATTTCGAGTTCCATGATCTATGAAGATTTTAAAGCTTAAAAACTATTCTCAAAATTAGTAATTGCTGTATTACTCTACTCGAATAGATATTTGAATCTCACACGAATTAAAGCTATAACTGCAAACATATAAATTCCTTTATCTTTACATACGCCTGCAAAATTTTGAGTATAAGAGTATCTCTGGGTTTACGAAAGTCAAAAATGGCAGAGTCTGTAGCTTATTATTAGCTGGAACACTATTGATTATTTTTAAGATTTTTAATCGTTTATCACTAATGAAATCCTTTTTATATTCAATTTCATGCACGAGTTGTATGCACATCTCAGCGATACCATTTATAACTTCTGCTATACTATTATCACTCAGCTATTATTATAAGTATAGAAAACTCAGAGTTGTTGGCTATATACTTCTATTCTTGGGTTTTATCCTATACATCTCAGCGTTTTTACTCGATGATTTTACTTTAAAAGAGGTTTATGATCACTCGTCTAAGCATCTAAGTATAATTTACAAGTTGTGTGCGTCTTGGAGTGGTAGCTGTGGATTTATACTCTGGTGGTGCTTTGCATTAGCATTACTCTCACTCCTATACGGAACTCGATACCACGATTTAGTTGTTTTATTTCTACTGATAATTTTAACTTTAAACGGGGCGTTTGAAACGCTAAACTTTAAACCCATTAACGGATTAGGATTAAATCCATTGTTAAAAACTTTCTGGATGTTACTACATCCACCGGCAACCTTCATAGGTTACGCATTAGGTATGTTTGTAGCTGTAGACTCGATTGTAAATAGGGAAAACAGATTTTTAATCTATCTAGCATGGATTTTTATTACAATTGCAAATATCTTAGGGGCTCTTTGGTCTTACTTCACACTTGGCTGGGGGGGTTATTGGGCATGGGATCCAGTTGAAACATCTTTACTATTACCGTGGCTTAGTTTAACCGCATACTTTCACAACAGAAATAGGGGATTACTGTCGTTAACGGGATTCTCAGTTACATTTGCTGCATACATCACAAGAGGAGGTATTTCAATATTACATGGCTTTGCTTATTCGAGTTTTGGTTTTACGATTTTACTCTTGGGACTACCGTTTTTATTAAAGTCTATAAAACCACTCAGAGATTTAAAACTCTGTTTCAATCCATTAAACATTGCAACCTTATCAATAGTTTTCATGTATCTGGTATGCCTTATAGGATTGATGTATCAACTATTAGGGTTTAGAGTTGGTACAGATTACTTTAACTTTACAAATGCCCCATTCTTAGCAACTCTACTGCTAATTCTACCGATTTGCAAGGCGAGCTATAAGAATTACTTAAAGATAGTCTTTGCAGTGTTAGTAATCTCCTCGATTTGCTCTGCCTTAACTTTATTAAACTATTTAAAGATTTGTGAAGACGCACCAACACACGTAAACGTAGCTGGAGCATTTATAATCCCAATCGCAATTTTTAGTCTGTTCGGTTCGATTTTTAGCTTCGATAGAATAGATTACAAGTTGATTCATCTATCGATACCACTTATCGTTATTGCTACAGCCATTAGCTGGCCTTATGCATACTACGGAAATTACCACTCGATTTACTTATCAGAAAAAGAGATACATGTTGACGGTATGAATATCAAACTGAAATCAATCGATTTTAAAGAATCTAAAGGATATTTAAGCGTTCACGGGTATGAAATACCAGAAGAGAGCATAGAGGTCGTTTACTTCGAGGTAAATGGTATAAATCTATCTGCAAGGATTAAACTAAATCTGCTGTGGCTTCTCAGCGGTAGAAGTTTTTTATTCCCAGAGCCATGTGTAGTAAACTCTAAACTCGATAACTATTACTTCGTGATACCAGATATACACGCATACGACTTGTTTATGTTTACATCCAAACGTTTATACGAACAAAATGAAACACTTCTGCTGATGTCCATTGCTAAACTCATGAACACGAGCTACGATACCTTCATTAAAAACCTAAACAATTGGAAATTAAGCAATGGAGTTTTACTTATGTACAAGAGAATACCACTCGTAAACCTCGTTTGGATATCGAGTATATTACTCGTATTGGGTGAAGTCCTATGCCTTATGAGGTGTAGGAAATGAAAACATTTGTATTCGTTCTCATACTGGATTTGATAACACTGACCTATGCTACATTCTTTGGGGATTATCCAAGGATTCCGTTGTTCGATGCTACATGCTACAGAATCCTCTACATCCACGTTCCACTCGCTTGGGATATGTACTTTGCATTTACACTTACATTTGTCTTCAGTTTACTATACTTGCTGAGAAGTAGAGACGTATTCGATAGAATAGCGTTCTGTTCGGCGATTCTTGGGGTTTTATACGGAATAGGAGCCTTGGTAAGTGGTATGCTTTGGGCAAAAGAGGTCTGGCACAGCTTTTGGAGTTGGGATCCAAGACAGACTACAACTCTAATTGCTCTACTTGCATACCTATGTTACACAGCTTTGAGGAATTCGATTAGAGATGTTGAAAGAGCTAAGACTGTTTCAGCTGTTTTCGGAGTATCGGCTTATACCACTATTCCAATAAGCTATATTTCAGCTATTGTAACGTTTAGTAGGCATGTTCAACTACCTCATCAACCTCTAAGCTTTGAATCTCAAATAACACTTTTGATAAGGGTTTTGACATCATTTGCACTGTTTTTAGCAATTCTCAGATTCTACTCAAAGAAACGTTTTTAAGCGATTTATACTGGGGTTGATATGTATTGGGGGGTCTACTTGGCATTCGTGATATACATCTTCATCACAGCGTTGAGTTATACGATTGCAAGAAGGGGGTTGGGATTGTGAACAAAGCACTCACATTGATCTCACTTGCCTTCGCTTTTGCTTTAATAGGTTATCTCAGTATGAGTTCAAGTAGCTATAAGACTGTTTCAGCTCTGAAAGATTTAAAGAAGCCCAAAGTCGTTACAGTAATAGGAAACGTTACAAAGGGTAGTGTAAGAGTTAATGAATTACTTGAATTTAAAATAAACGATGGAAGACATGAGGTTAAAGTCAAATACAATGGATTCGTAAGACTTGACAACGTAAGTGGTTATGGAAGAGTTGTAGTGATTGGTGTATACTATCCACAGAATAAGACTATAATTGCAAGTAGAGTTGAAGCGAGTTGCCCATCTAAAGAGGTTTTAAAGGCCTACAAATGATAGAACTAATAGACGTCTGGAAGTCGTTTAACAACGAATGGGTGTTAAGGGGTGTAAACTTAGAAATAACGAATAGTGGGTTGTTTGTAATCGTCGGCGATAACGGAAGTGGTAAAACCACACTCATTAAACTGATCTGTGGTCTTTTAAAGCCAAGCAAAGGAGTTATAAAAGTTTTTGGTGTTGACACGAAAAAGAATTTGAGTTATAAAAGCCGAATAGGTGTTTTATTGCATGAGAACATTCTATACGATGAATTAACGGTTTGGGAGAATTTAGAGTTTTATGCGAAATTGTACAATAGAAAAGACATTAGTGATATAGCCGTTGAAGCGTTTGAATCATTGGGATTAAAAAGGTTTAAAGACATCAAAGTTGGAGAGCTTTCTTACGGTTGGAAGAAAAGAGCTAACATCGTTAGAGCTTTAATAAACGATCCAGAAATAGTTCTATTCGATGAGCCGTTTTCGGGGCTTGACAGTAATGCGAGAGCTGTTATAGACGATCTACTATATAAGTTATCGAAGAGTAAAACCGTTTTGATTACATCGCCCGTAACTCCCGAGATTGGAGTAGTATATAAGCTCTATGACGGAGTTTTACATACTTAAGGAGCTAATCTTAAAAGATTTGAAGTTATCAATCAGAAGGGGATTTGAAGTTTTGGCATCTCTATCCTTCGTTTTGATCTCAGCACTACTTATATCTCAAGCAAATCTATATGCAGAAGTTTTAGTTCCAGCTCTCTGGATTGTAGTAGTATTCATTGCGGTATTTACGACTACGACATCTTTTATAAGGGAGTTCGACTCAAAAACTCTACAGGGATTACTACTCTCCCCGATTTCGCCGCAAATTGTTTTCTTCTCTAAGGTTCTGTTTTCATACATCTTAATAGTTCTTTTAGGACTTATTGAAATCTTATTTCTATACATCTTCTCTGGATGTGATCACGTGTTCGAGGTGATACCGATATTTCTGATATTCTCCTTTTACATCTCTATTGTTTCAGCTTTTTCATCAGCTCTTGTTATGTATTCTGAGGGGAGGGGTTTTTTAATTCCAGTGATTGTTTTCGTCTTTACGATTCCAGTAATTCCCACGGTTTTCGAGCAGAGGATCTTTTTCTTATTAATTGAGACTGCTGCAATAGCATTGGCAATATTTTCGATCTCAAGCTACGTAATCGAGATTTAGAAATCGTTATATCGATTAAAATCGATGTAATCTCATGTCTGAAATAGAAGAGGTCAGAGAGTTACATAAAAGACTTCTAACGGCGGCAATGAACTCGATTAGGAGAAAGATGATAAAGGAGATAAGAAAAGGTATAACAAGGGAAGATCTTAGAAAAACCTTAAAAGACCTATCTGACTTCGAGTTTAGGTTTAATCTGGAATTCCTAATAGCTAAGGGTTTTGTCATCGAAAAAGAGGGAAAGTTACATTTAACTGAAGAGGGAGAGCATTTGATGTATGAAGATTTATCAGTGTAAGTTTTGTGGATACGTTTACAATGAAAGAGAGGGAGATCCCAATGGAGATATACCACCAAACACAAAATGGGAAGAACTACCAGAAGATTGGAGATGTCCAATATGTGGTGCTAAGAGAGAGGACTTCGAGAAGTTGGAGTGATCAATCCATTTGGATTTCGATTTCTTCTCCTTTTAACCTTGCGACTACTTTTATAACTTCAAGTTTATTACTCAAAGCCAAATCCTCAAGTCTATACATTAAGTCTTGAGACTTCCTTGGATTTAAAATCGATTGAAATAAAACATCTGCAATGTAGTACCTGTATACATCTTCTCTTACTGCATAAACCACTAACTCATCTGTTTTGTACCACTCCAAAAGTGAACGCATGATTCGGTGTAGTTTTTTATCGAATATCGAATAATCTATTACGCCAACTGTTTTAAATAGTGTCGGTTTGAGTTTAACGATTAAGAAGTACGAAACCATTTTAACTCTAATGCGTTGAGATACAAATTCTTTTTCTCGCAGGTAGTTCTGATAA
>CAYWXE010000063.1:0-9090 GCA_964462505.1 uncultured archaeon | reverse complement strand
ATGCTGAAGAAAACGGAATTCCATTTATCGAGGGTAAAACAATTGTGAAGTATTATAAGGAGTTTAAGGAAGAAAAAATTAAGATATTTATATAGGAATATATTATATATTAAATTACGACTTATATAAAAATTTAATTTAAATAGATAATAATACTTAAGAATTATTATCTAAGCTATTTTCGATTATTGCAGGAGAGAAAGTGTTATATCGTTTTCCATTCCGTTTTTGAACCAATGTCTTACTTCGGCAAGATCTACAGCTCATGGCGTGAAATACAGTGGGAAAAGTATGAAGTTGTATACAAACTAATTAAGAAATATGAAATCGATCCGGGTTTATCCCTTGACATAGGATGTGGACCGTTTTATCTACAAGAGTTCTTTGAGGAAAAGGGTTTAGATGTTGAATTCGTTTGCATAGATATCGACGAAAGCTTAAAAACGACGAAGTACGATTTCTTGATCGCAGATGGAAATCTCCTTCCGTTTAAAGGGGAAGTGTTTGATTCTGTGTTCGTAATAGATTCCGTTCACTTCATAGTGGAGTTTAGTGGAATTTATAAGGTTTTGAAGCTTAACGGTTATGTGTTTGTACTTACATTCGTGAACGATTACAACTACTCGATTAAGAGTGCTGAAGTTAATGAGAAGCTTAAAGACTTTAAGATAATTGAAAGTTTTCTAAGCAGAGGTAGAGAAACTGAGCTTGTGACACTTGCAAGGAAGACCTTTTAAGTAAAACTTAAATATCGTCCGATTATTCAGCTTCTTCTGACTATGTTAAGGGTAAGTGAAGTTCAGGGACTGACACTAATTCCCAGGAAGGTATTCTTTACGAGAGGTGTAGGTAGACATAGAGATCCACTTCTCAGTTTCGAGTTAGCTTTAAGGGATGCGGGAATTGAAAAATACAACCTCGTATATGTAAGTAGTATATTTCCACCGAACTGTGAGATAATAGATAGAGAGGTGGGTTTAAGTCTCTTAAAACCAGGTCAGATAGTATTTTGCGTTATGGCTAAGATGACGAGTAACGAAGTAGGTAAAAGGATCTATGCGAGCATAGGTGTTGCAATCCCAGCCAACCCGAATCTAAACGGTTACCTCACAGAATACTATGGATACTGCAGTAATTGTGAAGACGTCGGGAAGTATGCCGAGGATATGGCTGAATACATGCTAGAAACAGCATTTGGTGTAAAAGCTGCAAAGAAGTTCAATGTGACGGCTAAAGCTGAAGTAAAGGATTACACAACCGTCGTCGCAGCTGCTGTTTTCATCTTGTAGTTAACGTTTTATTGACGAGGAGCTACACAACTCCTATGGATACACTTAAAGATTTATACTGCACACGTTGTGGAGCGGAATTCGATTTAGTCGTGAAGAGAACTACAAGCTATTCAAGTCTATTGCACATCCCAAACCTGTATTGCCCGTTCTGTGGAAGTAGAAGGCTTATGAAAAAGAAGGGGTTGTTTTTCAAGTTATGACAAACCCCTTGCATGGCTTAACAAGTGCTTTATTAATGATTTTATTATCTCAACCCCAAGCTTTACAGCTTCCTTAGAACCGGGTAAGCAGAAAACAGCCTTACTTCCAATTAATCCAGCGGCTACTCTTGTTAGGATTGCAGAAGTACCTATCTCTTTATAACTCAGCATTCTAAAGATTTCTCCAAATCCCTCAAGCTCCTTTGTAAACATAGGCTTTACAGCTTCGATTGTAACGTCATTTGGCGATACTCCAGTTCCACCTATCGTTATGCATACGTCTGCATCCCTTAAAACTTCACTTACAGCCCTTCTAATCTTTTCCTCGTTATCTGGAACGAGGATATAGTTCACAACTTTCCCCTTGAATTCTTCGTAAACCATCTTCCCAGACTCGTCGAAATCACCGATTTTATCTACACCTCTCAACTCGCCATATTCTTTAAACCTCGAAGTGGAAACTGTAACGATTCCAATCCTGTATTCGATATCCAATTCGTGTTTATGCATTAGAACCACCTCTCAAGTGTCATCTGGGTTGTCTTAGAGATCTTTAACTTTTCAACAGCTTTCTCAACCCTCTCCCTACTGAAGTCGTGCTCTTCACACAAGAATTCTATTATCTTCTCCTCGTTCGGATCTTTAAACTTAATTTCGTATTCATCTGTAACAGGTGGATTTAGGAAAAACTCCCTTATCTCTTCGACGTTCTCTATATCGACTCTTAAAGCCTTTAAAGCCTTGAAGATGTTTCCATAGGTCTTTATGTATCTATACGCCTTCTTGATACCAATACCCTTAACACCTTCGTTGTAATCCGTTCCAATCAGAATCGCTATGTCTATCAACTGTTCTCTGCTAATCCCCAATTTGTTTAAGTTCTTCTCAAGCTCTATCACTTCGGGCTTTATCTCAACGTAAACGTTCTTTCCCGGTAGTTTTCTCTTCCCAGTAATAGCGATGTTTCTCGCAAGCCTAGGACTTCCGAACAGTAGTGAATCGTAATCCTGACTGACGGTATAATCGGCATCACCCCTCAAAACCATGTAAGCCGCTTGAGCCTCTCCTTCAGATGGAGCTTGAACAACTGGTATTCCCATGTATCTCAGCAATTCCTTAGAGGTTTCTACGATGTATTCGTCTACTCTCGCAGTTGCTTGTGCATACCTCTTAGCGTATTCCTCTCCAGCTTGAACTGCTTTAATCCACTTCTCCTCAGCTTCTATTCTTCTCCTCTGCCTCTCTTCTATCTCAGCTTTTTTAAACTCCGGGGGTTCACCATCAAATACAAATATTGGCTTTATTCCAGCCTCAACCATGTTCGAAACTCTGTAAAGTAAGCCGGATAGATGGGATGTAATCCTTCCCTTTGAATCCTTTAAAGGAGTTCCATCTGGTTGTCTTATCGTTGCTAGGAATTGGTATAGCATGTTAAACGCATCAATCGCTATTACCTTTCCGGAGAAGTACTCCAATTCTACTTCATCCCTTTCGAGTAATTCCCCGATATCTGCACCCATAAATGAGATTTGTACATAAACCTTAAAACCTTTCTCTGTAAAGCTTTAACTTGATGAAAGCTGTTATACTGGCAGCGGGATATGGAACGAGATTGGGAAACAAACCCAAGCCACTTCTCAAAGTTGGAGGTATTGAGATAATTCTTAGAACTATGAAGTTGTTATCGGGCTACGTTGAGGAATTCTTAATTGTTGCTGGTGTCTTTTACGACGAAATCGACAAGTTCTTGAAAAGATTTAATTATAAATATAAAATGATAAAAAATAATTATCCCGAAAAGGGGAACGGATATTCTCTGTTTTTAGCCAGAGATTACGTCGATGATACGTTTGTTTTAGTTATGGGGGATCACGTATACAGTAGAGAATTCGTAAACAAGGCTATTAGATGCAAAGGTATAATCGTAGATGCAAATCCGAAATACGTAGATGTAGACGAAGCTACGAAGGTAAAGGTTGAAGACGGTAGAGTTAAGGACATAGGGAAAGATTTGAGAGATTTTGATTGTTTAGATACGGGATTCTTTATACTCGATAAAAGTGTGTTTGATGTAGCTGAAAAACTGTTATCGAATAGAGAGATTTTAAGTGTAAGTGAAATAGTTAAAGAGGCAAAAATCCCAGTGAGTTTTGTAAATGGAGAGTTTTGGATGGATGTTGATACGAAAGAAGATTTGAAGAGGGCAAACTACTTAATCGTTAAGAATGCCGTTAAAGGTGTTGGAGATGGTTTTATATCGAGGTATTTAAACAGAAGGATTTCTACAAGGATTTCAGCACTTCTAGTGAACAAAATCACACCGAATCAAATGACGGCAATATCAACCCTCATCGGTTTGATTTCGGCGTTTTTAGTATTTATAAACGTTGGAATCGCTGGAGTGTTTTATCAGATCTCTTCTATACTCGACGGATGCGATGGCGAAATTGCAAGAGCATCACTTAGGGAATCGAAGTTCGGTGGATACATAGACTCAATTCTCGACAGATTTGTGGATTTTCTATTTCTATCGTTTTTAGCTACACTTCTGACACCTCTTGAAATATCTAAACTAATTGTAGTTCTCTTTGCAGTCTTTGGGAGTTTTATGGTTAGCTACTCAACTGAGAAATACAGAGCAGATTTCGGCAGGAGTATATATTCCGAAATCGATGTAATGAAATATTTAATCGGAAAAAGAGATGAAAGGATATTTATAGTTATGATTCTATGCTTAATCGGTTTAATATATGAGGTCTTCTTAGTTATCGCAGTGATATCGAATTTGAGGGTTATAGCCACTGCACTAATCGTTAAAAAGTTTAAGGGTTAAAGAGGGTATATGTGGAAGAAGATAAAAGAGAAATTCGAGAGGTATCCATCCCAAATAGTAGTGGCAAAGGAATTCCTACGCTTGGGTATATCTGTAAGAAACGGTAAAGCCTACTGCGATAAGATAGAGTTAGTCCCTTCTAAGATAGCTGAAGCAATTGGAGTTGATAGGAAAGTAGTTGTAATGGCTATTCAAAATATCGAAAACGATGAAGAACTCAAGAGGGTTTTTTCATCGCTAAAACCAGTTGCAAATATCACAGAAGTTGCAAGAATACTTGGATATGGTGTTTTAGAGGTTTACGCAGAGAGCCATAAGGTTGGAATAGTTGCCGGAATTACATCTATACTCGCAAGAGAAGGAATATCGATAAGATATATACTTGCAGAAGATCCAGAACTGAGCGTAGAGCCAAAGCTAATAGTTGTAACAGAAACAAAGATACCGGGAAAGTTAGTTGACGAGTTTTTAAAAGTAGATGGTGTACAAAAGATAGTTATAAGTTAAATATTTATTAAAAATTAAAAATATTTATATATATATTTAAAATTTGTAATGTAATCAATGGCGTGAAACACAACCAAAAGTAAATTATTCGTAAGCAATTTTAACCCGTATGCTTAAGGAAAAGATCTTCATAGCAATTAGCATAGTTTTGACGTTTCCGTGGATAATTTCTGCACTGTTGTCTATTCATTATCCTCCACATATCGAAGCGTTTTTATCTGGTTTGGCTGTAATCTCTGCATCGTTTCTACTCTCATGGACAGCTGAAACTGCTGAAATCGATGTTCCGAGGAGTTTCAGCTTAGCAGTAGTGGCGTTAATAGCTGTTTTGCCAGAATACGCGGTCGACGTATACCTCGCATATAATGCTGGAAAAAACCCGGAATACATCCACTACGCCACGGCAAACATGACTGGAGCAAATAGATTATTAATTGGAATAGGTTGGAGCTTAATTATACTGTATACAACACTTAAAACAAAGAGAAGATTTGTCGAAATCGATGAAGGTTTGAGATTAGAGATATCGTTTTTAGCAGTCGCGACGGTTTATTCATTTCTAATTCCGTTAAGGGGGGAGATATCACTCATAGACTCCGCAATCCTATTTTTTCTCTATGCATTCTATATCTACTTGTCTATTAGGGCTCCACATGAAGAGGTAGAGTTAACTGGTATCCCGAAATACCTGGGGAGTTTTAAAAAACCCGTTAGAATTTTTACAATTGTCTTGTTCTTCCTCTTCTCAGCTTTTGTGATTTTGATAAGTGTTGAGGCTTTTGTAAACGGCTTAATCGGGACAGCATCTATGTTAAACCTAAGCCCGTTTATCATGGTTCAGTGGATAGCGCCACTGGCAAGTGAATCTCCCGAGCTAATCGTCGCATTTTATCTTGTGAGAAAGCTCAGGATTTCTGCTGGGTTGAATACCTTGATATCTTCTAAGATAAATCAGTGGACGCTACTGATTGGAACCCTTGCAATAGTATACTCGATATCTATGCTTTCACCTTCTTCATTACCGCTCGACGCAAGACAGAGAGAGGAGATATTTTTAACAGCTGCACAATCGCTATTCGCTACAGCGGTAATACTTGATTTAGTTGTTTCGAGATTAGAAGGTCTACTATTGCTGGTATTATTCTTAATACAACTGTTAATCCCGGGCTTTGAGGTAAGACTTGGAGTTTCGATTATTTATATTTTGTTATCAATACCAATACTCGTCAGGAAGAGGAGATATCTGACGAGTTCGTTTAATTACGTTGTGAATCTGTGCAGTAGATAGGATTAAATCTGTTAAAGTTGAAGTCTTTGTATGGTTAAAATATATTGAGTGACGATAGGCTTCATAGGGCATTAACTAGGAAACACTAATAGTTACAGAAGAAGAGTTCATAGAGTTTGTAGAAACACATGAACCTCCAGAGGGTTATGTCTGGGCTAGAACTCCCTTTGGTGCACTATCAGGGAAATTTAAAGTTTGTCTAAAGATGTTTACTTCTCCAAAGTATAGTGATATGGATTTAGAAATAGAGTTCGAGAAAATCTTAAACGAATTGGACAGGAGTTGACTACGAGAAACAGTATCCTATACTTGGTAAAACTTAAGATGGCATTCGAGCCCGGAGCAACTTTTTAGTATACACCAAGTAAAAGGAGAAGCCTTAAAGCTATTTGGATTTTCTCCAGAATTTTCCACCTTTAAAATCAGATATCGAAAAGAATAGACCTCTAAGGAATAACGGTTGGATTGTAGTATGGATTAATGAGAAATTCGTCAATCACATCGATGAGTTAATTCATTGAACCTTTTCCCATTTGTAGAGTTCAACGATTTCGGCTAAAGTTCTACCCTTCTCCTCTATCTCAGCTCTAATTCTTTCTTCAGCCTTTTTTACTTCTAAAGCCCTCCTTGCGATTTCGTAAGCTCTTTTCTTTGGAATAACCATAACCCCGTTGTCATCTGCAACAATCCAGTCGCCGGGGTTCACCTCTACACCACCGCAGATGATTTTAACGTTTATCTCTCCAAAACCCTTTGGCTCACCGGCGTTTGGAACTTCTCTTCTTGCAAAAACCGGGTAGCCTAATGCTCTTATGTCGTCTACATCTCTTACAGCACCGTCTATTATAACTCCAGCTATTCCCTTGTTTATGCAACTCCTCGTAGCGAGTTCACCCCACACTGCGGCAGTATCTCCAGAGCACTTTATAACTAATACATCCCCAGCTTTTGCTACATCAATGGCCTCAACAGTCTTTGCCCAATCTCCATCCATCGTGTAAACGGTTACAGCCTTTCCAACGACTTTTTTACCCCTCACAAGCGGATAAATACCTTCCATAGCTCTTGCCCTATGCATTGCATCACTTATGTTAGGAGTAGAAACCCTCATCAGAATTTCTCTTATCTCCTCATCCAAGTCCTTTCTCTTGTATTCGATCTTAGCCGATTTAGCGGCTTTGTCTATTGCCTCTCTCACCTTTCTTGCTGATTCGGTTACATTTCTCGATTTAACGATATTACTACCTACTATTACGATATCCGCTCCTAAGGATACACAAGTAGCGGCTTTTTCAGCATTCAATCCGCCTGCAACGGCAATTGGGATTGAAACTTCTCTAACAACTTCCTTTAGTATTTCAAGTGGATCCATACCCATCATCTGCTGATCTATGCCGACGTGAACTGCTATATAATCTACACCTAACTCCTCTAACTCCTTAGCCCTTTCAACCGGATCAGATGTGTTTATTAAATCAACCATTATCTCACATCCGTATTTTCTCGCCGCTCTAATCGCTTCGGCAACAGTTGAGTTGTCAGATAAAGCCAATATTATGACTACATCCGCACCGCTTTTAGCCGCCATTTCCACCTCAATTGCTCCAGTATCAATCGTTTTCATATCTGCAAGGATCTTATGATCTCTAAAATTCTTCTTAATAGTTCTAACCGCATCCATTCCCTCACTCTTGATTAAAGGTGTTCCAACTTCTAACCAATCAACTCCACCCTCTATAGCCTCTCTTGCGATTTCAACAGCTCTCTTCAATTCGAGTAAATCTAACGCGACTTGAAGTATGGGTCTATCCATATAATTAAGTCTTCAGAGAGTTTAAAGATTTTTGAATGACACATCCATGCAAGGTTCAGTTGAGGGGATTTAGTTTAGAAGAGATTGAAATCGCAAAGAAATTTGCTATAGATTACGGTGGGGAATTTGAAGGGTTGGATGTATACTTTAGTGATGTAAACGACGCGAGAAAATTTATCTCAAAGCTCAGGAAGGTTTTTAAGTTTAAGATCAAGATGAGCACGGAATACATCGGTATGGTTAGGAGAAAGAAGAAAATATTTTTCGTATATTCTTTAAGGAAATGAAGTTGAGCTTTGAAGAATATTCAAAACTGAGAAAAATACTTAGAACTCCAAGAGATCTCGACAGATTAAAATATCCAAGGGGAACTCTCTACTCGATTCTAATTCAAAAGAGAATTGAAATCGTTAAGAGTACATACTACAGATTTAATGAGAGAATTGAAGAAATTGTGAACTACTGGAGTAGATATAAGAGACTTCCAAGATGGCTTAGGTTGCCTCCCGTTTTGAAAGTGAAATTGTTAATGAAAGGTTTTGGATTCACGGACAATGAAATAAAAAGAGCGTTGAGGAATCCAGAGTTGGCTGATGATCTCAGTGAAGTTTTGCTTAGAGCTATTAAAAACGATTACGTCTACTCACCTATCGCCATAAGAATTCAAGAGTCTAGAGGGATATTAGCTGAAAAGGCTGTTGAACACAAGCTGAAAACACTTTGCATTGACTTCAAAAGAGAAGGGGATTTAAATTTCAAGAAGACTCCAGATTTTTACTTCGAAGAGCCGATAAGAATAAAGGATTTAACTCTTAATTGGATAGAGTGTAAGGCTTTGTTTGGAGATTTTGAAACACATTTGAGGTATTACAGGAGGCAGTATAGGGATTACAACAAGATTTTTGGAAGAGGTGCAGTTGTCTACATGTCTGGGCATTTAAACGGAATTAAAGGTGTTTTGGATTGTGAAAATTTTAGAAATATGTATAGCAGAGCATTAGCCGAAATGAAAGTTTACATCACAGATAACGCAGATGAAAGTGTTGCACAGGAATTAAACGTAAGATTTTTAGAGCTTAAGTCTGACCCGATAAATTCAGCGATTAGAGTTGCTGAGGAGTTTTCAAATGGAATAATTTTAGCCTTGCATGAGGATT
>CAYWXE010000062.1:4827-9232 GCA_964462505.1 uncultured archaeon | reverse complement strand
ATGCCAGTGATAACACTCCACTGGGATGAACTCGAAAGACTTGTCGGGGCTGATAGAGAAACGATTCTTAATAGACTTCCGATGTTAGGTTGTGACATCGAAAGAGTTGAAGAGGATCACATAGACGTAGAATTCTTTCCAAATAGACCGGATTTGTATAGCATAGAGGGTGTAGCAAGAGCTCTAAGGGGATTCCTTGGAATAGAAAAAGGTCTTAAGGAGTACAAAGCTGAAAGAGCTGATTGGAAGATTTACGTCGATAAAAGCGTTTTAGCTGTAAGGCCAAGGATTGCTGGATGTGTTGTAAGGGGCTTAGAGATGAGTGATGAAGTTATAAGGAGTTTGATGGAAGTTCAGGAGGATCTACATTGGACTATAGGAAGGAACAGAAGGAAGATGGCTATAGGTGTTCACGACTTGAGTAAAGTAAACTTTCCGCTTAGGTATACAGCTGTAGATTCTAGCTTTACATTTGTTCCACTCGATTTCGATAAACCAATGAGCGTTGAAGAGATACTCAGAGAACATCCGAAGGGAAGGGAGTATGGGTTCATATTAGCTAACAAAGACAGATTTCCCATGATAGTGGATGCAAAAAACGAAGCTATATCCTTTCCACCGATAATAAACGCAGAGAAGACAAGGGTTACAGAGAGTACAAGAGATCTTTTTATAGATGTAACGGGATTTGATGAAAACGTTGACAAGGCTATAAACATACTTGCATGCATGCTTAGTGATAGAGGAGGAAAGCTAGAATTTGTGGAAGTAGTATATCCAGATCGCATCGAAACAACGCCAAACCTTGAAGTCAGAAAAATGGATGTAGGGAAAGACGAGATATATTCACTGCTTGGATTTAGGTTAAGCGATGAAGAGATAAAAGATTCTTTGGAGAGGATGAGATTCGGTTGTGAAGTATTCGAAGACTTCGTTAGGGTTTACATCCCACCTTATAGAGCTGATATCATGCACGAGTGGGATGTGATTGAAGACATCGCTATAGGTTACGGATACGACAGAATAAAGCCGGAATACCCGCCAACTAACACAATTGGTGAAACACATCAATGGAATGAGATAAGGAATGTTGTGAGAGAGATAATGATTGGCTTAGGATTCTTAGAGGTTATAACCTTTACGTTGACGAATGAAAGGGTTATGTTCGAATTCATGCGTAGAAGAGCTAAGCCATGGGAGGATTACACTCCGCTAATGCACCCCTTAACAACTGAGCATACAATTGTTAGGACGGATATACTTCCAAAGCTTCTCGAACTTCTATCCTATAACAAGCACTACGAAATGCCGCAGAAAGTATTTGAAGTTGGCGATGTAGTCGTAGGATGTAAGAACAGACTTAGAGTTGCCGCCTGTATCACGCATTCAAGAGCTAACTTTGCAGAGATTAGAAGCTATGTGCAGGCTTTGATGAGAGAACTAAACGTGAATTGGGATGTTAAGCCTTCAAACGATAAGGCTTTTATCGATGGGAGGAGAGCAGATGTAGTTGTAAACGGCAGGGTTGTAGGTGTTTTCGGTGAGGTTCATCCAGAAGTGCTTGAGAGATTTGATTTGATCACACCAGTTGCCGCTTTTGAGATAGATCTGACTTCTATATTCAACTGCGGTGAGCTGCTATGAGGTATCTAATTCTGATCCCTGATGGAATGGCGGATTGGGAGATAGAGGAATTAGGTAATAGATCCCCACTTGAAGTTGCAGACACTCCAAACATGGATTTCATAGCCAAGGAGGGGGCTTGTGGAATTGCTGAAACGATTCCAAAGGGTTTTGAGCCAGGGAGTGATGTGGCAAATTTAACTATACTTGGGATAGATGTAAGGACTTACTACACTGGAAGAGGGCCAATTGAGGCACTTGCAAAGGGTATTAAAGGTAGAATAGTTTTTAGGTGTAACTTAGTTAGAGTCGAAAAGGGTGTAATGGTTGATTACTCGGCTGGAAGGATTAGTGACGACGAGGCAAGAAAAGTTATAAAAGAGTTAAACGAAAATAGAAGATACAGTTTTATTGAATTTCATACTGGAAAGAGTTACAGAAATCTAATGGTTTTGAACAGGGATTTCGAAGTAAAAAGGGTTAAGACAACTCCACCGCATGACATCCAAGGGAAAAAAATCCACGAATACTTGCCGAGAGATGACGAGCTTGCAGATCTACTTAGAGAGATCATGGAGTGGTCAAAAGAAGTTGTGCCAGAAGTTACAGACAAAGCCAATATGATATGGCTTTGGGGTGGAGGAGAGATGCCAAAGTTTCCAAAGTTCGAGCAGATGTATAAGTTGAAATCCGCTATGATTTCAGAAGTGGACTTGCTCAAAGGGATTGCAAACGGCTTGGGGATAGATTTCATCGAAGTCGAGGGGTTAACTGGCTATATAGATACGAATTACAGGGGATTGGTTAAGGCATGTATTAAAGCTTTGAAGAGTTACGATCTAGTAGTTTTGCACACTGAGGGAATAGATGAAGTCAGTCATGAAGGAGATTTGGAGAAGAAGGTTGAGGCTATATCGATTTACGATGAAAGAATTGTTGGAAAAATTCTCGATAGAATAGATTTAGAAGACGTAAGGATACTGTTGCTTCCAGACCATCCAACTCCAATTGAGGTTAGAACGCATGTCGCTGAGCCAGTTCCATTTGCAATATACGGGGTTAAGAGAGATGATGTGAAGGTATACTCCGAAAGGAGTTGTAAAAGGGGAAGGTTTGGATTCGTAAATGGATTGAAACTCATGGATTACTTGATAAAGGTTCGATGAGATGGAATGTTTAACTGAGTTGTCTGATAATGTCAGAGAATTGTATTCCTAGGTATTATTGTTCCCTAAAAATTTTGGCTGTTCTGGTATTTGAGTATTCATATGAACTTACCGTTGTGCATGATTTAAATACATCAATGTCACTAAGATCAATTTACAAACGTAAGAAAGCTTAAATATCTCAAATCTCAAAGCATTTCTATGGCGAGGTTTCCAGAAGCTGAAGCGAGACTTTTCAACGTTAAGATATGTATGAGGTGTAATGCCAGAAATCCGATGAAGGCAAAGACTTGCAGAAAGTGTGGTTATAAAGGCTTAAGACCCAAGTCAAAGGAGAGAAAAGGTAAGAGAAGGTAATCTATTCTGGCTCGATGTATTCCTCCTTTTCCTCTCCAAGCAAGCTCTTTATCTCGTTTACTGCTTTGATCGCTTCACTGCTTTCAACATTTCTTCCAGCTCTTATCAGATTTTGAAGTTCAGATTTTATGTTTTCTATCCCCTCGTACGGAATTCTTGTCTTATCGATTATCAACGCAGTAGGCTTTGTTATAGCACCTCTAACAATACCCTCGCCGTTGAGAGGTGTAACTATCAATGCCCCTGCAAAATCCTCACCGAGTTTTACGTAATATATCACATCTCCAAGCTCTGTCTTGCCAGCTTCTTCTACATCGTATGTTATCTCAGCAGTTGTAATCTCTTCAGCCTTTGCGATGACATCTTTGACTACATCTGTTATCTCTTCACTTGGAACTCTCTTAAAAACCTCTATTTCAAGAGTGTCAAAATTCCATTTTATTCTACCATCTTCGACTTCGTAATCGATTCTAACCCTCGTTACATCTCCCTTGTCAACTTTGAGTCTGTTAACAAATATCTCATACAACAACCTATTCAACTCTGCAGCAGCCCTAGCAACTTCTTTTGAATCGAGTTCACCAGATTTTATCTGATCTCTCAATTGGGCAAAAAGAGTTCTCCTAATCTTATCAGCATAAGCACCGATAATTACGTATCCACTGCTGAGTTTCATAGAATATTTTAAAATTTTTTAATTTATAAATCTTATGTCGCAAGTTCTTAAAAATCAACTGTCGCTCTTACTCTATGGATATACTTGGACTCATAAAAAAACTCGAAAAAGAATTACCTAAATTTCCAGACGGTAGGATAAACTATTCGAAATCGAAGATTGCACCTGTTATAACCGTATTCGTTAAGTATGGAGATAGAATTCTCTTGTTAAAAAGAAGCGATAGAGTTAGCACTTATAGGGGTAAGTGGAACACAGTTGCGGGATACTTAGATGAAGTGAAGCCAATTGAGGAAAAAGTCTTTGAGGAACTCAAAGAAGAAGTAGGCATAGATCGGGATTTGGTATCTTCGATAAGAATTGGTAAGGTATACGAGTTCTATGACGACAAAATTGATAGGAAATGGATAATTACTCCAGTATTAGTTGAACTCAAAGAACTTCCAAAAATCAGGCTTAACGAGGAGCATACAGAGTATAGATGGATAAGGTTCGATGAAATAGAGAACTTCGATACTGTCCCAAATCTATCTGAGAGTTTGAAAAGGGTTTTAGAAATTAGCGAAAGGTAAATATTTTATTT
>CAYWXE010000062.1:0-4727 GCA_964462505.1 uncultured archaeon | reverse complement strand
GAAGAACCAGAAACGAATTTACATCCAAAGGTTCAATTCGAGCTTCCGAAGTATTTAGTTGAATTGTCTAAGCATACAGATAAACAATTGATACTTTCAACGCATAGTGAACACTTCCTATATGGATTACTCGACTGTATAAAGAATAGGGAAGTTGATTTAAGCTTAGACGACGTAGCAATTTATTACTTCAGTTATAATAGGAATGAACTTAAAACAGAGTATAAAGCTTTAGAAATAGATAAAGATGGCAGAGTGAAAGGTGGGTTACCGGGATTTTTTGAAGAAGACATCAAAGAGCTAATCAAGGCTATGGAAATACAATGACTAACAAAAAATCTATAGTGTTAGATCTGTTCTTCTTAAAAGCTTTAGAATTAGATGACTTCGAGCTGTTTAGAAAATCTTTAATGATTTTAAGCCTAATCTATGATAAATGCCATAGGATTCTACTCTCTAAATCCCTAAATGAATTGTACAGTAGATATCTCAGAAGTTTTGAAAAATCGTTTAATAGCTACTACGATCATACTAAGAAGGGCTACTATATTTTCCTGATGAATAAAATACTACTCAATTCCGATAAGATTTCTAAAGTAGAAGAGCTAGATATAAAAGTTAACGCTTCAGAAGATGACATCCCAATTATAAGAACTGTATGTGCCCGATCTTATTCAATTGTAATAACATCTGATGAAGATGATTTTAAAAGAAATGAAGAAATTGTGAAAATTTTAAGAGAACATAAAATTAAAGTTCTCAATTTAGATGAAGCTATTAGAGAACTCTCCTTATAGCTTCTATACTTGCATCGACTTCTAAAGGTCTTCCACAGATGTTAATGACGATTTCAGGATCTTTTAATAGATGACCAGTAACAATGCAAACAACTCTCTCATCTCTCTCGACAATACCTTTCTCAACTAACTTCATCAATCCAGCTACACTTGCGGCTGAGGCAGGTTCAACCCCAATTCCCTCTTTAGATGCTAAGAACTTCTGAGCTTCAACTATTTCCTCATCGCTAACGATTTCAACGCATCCATTTGACTCGTAAACAGCTTTTAAAGCCTTTTTCGCATTGACTGGATTTCCTATCCTTATGGCAGTTGCGATAGTCTCAGGCCTTTCAACAGGCACTATATCCGTCTTTTTCTCAACAAATGCTTTGTAAACAGGTGAAGCCCCCTCAGCCTGAATCCCCGTCATCTTCGGGATTTCATCAATTAATCCCAGCTCCTTAAACTCTTTAAACCCCTTATATACAGCAGAGATATTTCCCGCATTTCCAATTGGAAGTATTACTCTGTCTGGCAATCCCATCTCATCCACTATCTCATAGGCTATCGTTTTTTGACCTTCAAGCCTAAACGGATTTACAGAGTTTAGCAGGTAGAAGTCTTCAATTCTACAGATCTCTCTTATAAGTCTTAAAGCTTCATCGAAATTACCTCTAATCCCTATGACTTTCGCTCCATGCATGAGTGCTTGAGCTACTTTACCCAAAGCAACCCTTCCAGCTGGCAAAAGGATGTAAGCTTTTAATCCAGCTTTAGCCGCATACATCGCCATTGAAGCCGCTGTGTTACCAGTCGATGCACAGGCAACAGCCTTCTTCTTCAACTCTAATGCCTTAGTAACTCCAACTGTCATTCCTCTATCCTTAAAAGAGCCGGATGGGTTTAAGCCTTCGTGCTTTATGTAGATATCTTTAAGCCCTAATTCCTCTTCAAGTCTCTTAGCTCTGTACAATGGTGTTCCTCCTTCCCTCAGAGTAATCGGTTTAATTTTAACTGGGAGTAGACATCTGTACTTCCACACGGATAAACCAGTTCCATTAAGTTTGAAATCGATATCGACGCTGTCCAAATCCAATACCACTTCTAAAAGTCCTCCACACTCGCACGTGTATACATCGTCGAAGTAGTACTCCTTTCCACATTCGATGCATTTGAGTGAATACATAGAGAACCTTCACGTCAATATAATTAACTTTTCAAAATATCTCTCTAAGCATACAGAATCGTTATCTTTTGAACTACTAACTAATTTCAATGAATTTAACACTTGACAAGTTCTTCCCACTCTTCGAACCAGAAGAAAGAGAAGACTACAGAGCTAAGGAAATAGAAGAATACCACCAAATGCTCTTGAAAAAGCTTGATGAAGCTTACAAAATCGCTGAAGAGGCAAGAAAGAAGTGTCTTGACCCAGAGCCGAGTGTTGAGATACCGATAGCAAAGAACATGGCTGAAAGAGTCGAAAAACTCATGGGTATCAAGGGTTTAGCTGAGAGAATTTTAGAACTCGAAGAGGAAGGAGTTGAAAGGGAGAAGATGTGTTTCTTAATCGCAGACGATATAATAAGTGGTAAATTCGGTGAATTCGATAGAATTAAGGCAATAGATAGAGCTATAAGAGCTGCTGTAGCGATTCTAACTGAAGGTGTTGTCGCTGCACCAATTGAAGGGATAGCTAAGGTAAAAATAGACAAAAACTTCGATGGGAGCGAATTCCTAAAGATTTACTACGCAGGCCCTATAAGAAGTGCTGGTGGTACTGCTCAAGTTATTTCAGTTTTAGTAGCGGATTACGTTAGGAGAAAACTCGGATTGAACAGATACATACCAACTGAGGAAGAGATAATGAGGTACTGTGAAGAAATACCACTCTACAAGAAAGTTGCGAATTTACAGTATTTACCAAGTGAGGATGAAATCAAACTTATAGTTTCAAATTGTCCCGTTTGCATAGACGGTGAACCGACTGAGGATGTAGAAGTCTCTGGCTATAGAAACCTTCCAAGAGTAGAGACGAATAGGGTAAGAGGTGGTATGTGTTTAGTTATTGCTGAGGGTATCGCTTTGAAAGCTCCTAAGCTGAAGAAGATGGTTGAAGAGCTTGGGATAGATGGATGGGAATGGTTAGAAAAGCTTGTAAAGAAAGATGAAGGGGATGGAGATGAGAAAGTTGAGATCAAGCCGAACGACAAGTATCTGAGCGATATAGTTGCTGGAAGACCTGTTTTGAGTCATCCATCGATGAAGGGTGGTTTTAGGCTTAGATATGGAAGGGCAAGAAATTCTGGGTTTGCAACAGTTGGAATAAATCCGGCTACGATGGTAGTCCTAAACAAGTTTATAGCCGTTGGAACCCAGTTAAAAATAGAAAGGCCTGGCAAAGCTGGGGGAGTTGTCCCAGTTTCGAGTATAGATGGGCCAACTGTTAGGTTGAAGAATGGAGATGTCGTAAAGATAAACAGTGTTAAAGAGGCTGAAATGCTAAAAGACGAAATCGACAAGATATTGGATTTGGGTGAGATACTGATAAACTACGGTGATTTCTTGGAAAACAATCATCCGTTAATCCCCGCAAGCTATACGTATGAGTGGTGGATTCAGGAAGCAAAGCTCAATGGTGATTACAGGAGGATAAGTGAGGATGAAGCCTTAAAGCTTTGCGATGAATACGGTGTTCCACTCCATCCAGATTACACATACCTCTGGCATGACATAAGTGTTGAGGAGTATAGATACTTGAGGGATTTTATATCTGGGAAGGGAAAAATTGAGGGAAAACATGGAAAGTCAATGCTTGTAATTCCATACAACGAAAGAGTTAAAGAGATTTTAGAAAAGCTTTTAATCGAGCATAGGGTTAGGGATTCGTTTATAGTTTTGGAGAAATGGAAGGTTTTGGTTAGATGCTTAGGCTTGAGTTTTGAACTGAAGAAAATAGGGGAAGTAGAAGGCAATAACGTCTTGGATGTAGTTAGAAAGCTCTCAGGCTTAGATGTAAGAGCTAAAGCTCCATCGAGAATTGGTGCAAGAATGGGAAGGCCAGAGAAGGCTAAAGAGAGAAAGATGAGCCCACCGCCACACATACTTTTCCCGGTTGGATTAGCTGGAGGGAAGACAAGAGATATAAAAAATGCGATAAACTACACGAAGGATTACTCATCGCCTAGGGGTGAAGTAGAAGTAGAGGTTGCGATGAGGATTTGCAAGAACTGTGGAAAGCAAACCTTCTGGCTTTTGTGTGATTGCGGAGGACTTACTGAGCAGGTTTACTACTGTCCGAGGTGTAAAATAAAGATCGGAAGTGAGGTTTGCAGATGTGGTGAAACAGCCAAAGCCTATGCCAAGGTTAAGATAAACGTAAGAGAGATCTACGAGAAAGCCCTTAAGAACTTAAACGAATACGACAGTTTTGAAACGATTAAAGGTGTTATAGGTTTGACTTCCAAGCTGAAGATGCCTGAAAGACTTGAAAAGGGGATTTTAAGGGCTAAACACGGTGTTTATGTGTTCAAAGATGGAACTTCTCGCTTTGATATGACAGATCTTCCACTTACACATTTCAAACCCAAAGAAATTGGTGTAAGTGTTGAGAAGCTGAGAGAGTTAGGCTATAGATACGATTACATGGGTAACGAACTTAAGAGTGAAGATCAAATATTAGAACTCAAGCCACAGGATGTGATATTGTCTAAAGAGGCTGGAGAATACCTTGTGAGGGTTGCGAAGTTCATAGATGATCTGCTTGTGAAGTTCTATGGATTAAAGCCGTATTACAACGTTGAAAAACCCGAAGATCTGATAGGACATCTAGTTATAGGATTAGCTCCGCATACATCTGCTGGGGTTTTAGGAAGGATTATAGGATTTTGTGATGCTTTGGCTTGTTATGCACATCCCTACTGGCATGCGGCAAAGAGGAGGAACTGC
>CAYWXE010000061.1:0-9243 GCA_964462505.1 uncultured archaeon | reverse complement strand
CCAGCTTCTAACCCTCGTCAAGCTCGTCAAGCTGATTCGTGAAGCTGGTAAAAAAGTCGAAGAGGAAAAACTGAGAGAAGGTTCGAGCGGAGAAGAGGCTTTTGGGTATGCTGAGGCTGTTGCAAGCTATTTGGCGGTTGCTTTACCTAATATAGCTGATTTCAATTGTATCTCATCACAATGGCAAGCAACAGCATGGCAACCAGTAAAAAGAGCATTTGCAATGCGTGGAATTTCCATGCAATGGAATTATGGGGATGTCAACCCATTATCCAAAGGAACGGGTTCGTGGAATAATTCCCTCACGAACATTATTAGTGGTCTTACATACCTTATCTCAGCAGTATCCAACAGCCCCAGTAAAGTCAAAGTCCTCCTTGACGACGCCACAATTCTCAGCTCACTAAACAATGAGGAGTTTGATTTAATCGTCACAGATCCACCCTACAGAGATGACGTTCCTTATGTCGAGCTTTCTGACTTCTACTACGTCTGGCTTAAGAGAGCTTTGAGCGACGATAACTTAACCCCTCGTTTCCATCAAAACGCTTTAATCTACAACACCCAATGGGAATCCCTCGCTTTAAACGAAATCAGCTACAATGAAGGAAGATTAAAGCACTTTGGAGTCGAATCGGCTGAAGACCACTACGAGAGACTCTTAGGCATGGCTTTCAGAAGAATGTCCGAACTTCTTAAGGATAACGGCTTACTCGTTACATACTTCGCTCACTCAAGCCCTGAAGCGTGGATTGAGCTAATAGAAGCTGGCTGGAAGAATGCCAAACTCTATGTTAGCAGAGCTTGGAACTTCGCCACAGAATCCGCTCAAAGAGTTACAGCGAGAGGTAAAACGGCTTTAGAATCGAGCATAGTCGTAGTGTGGAGAAAGAGGCTTGACGGAGAAAAAGTAGGGGAATTCCAGAACGTTTACAGAGAAGCAGTCGAAAACGCAAAGAAGGCTAAAGAAACCGCTCTAAAATCAAATCTCACTGGTAGTGATCTCTTCCTAGCCACGATGATAGGAGCACTCTCAACATTTACATCTTACGACAGAATAATCAGATTTGGCAGAGAGCTAACTTCGAGGGATATAGTCAGAGAATCCTACGCAATAGCAACGAGAGTTATTGCCAACGCTACTGATGCGATCAAATCTCCTGAAGCTCTATTCTACTTGGCATCTAAATCCATCTACAGAGTTTACACAAGTCCAGAAGGCAAGCTGTTAACAGAATTGGTTGAACCTATTGTCCTCTCAAGCCAAGATGTGATAATCCTCTCCTATGGATTCCTTGGAGATGAAAAACAAGAAGGTGTCAGGCTCTTCGAACAATCTGCCATAATAACGAGTGTTGAGAGGATAAAGGGTGCTAAGGTTGCTCAGCAGAAGGCTTTCTTACTGCTTGAACCTCTCGAAGATTCTCTTAAAGAGATAAAGGAAACCTTAGGCAAGAGAAGTTTAAATCCCATAAAGATGTCTGTTGATATTAAATCTGAAAGAAACAAGAAATTGAACGTAATAGATGTTTTGCACCTGCTCGAATACTTTGCAAAACAGGGTAGAGGAGAGTTCGATACAGCTTACAGAGAGCTATACAGCAGACATCCTGAACTCGTTAGAGAAGCTCTTGAAGTTGCAAGAGTTCTAAGCAAATTCTCAAACGATCCCGAAAGTCTTTTGGCTAAGCTCTGCATAGAGTATGTTGAAGGTAGATAAGTATGAAAGCGGAAGAATTTCTGTTAAAACACTCAAATGAGCTATCAAAGAAGTATGCTGGGAAGTATATTGCAGTAGTAGAAGATAAGGTTGTAGCGGTAAGTAGGAGTGCTGTTCAAGCGTATAAGGAGGCAAAGAAGAAGTTTCCAAAAGAGGAAATTGCGATATTCTACATGCCAACTGAGGAGGAAACGGTGACTTTGCTATGAGATTTCCGTATCAGCAACGACATGGGAGATATCTACCGATAATTCCAATAAGACTTAAGAGTGTTGATGGAGAGTGGATAACGTTCGATGCGTTCGTCGATTCTGGAGCGAGTTATAGCATCTTCACAGCAGAAATAGGGGAGATATTGGGATTAGACGTTGAAAGCGGTAAGAAAATTTACGTTACTGTGGGTGATGGCTCTCTCATAACAGTTTACCTTCACGAATTGGAGGTAAAAATAGGTGAGATAATTTTTAAGGCTACCGTTGGATTTTCAAAACAATTAGGAATCGGATTCAACATAATTGGAAGAAAAGACTTCTTTGAAAGGTTTAAAGTTTGTTTTGACGAGAGAGAAAAGGTTGTCGAGTTTATAGGGTGAGAACTATGATTAAGAGCCTTAGAATAAGACATGAGATTGAGGATGAAAGATTTGAGCCCGCTGTAGATTTAGGTGATGTAGCTAAGGGAACGGCCCCAGAATTTATTCAAGATCCAGTTTCATTCTTTGAGAGAACGTATCTAACGGAAAGCATGAAAGCCCTAATCGTTAAAGCCATTATGAACATACTTGGTCTTAGAAGGGAAGTCGTAGGTGGTAAAACGTATGAAGTAAGCAGTAACCTAATTCTCTTACCCTCAGACCTTGGTGGAGGTAAAACTCACACCATGATTCTTCTATACCATATTTTCAAGCTCATAGAGTCAAAAGGTGTTGAAAAAGTCAGATTTCTTGACGAAAGCTTAGCTGATTTCTTATCTAAGCATTGGGATCGAATTAAGGAAATTTCACCTAAAGTTGTTGTAATCGATTGCAAATACAGCGATCTTGCACCAAGCCCTGTAAAACCCATCGAAATAGCTGGTAGAAGAATAAAGACACTCTGGGGCTATTTAGGCTATGAACTTGGAAGATATGAGTTGGTTAAAGAAGCGGATGAAAGAGAAACAGCACCTTATGCAGATGTACTCTTCAACATTTTGAATGGAAGTAGGGCTGTGATTCTCATAGATGAGATAGGAATATACTATACAACAAGTGGACTTGATTACACAAAAATATCTGACTTCCTTTTAAATCTTGCACAGGCTATGAGTAAATACAACGTCAAGGATGTTGTAGTTGTCGTATCCCTACCATATGAAGTGGCAAAGGACAGAGTAGAAGCTAAAACTGGAATGGAATTTGTCTATTCACCGGAACTCATAAGGGCCGTGAACGAAGTTTTAAGCAGACCTGCAGTTGAGATAATAAAGCCAATCGGAAGGCAGGATTTAGCCGAGATTCTAAGAAAGAGGATATTTGACCACACCAAGGAAGAACTTGAAAAGTTTGCTGATGATTTCATAAGGAGTGAACTGACTAAAGAGTATCCGAAACAGGTTAGAGCAGTTCTTGATGAAAGGAACTTCTGGAAATCTGTAAAGGATACATATCCCTTCCATCCACTTTTTCCAGAGATTTTAGAAAGGTTGGCATATAAGCTGCCATATCTTCAAAGGACAAGAGATGCGATAAAGATTGCTGTTCAAACGGTTTTAGCGATAAAAAGAGGTGTATTCGACGGTCTAGATGAGGAGATAAATCTAATAATGCCCTATCACATTCCAATATTCTTAGAGGAATTCCTCGATGAAACGATTTTGAGAAATGCACCAAGAGAATACAAGGTCTTTCAGCTCATACTCAAGAGTAACGTTGCTGAACCTGTTAAATTAGTTAATTTAGGAAGCATTCAGGATGTAATTGCAAAACCTCTGAAAGATTTTGAAGAAGATGATCGTAAGCTTGGATTTAAGCTCGCCACTGTTATCTGGATACACAGTCTCGTAGGCTTAGGTTTACCCATGAACATGGGTGACTTTCCTACAACAGCCGATTTAATATACTCTGTATCCCCAACTGAATTGGATGTAAAGGGTGTTTTAGGGATTCTTAGGAACGTTCTACCTCAGCTTGTCGTTCATGGTGATATTGAAAGTCATAGAGCTAAGTGGTTCTTCACGAGCATTCCATCCATTGATGAATTAATAGAGATTCTAAAGAAAAACGTAACAGATGAAATGGCTAAAAGTAAGTTAGCAGAACTCTTGGAGCAAGGTGTCGTAAGCAGAAGATTTAGAGGAAGAGCACCGAAGGGTTATAAATCTGAATCTGAAGTTTTTAAGAAGAATGTAGCAGTGGTAAGAGCTATTAGTTCTATTCCATCTGATGTTATTGATTCAAAGGATCCGGCTTTGATAGTATTTGCTGATACTGTTTCCAAGGATAAACTGACCGAACTATTAAAGGGTAGAAACAATGTCGTAGCCTTGGCGCCATATGTAGAAGACTACGACAAACCTGCTTTACTTTCACCAGAAGATGTGAAAGGAATAAGAGAGCTTGCCAGATTCAGAGAGAGAACGGTTTGGGAAGCATTGCTTGAAATATTACGCTATTACATAGCCACAGAAAGTATTACCGAAAGTCAGCTTCAAGCGTTTGTGGGTGAAAGGGTTGAGGAAGAATATGAACGCCTTCTGGAAGACATGTTAAAGCTTTTGAAGGACAAAGTTGAGAGCAAGAGGGAATATTTTTATAAACATGTCTGGAATCTTATAAACAGGAATTATAGAAAAGTGTATTATTATAGACTCGGCGCATTACGCGATGTAGATGGGCTATCGCTTGAAAGTGATGCTCCAATCACACCTATAGTCGAAGGATTTTTAGAGGAAAAAGAACTCATACCTCCTGATTTCAGAAGAGATGATCTCATCACTATTGTTAAAGATTACTTAGGTATAGATCCCAAGAAGGATAAGATAAACGTTGGGAATCTCTGGCAGTTCATAAGAACAACAGATAAGGCAAACGTTCCAATAATAAGCTATGAAATGTTCTTAAACGCTGTTAAAGATCTCATGCGAACATTCGACTATATCGTCAATGTTAAAGGCGTTTTGATATGGAAAGAGATCTTTGAAAGCTTAGAAAAAGCCAAAGAGGCAAAAGGTGAAAGAATAATCGAGATGGTGATTAATCACCTACAAAAACTGAAAGCATCATGGGACGATGTAGAGCTAATCTGGTGGGAAAACGTCTTTGATGACTGGTTAAACTACATCTTAAAGAGTGTTCCGAAAGATAAAACGCTTAAGCTACTTGACTCGGATGGAAACGTTTGGGATATAGAATACGTTTTAAGCGAAATGTTTGATCCAAGGAACACGATAAAGTCTGGAAGGTTATTCTATGAAGAGAAGAAGGTTGAAATCTTGGTAAGTATACCTGATAAGACAATTGAGGGTGAGGAATGCGATTGTAGTTTAGAAGTTGAATTTGATGGAGATGGTGAAATTGAAGTAAAGCTAAAGCCCGATAAAGGTTTAACAGTTAAACCTACAGAATTCAGAGGTTACTCCCCACTTAAAGCTGAATTTAAATTATTTGCTGAAAGTTCGGGATCACATAAAATTGTAATTGAGGTCTTTAGTGGGCAAGAGCTACTCGGTAAAAAGACTGTAAGAGTCTATGTTCGCAAGAAAGAGGCTCTACCTCCACCACCTGAGTGGGAAGAAGTGAAGCTCCCCGGTGAGAGGGTAGAACAATACAAGGATAAGGAAGGAATAAAGGTTCTTAAGATTGAGACTACGGATCCGCTTGGATTAAGGGATATGATTAGACTTGTTAATTCAAAGATTGGCGATCCTGAAGTTGAAGGCGAAATATCACTCGATTCTGAGAATTCTAAAGTAGATATTAGCTTTAAATCAAATAACTCTGGAATTTTAAACATTCTACAAACATCCATAGCGTCACTCAAGACCCTTGGCAAAGGTAAACTTAACGTTGAAATCAGCATAAACTTCAAGACTAAACCAGAATTGAAAGACTTAGCTAATAATATAATTAACTTCAAGCCACTCGTATTTACGTTGTTAGTTAAGAGAGGTTTGATACCATGAAATACGTTTTCACATTTAAAGCTAAAAGGAGAAGCAAACCTAATCCAAATTATAACGGAATATTAAAGACTCACAGGTTCTACATAGAGTACTACACCCTTTTAGACGGGCAAGATCCAGAAAAGTTGGAGAATACTGAACCTAAGATATCCTTTCCGGTGCGTTTTATGGAAACAGTCTTAGACTTCGCCAAAGAATTGGAGGGTGAAATCGTAAAAATACGTAAAGTAAAACCACCAAAAGCTGAAACAAGCTATGAGAAACCAATCGTAGTTCTTCTAAGTGAATTGACTTTCCGAAGACACTTACTCTTCACATTGGTAGCATCTACATACAGAAAACCAGAAAAGCTCAACATACTTAGGAATTTGGTGCTTAACTTAAACGCTAACTTCCTGAACATACTGACTAACATGGCAATGGAGAGATATTCTGAACTTAGGAATTCTTCGAATCCTGCATGGCTTTGGTACATGCTACGAGTTGGAAGGGCAGTAAAAGTTCTTTATAGAATCGACTAACTATAACTCAGTAAACTAACAGCCTTCGACATTGGCAGAGGGGGTGATAATGGCGTATCTGACACCCATAATTTGGATAGCTGAAAGATATCTCAATTACAATCCCTTCTACATTTACGGTAATAGAGATCCTCTTCTTCATCAGACTGAAATTGTTGCTAGATCGCTTTTCTTAAAACCGACCAGAATTCTTGTTGCAGATGTTATAGGACTTGGTAAAACCATTACAGCCCTTAGAGTTCTTAAGACTCTAAATAATTATAAAGGGCTTAGCAGAGTTCTAATAGTCGTTCCAAGCGTGTTAATAGACCAATGGATTGACGAGATTAAGAGCGTAGGAATAACTCCAAAGTTGATAGATAGGAAAACGCTAGATTTCCTATCTAAGCATCCTGAACTACCGTCGGGTTGGTATATTGGCTCGGTGGATACCTTAAAACAACCAGAATATATGGTTTTGCTCGATAAATGCAGTTGGGATGCTATAGTAGTTGATGAAGCTCATAAGCTCGGAATTCTTGGAACAAATCCGAATCTTCGATGGCAAAATATTGGAAGGCTTATAAGGAAGAACAAAGAGGCAATTGTGCTCTTGCTATCTGCAACACCTCACAGAGGTAAAGCTAACGATTATTTAGCTCGATTAGCCCTCATCGATCCCACACTTTTACAAGTTACGAATGTAGGTAAGCTAGACAGGGTCTTTGATAATCCAGATTACTATCAACGCACTCATAACATCATCGTATTCAGAAGGAATAAGGATGATGTAAACAATATCTATGAGAACAAGGAGATTTTTAAACCATGTAAAATGCTGGCAGTTCTGATAGAGCCAAACGAGAAAGAGAGATTATTATTGAGAACAATAACGGATTTAGCCGTAAAATATCTGGGACAATACTATCAACGCCTAATGGAAGAATTCGGTTGGAAAACAGGTAGAATTCAAGGAATAATAGCTCTTTTAAGAACGTTATTAGTGAAAAGAGGTTTATCAAGTCCACAAGCTCTTGTAAAAACATTTAGTAAGCTTGTAGAGAAAAGAGGCAGATTTATAGAGTTAATTGAGAAGGGTTATAGCCCAGAGGAGGCACATGAGAAGATTGCTGAAGAACTTGAAGAATATAGTAAAAAGCTTGATGAATTGCTTGCCGGAGACATTGGTGAGCACGAAGACGAGTTGGATGAAAAGTTTAACGAGCTTGCTTCCCGTTTTGATGAACTCCTTGATGAAACATTTAGAGAACGATTGAGAAATACAGTAGAAATTGCAAAGAAGATACTAACGGGTGAAATAGAAGACTCAAAATTGGAGACTCTAAAGAGAATTTTAGGGATAGTTTTACGAACTTCTCCCGAAGAGCTACCTGAAGAGTTTAAGGATCTCACCAGTGGAAAAGTTATAATTTTCACAGAATTTAAAGATACAGCTTATTATCTTGAGGAAAGATTAAGGAGATGGGCTGAAGAAGAGTTTGGAGAAAAGGATGTCGTGAAAGTCTTCACTTCTGACAACAAATGTGAAATTGAAGAGATTAAGAGGTGGCTTGCCGATGAAGGAAAGAAAGTTCTTATTACAACGGATGTTGCCGGCGAAGGTTTGAACCTTCAGCGCGCTAATGTGCTCATAAATTATGAAATAGCATGGTCTCCCGTAAGGCTTGAGCAGAGGATAGGCAGAGTATGGAGATACGGACAGGAAAGGGTAACCTACGTTTTCAACTTATTCTTAGCCGATGCTCTAGAGAAGGAAGTGGCAGATGTTGTTTTTAGAAAATTATATGGTATATCAATTTCTCTTGGAAAACTTGAACCAATAGTAGGTGAGAAAGTCTATCTTTCAACCATAAGAAACGAAATTTTGGAGCATGCTATTGAAGATAAAGAAACGATTATTGGTGGATTTATACTTGTTGATCTGGTATTCATGGGTAAGAAACTCTCGCTTTCAGAAATGAGGATAATCGACCTAATCGCTAAGGATGCTGAAGCATTTGTAAAAGCCTTCATAGTAGCGTTAAAGAAGTTGATAAGAGAAATAAAGCTTAAGAGGGTTTATCCTCTATCTGTAGAAGCCGAGAAGATTAGAAACATGCTTAAAAGCTTAACGGGATTTAATGATTCTAGTGAAGCTACTATTTCAGCTAAAAAGCTTCTGTACTTAGTAGCAGAGATGTCTAGTGCTGATGTCGAAGAGCGTGAAGGAAGAATAATAGTAAGGCTAAAAGATGAAAGAGTAGTAGATTTTCCAATTGAGAATCCTGAGAAAATCTTAGACAGTTTGATAAAATTTTTCAAAAGCGATGATTACGTGAAGAACTTTGTATTTAAGAGCGATGAAAGGAAAGTTATTCTGCTTACCGAGGTTGAGATTCTAATCGATGGTGAATTAAGGTATAGTGAACCTATAGGCATTGCAGCAGACTTTAGCACGAGAAGCTTGAAGATACTTAGGGGAACTGAACTTATAGAAAAGTTATCCTCTCTTCTTACGAGTTCCATTCCTATAGATGAAATACACGGTTTAGTAGATGTCTTCTCAAAAATACCAGATATTGTCAGAGTATCCCGTAACACTTTCTATCAGAATGAGGCAAAGAGAGGAATAATTAGAATAATTGAAGCCATAAGGGAATATGAAAATGTTAAGAGGAAACTTAACGGTCAAGAGTTCTTTAATGCTAGTGAACCAGAAATAAGAATAAATGATCCAAGGTTTATTTTCATAAGTTCTGCATTCCTTCCCGAAATCGAAGATGTCGTTAGTGATGAAGTATGGGGCTGGACTGAAGATGAAAGCATACCAATAGTTTTCAACTATGAGGCTTCATGTGGAAG
>CAYWXE010000060.1:0-9267 GCA_964462505.1 uncultured archaeon | reverse complement strand
TAAAATGCTACTTATGCAATTTATAATAAAATAATATTATATAATTTAAATTAATCTCTATAAATTTTAAAATTAAAATTAAACATTATTAAATCAATTAAGTTGTAAATAATTTTAATTTTAAAATTTAATTTGTTATTTCAAATTTTTACTTTTAAGTTCATTCCAAATATGTCTCACGGCTTCTTCAATTATTTCTAAGCAAGCCTTTGCGTTTTCTTTTGCCTTCTCAACGATCTTTTTGTAATCCACAATCTCCCCTCTAATACCATGTGCATAGTTATCCATTGTGCATATAACAGCATATCTCAGTCCCAACTCCTTTGCAACAGTTGCCTCACTCCCAGCAGTCATTCCAACGCAATCCGCGAAGTTCTTTATCATAGCTATCTCAGCTTTCGTTTCAAATCTTGGCCCACGAGTTTGGAAGTAAACACCTCTATCTATCACCGGGAACTTGGATTTCTTCTTTGCAATGTCTATCAATACACTTCTGATGTATTCATCGAATCCAGGCGTTATATGCTCAAGTCGATCGTTTATAACCGTTACACCGCTAAAGAAGTCTATATAGTCGTGTGGAATTATTATTGCTGGAAGTTCTACATCTTCCCTTAAACAACCGACAGAACTCATACCGATTACATGTGTGACACCTAAATCCCTTAAGGCGTAGAAGTTTGCCGCATGGTTAATCCTATGTGGTGGTTTATCCTTCTTTCTCCCATGTCTTCTAATTATTGCAACATCGATTTCATCTATCTTGCCGATGTCTACTTCTGCAATTCCATATGGAGTTTTTATGTCTCTCTCCTCTAATTCCTCTAATACCTCTATTTCGAGTATATGAGTTCCCCCGATTATGCCAATCATGATCCATTGTAAAACCTGAGCCTTATAAGTTCGCCTCCCGGCCTATAAACTGCCACATTGCAAGGCATCGGATTCAGATTTATCTTCTTTTGGAATTCAGTTTGACTCTGCCAAGTTGAGGAATTTATCAGCAGAACTCCTCTGTAAAATCCAGCTCCATATGTGTGGACATGTCCACTGTGTAAAATATCTGGAATCTCATCTATGACCAAGTAGTCCTCTTTTTCAGGAGCTATAGGTGTTTTTCCTCCGTATACGGGGCAGAGGTGTCTCCTCTTCAGCAACTCCTCCATACCCTTGTGCGGTTCATTATAACTTAGTCTTGGAATTCCAGTTATTACATCATCTAAACTCCTTCCGTGGTATATCAATACTTTTACACCTTCTAACTCTATTAACGCCGGATTTCCGACATGTTTGACATTTTTCGAGAAAAGACTCCTTATGTCTTTTGGTAAAGCCGGCTGAGGCTCAGCTTGCCTAACTGCATCGTGGTTTCCAGGAGAGATTACAACTCTTATATGGCTTGGAATTTCATCGAAATGACTCGCCGCCTCCTCGTATTGCTCGTATATGTCCATGACTTTTAAATCGTTCTCCTGCCCAGGGTATATTCCAACTCCATCAACGATGTCTCCTGCAACTACAACGTACTTAACCTTAGATGCAACTTCTTGAACTTTTTTATTACCTATCTCTCCCTTAAGCCAACTTATAAACGTCTTCCACTCTCTTTCAAGGAATTCTCGACTTCCGAAGTGAGTATCTGATATAAAAACTATGTAGAAATCTCTTTCAATCTTTCTTCCATTAACTGGAATGTCTGGAAAGATTATTCTATTTGCTATTATGCTTTTCCCCTTCATCACACCACTTATTCCTATCACCTCATCTCCGAGCAACTCTTCAGCAACCTCTTTTAGCTTTCCAGTGGCTATACAGTTTATCCTCCCAGTTTTGTCTTCGAGTTCGATTAGATATCCATTTGAAATCTCCCTGATATTCGATACTATACCTACAATCTCAACTTCTTCCCCTCTAACTCTATCCACATCGGCGATATCTATCGGTTTCATTCTATTCCTCAAAATCTTTGACAACTTTTCAAATCTCGAATTGAAATAAGCTACAAAATCTTCAACTTTCCCCTCACAGAAGGAATGCCCGGTAATATCCCTCAAAACCCTAATATCGTCCTGAATAACTTCTCCTCTTATGCTCGTCTCTTTCTTGACTACGATCTTTTTTTTGCTCAAAAAATTAGAAATAGCCTTCTTTACGTCTTCTTCACTTATTATAAACTTACCGTTCGCAACTCTACAAACTTCATCGATAACGGAATCCAAATCCCTTATATTCAAACTGGAAAGTATTCTTGCAGCAGATGGTTCGATATTATAACCTTTTACAAGGAATTTCTTTGCAATCGTTGTTACATCGATACTTTTAATTACAATCACCTCTCCCTCCCTTAGATGAAAATATCAAGTGTCTTAAAAGATATCGTCTCAACGTTAATTACTGTTGTGGTCATAGTTTTAGTTGGGATAGCCGTAACTGGAACTTGGCCATTTGTAGTTGCAATAGAATCTGGGAGTATGGAGCCTCACATGTATAGAGGAGATGTTGTAATCCTTTTTAGCCCAGATAGAGTTGGGATCGTGACTTGGGAAAAGGGTAAAGAAATCGGTTATACGAGTTTTGGAGACTTTGGAGATGTAATAGTTTATAAACCGAACGGGCACGGTAAGCCAATAATACATAGAGTTATTGCTTACGTCCATAAAGGTGAAAAAATACCGATTTTAAACAATGGAAGACTAATATTAAGCAATATCAGAGCTCCAGCTGATGGATACATTACGCAAGGTGATGCGAATAGTGTTCCAGATCAACTCGCAATGATGAACGGTGAAAGGATTTTACCTGTAAAAAAAGAGTGGATAATAGGAGTTGCAAAGTTTAGAATACCTCTTGTGGGTTATGTGAGATTAATATTTAACTTCTTCTAAGAGTAGCACACAGTTATGTTAGTCAAAATATGATTTCATCGACTCATCTCTCCCCTATTGAAATGTTGAGGAATGTTTAACGTGTTTTAGTATTATATTAGGGAGAAAGATCTAAAGATTAAATATACAAAATATTTATATAAAAAATTTAATAGTATACTCTATAAACTGAAATCAGAAAACGTCGAATACGATACGTCGATCTAAAATCGTAACCCTTTATAGGCACTACAGGAGGAATTAATTATTTAACTCCGTAAATCTAAAACCTCAATCGATTTCAGCTTTAACTGTCACGAACATAGGTCCACGAACGTCAATCTTTCCACCTCTAGATATCACGTAATTTCTGACGTTCTCTTGAAGTTTTAGGTTTACATCTGATAGATTTTCCACAACTCTAACTCTAACCCTCACTTTATCCTCTCCTCTAAAAGCAGAATCCTCAATTCTCTTAGCGGCTAGATATGCGAACGAATCTATGTATCTAATACCAGTTGTAACACCCTCTTCGAAGTATATCTTCCACTTATCACTTCTGGGAATTCCGTAAATACTTCCGTTGTAAACTACTACTTCGTTTGCATAAGCTGGACCACAAAGCTTTGTGTTTTCCTCCTCTTCAACTACGTATATCTTCACATCCCTCCCGTAAACTTCACCCTCATAAGCTAAAAATTTACACGGACTTCTCTCATTCGCGAATCTATCAGCGGTTTCAACGATTTTTAAAGCAATTCTCAAGCCCTCGGTAGTGTTTGGGACTTCATTAATTTTTATAGCTCTTGCTATATCTAAATCACTTAACTCTATTCTGTCGTGTAGGTATGGATAAACCAACTCTCTTATATCCGAATAACCGTATAAAACCATTGCAAGCCTTTCAACTCCTAAGCCGAGGTTCATAACTGGATACTCTATGTCGTATTCGGCTAAAGCAGTTGGTGAGTATATCCCAAATGTAGCTATTTCAATCCATCCATCTCTATACTTTGTATTCGAGCCAACAAGCTTTGGATGGTATGCGTAAACCTCTGTTTGAGTATCTGGAATGTAGTATTTACTCCTCTTCTCATCTGGCTTAAACTTGAACTTTTTAAATCCGAATTGCCTGAGTAGAGCTTCTGCAACTGCTTTTCCATCGTCAACACTTACATCTTCATCTACTACAACACAACTCGCTGAGAAGTAACTGTATAACCTTGTGGCATCTTCACTCTGCTCCTTTCTAAAACATCTATCTATACTGAAAAGTTTTATGGGTAAAGGTAATTTATCAGCTATTTTGCTAAGCGTTATAAACCATCCAGTGGTCATATGACTTCTAAGTGTTAACGTACTTGGCTCTGGCTTGAGATCTTTAAACTCTGGAAATACCTCATCGAGTATTCTTACAGCGGTTATGTCATCAACTCCTAATATTTCAGCGATTTCATAGCTTAAATCATCTCCATCTATTCTCCCCTTCTTGTACATGTGAAAGATCCTTTGTAAATCCCTTACTTTATTTCCAACACTTTTACCAGTTATTTGCTCAATAGCTCTTATCTTATCAGCAGAAATTCCAACATTCGGCTTTGGGAGTGTTGCAAGGTAAAAGCATCGATCCAAAACAGCTAAAGCTTCCTTTCCAAACTGCTTTTTCACGTGGACATCTTCAACTATTATCGGATTTATGACCTCTTTAAAGCCCATTGATAGATATGCCTGCCTAAGCATTTGAATTGTTTTAAAAACTGGATGTTCCTCTCCGAATTCGTAACCCAAGCGAGGGTAGACGAGATTTGGGTTTCTAGGTTGTAGTATCTCTTTTCCCTTAATCCAAGCTATTTCAAAGTTTTCCTCTGTTAACTCTCTGAACTTCATTGGGTCGAATCTCATACTCGCTAAAGGTTATCCTCTGATTATTTAACATATACTTTTGAGCTGACCTCCTGATGAAGTGCTTGCTGTGTAATTTGGGGTTCGTTGTATTCGCTTTACCGATTTTGGCATGTGTTTTTATCGATTTGTGATTTACAACAACAAATAAGTTACTTGTGATTTAATCTTTAAACGTGGTAATCAAAAGGGAAAAGAGGCTTGAGAAGTCTATAGCAATTGAGAGGATAAGGTTTTTGGTAAACAGAGCTGAAAGATTTAAGTCTATCGATTACGAACTTGCCAGAAGATACGTGGAGTTGGCAAGAAGAATTGCGATGAAGTATAGAGTGAAAATTCCAAAGGATTTAAGGATAACATTCTGCAAGAAGTGCTTGTATCCGTATAGAAGTGATAGAGTTAGGGTTAGAATTAAGAAGTCAAGGGTTATCGTTACATGTCTAAACTGTGGATATGAAAGGAGAATACCGATAAGACCAAAGAGGAAAGCCAATACTCCAAACAAAAAAGAAGGTTTTTAAACAGGTTGTATAGTGTAAATAGTATAAAAGTTGAAATGTTAAAAGGAGAGATTGTCATGAGAAATAGAAGGAAAAAACTCATATTGGTTGTCGAAGATGATATCGCGGTCTCAGAAGTCTTACAACTGATGTTAGCTGACGAATACCAAGTCGTAACGGCTAAAAACGGAAGGGAGGGAGTAATGCTCTACAAAACTATGAAGCCCGATCTCGTTTTGATGGATATAGCAATGCCTGAAATGGATGGAGTTGAAGCAACAAAGGAGATATTAAAGCACGATCCGAATGCAAAGATTTTAGCAATCACAGCATATGCGAAAAGCCGTGGAAAGGAGATGCTTGAAGCGGGGGCACTTGATGTTATAGAAAAGCCGTTCACTAAGAAAAAGTTATTAGAAACTATTGAGAAGTATCTCAATAAGCATGGACGTTCTCAGGAGAATAGCTGAATACCGCGATGAGGTATTTGAGGAGTGGTTTAGGAGAACGTTCTCAAGTGATTTAAAACAAAAAGAAATCCTTAAATATAAGGATTTTGTTAAGTTAGTGTTCGACATGTACTTGGATTCTCTGATGTCTAGAGACCTCGACTTCAAATCTCTTAAATCGATTGTAAAGTTTGCGATAAAGAAAGCTGTGGAGGAGATACCCGTAATAACTATTCTAAAGTCTTTTAGGGTTCTGAAGGATATAATACTTGAAAAGCTTAAGCCAAATCCAGAGGAAGCTCTTGAACTCTTCAAGCTAATAGACGAAGCCCACATAAATGCAATGTCTACTGTAGTCGAGAAGAGAGAGGAAAAACTGAGGAGGTATGAGCGTTTCTTCAGAAACGCTGAAGATCTCTTCTTCGTATTGGATAGCGATGGGAGGTTCATAGACTTAAACCCAAAGTTTGCTGAGAGATTTGGATACAAGCCAGAAGAACTGATAGGGAAGACTTCAAAGATTCTAACGCATCCCGAAGATTTAGATAGGCTCAGAAGGTTCTTTAAAGATGTTGTGAATGGAGAGACTAAGAGGGGGGAGTTCAGGTTTATAACGAGGGATGGTGAGGTTTTATGGTTTGAAGTCGTTGAATGGCCCGTTTTTAAGGAGAACAAAGCTGTAGAAGTCGAGGGTATTTCAAGAGATATAACGAAAAGGAAGAAAATAGAGCGAAGACTTAAAGAGAGTGAAGAGAGATTTAAAACACTTGCGGAAATGGCACCATTTGCGATTATTGTTTATCAGGATAGTGTTATTAAATACATAAATTCGACTGCTGAGAAACTACTCGGTTACAGTAGAGATGAAATCGTTGGTAAAACGTTCTGGAAGATCATACATCCAGATTTTTACGATGTAGTTAAGCAAAAAGCTGAAGCAAGGCTTAGGGGAGAATACGTAGAGCCTTATGAACTTAAAATAGTAACCAAAAGCGGTGTTGAGAAGTGGGTTTACGTTACGGGTAGTAGTGTGATATGGGATGGGAAAAAAGCTGCTATAGTTTCGTTAGTGGATATAACAAGATTAAAAGAGCTTGAAAAGAGCTTAGAAGAGAGAAACGAAATCCTAAGGCTTATAAATAGGATTTTAAGGCACGATATCCTAAACAAGCTAACAGTAACCCATGGCTATTTGGAGATCTATAGGAATTCGAGAGATGAGAGATTTCTTGAGAAGGTTTTTGAATCAATAGACAGTGCAATTAAGCTTATATGTAGTATGAGGGAACTCGAAAGCCTGATATTTGATGGAAAAGCCGATCTAAAGCCGATAAAATTGAGAGAAGTTGTGGAAGAAGTTGCAAGGGGATACGACATCGAGATTAATGTAGAAGGGGATTGCCGCGTTTTAGCTGATGAAGCAATAAGTTCTGCTATCGATAACGTAATTAGAAACGCTGTGAAACACGGAAAAACTGAAAGAATAGATGTAAAGATAGAAGAGAGAGGGGATTACTGTGAGATGAGAATAGCCGATTACGGGGTTGGAATTCCAGATGAATTTAAAGAAAACGTTTTCAAGCAGGGATTTGCTTACGGAGAGAACGCTGGAATGGGTTTGGGTTTATACATCGTTAAAAAATTGGTTGAAAGGTATGGAGGAAGTGTAGAAATCGAAGATAACAAGCCTAAGGGCACGGTTTTCGTTTTTAAATTTAAAAAGGTTTACGATGAAGCCTTAAGCTCTGGGAATTCGTCGTAGAAGTATTCGTGTTCTCCTCTTTCTCCCTTCTTCTTCTTTTCTTCTTCGATTTGTCTTAGCTCTATTCTCCTTATCTTACCACTTATCGTCTTAGGTAGATCTGTTACGAACTCTATTATCCTCGGTATCTTGTACCTTGCAAGTATCTTCCTGCTGTGCTTGAACAACTCTAAAGCGAGTTCTCTTGAAGGCTCGTATCCCGGCTTAAGCACAACGAACGCTTTGACAAGCTGATATCTTATTGGATCTGGACTTCCAACTACTGCCGCCTCCGCAACAGCTGGATGCTCAAGTAGAGCACTTTCAACTTCGAATGGCCCAACTCTGTAGTCAGAAGTCTTTATAACGTCGTCAGCCCTTCCGACGAACCACCAGTATCCCTTCTCGTCGAAGAACGCCTTGTCTCCAGTGTAGTAGTAATTTCCGACAAATACTTCCTTCATTTTCTCTGGATTTCCGATGTACTCCTTGAACAATCCAATCGGTCTCCACTTGTCGAGTCTTACGACGATGTGCCCAACTTCGCCCGGAGTCGTTATCTCATTTCCATTGTCGTCTACAATCGTTATGTCGTACATGAAAGTCGGTCTTCCAAATGAGCCGGGGACGATCTTTCCTTCCTTATACCACGGTGGATTTCCGATCATGGCTGTGGATTCCGTCTGCCCGTAGAAGTCCCTAATCTCTCTACCCGTAACCTCCTTGAACTTGTTGAATATCTCTGGGTTTAATGGTTCTCCAGCACTTACTACATCTCTCAATGCTTCAAACTTGAACTTAGACAGATCTGTGAGCATGAACAACCTCCAAGCGGTTGGAGGAGCACAGAACGTAGTTACGTTATAGGTATCTATAGCGTTGAGATACTTGTTACCATCAAGTCTCCCTTCGTAGTAGAATCCAGTCGTAGTTGCTCCAACTGTCAACGGCGGGAAGAAAGAGCTCCATGCGTATTTAGCCCAACCCGGAGCACTTAGGTTGTTGTGGATATCTCCGGGCTGAACGTTTATAATCATCGCAGTTATGAGATGTCCGAGTGGATAAGATGTAGCCGTATGTGCGACCCTCTTTGGCAGTCCAGTAGTTCCAGATGTGAAGAAGCAGAATATTACATCATCAGACCTCGTTTTTGCCGCTTCAGCGTGAGATTTCTCCTCTCTAACGTTGTCATAGCTCTCCCATCCCTCTCTCTCACCGATTACAATCTTCACCTTCGGCTTGTAGTTTACCTTTTCGAGGGCTTCATCTATTACTTTAGCTGAGTTTTCATCTGCTATTATTGCATGTGGCTCTTGCTGGCTGAATCTATACTCTAAATCCCTTGCAGTCATCGTTACAGCTGTTGGAACTCCAACAAAGCCACCCTTAACAGTTGCATACGTGCTGAACCAAATCTCTGGAAGTAGTGGAATCATCATGTATAGGCTGTCTCCTTTTTCAACTCCGTGTCCCCTTAAGAAGTTTACAAGCTTGTTTCCTTCAGCCGCAAATTCGTTATAGCTGTACTTCTTCTCCTCACCGGTATCGAGGTTTACCCACAGTAGAGCAGTCTGACTTCCCCTCTTCTCGACGTTTATACCCTCAAAAACCTCTTCAGCCCAGTTGAAGTACTCTGGTAGCTGCATTTTGTTTAACTTGTTAAAGAACGCTTCCATTGCCTTTCCCTTCTCTTCTTCTGTATCTGGTAGTTGAGTTAATTTTATAAATTCTTCATATACTTCTTTTAACCCCATAGCTATCACCACTTATAATCGTCTATCGTTGAATAATTTTTAAAATTTTTGAATCGA
>CAYWXE010000059.1:0-9318 GCA_964462505.1 uncultured archaeon | reverse complement strand
TAGGAAATCAATCCATGACGATCAATGCCCTGTATGGACATTTCTCCACGCATTTGTAGCATTTCTTACACTTTTTCTCATCTATCTTGACGACTTTACCACCATTCCTTATAATTGCATCTGGAACTGGACAGATTTCACTACAAGTCCCACAACCCTTACATCCTAATATCGCTATCATGGACTTTCCTCATACTTCTCTCTAACTCGATTACAACGTCTCTCTCACTCATAGCACCTATAAAGCCGCCAACTACTTTTCCGTTGTAAAATATGAGTACAGTTGGAATACTCGTGATTCCGTATCTGAACGCTATTTCTATGTTCTTGTCAACGTTGAGTTTGTAAAACTTTAAATCTCTGTAATTCTTTTCGAGTTTTTCGAGTATTGATGTGAGGTATTTGCACGGAAGACACCAATCCGCATAGAAATCTATTACTACAAATCTCCTCTCACCTATAACCTTCTCAAACTCCTCTACACCTTTTAACTCTTTCATTACGAGAAATTTATGGAGTTACATATAAACACATCTCGGTTTTGCAGTTCGAGTAAAAGATCACATTATAACCTTCATCACATGTCTTGGAATTTCTTCATCTCCTGTATACCCTATCGCCTTATTTATTGAACGTCTTGCTATGTATCCAGCTATGTGTAGAAGTGTCTCGTTGTACTCCCTATCGACTTCCATACTTGCAACGCATGGAAAGCTGTGATGAGCTTCACTAATCCTATTCCACAGATCTCTCATGTCTTCAAACACGTAGTTTTTAAGTTTAATCGCTATGTACCATGCCGCACCACACGGTTGACTCCTCAACACTTGAACCCTTCTTATCCTCTTTCCATCGAGCTCTATCCTAAAAATCGGGTATCCCAATCCAAATTCTCTTATGAATCTGCTTATCAACGGTTTCTCCTTATTCTCTCTTAAATTACAAAACGGTTTCGGTGCTGAAAACTCTATTCCGAGTTCTTCACATCTCTCACTTAACTGCTTAACCAATCCGGGAGTACACCACTTAGACTCCTCAATGGGAACTATTAACGCCTTAATCCTCCCTTGCAATTTACTCGGTAAAGCTATGAGTAAATCTGGATGTAGATTTATAGCTATCGCTATATCGGCTTTTGGTATATCTCCCGGCAAGAAATCCTCAGCGTTGTCTATAAACTCTGGTAAGGAGTTTGGATCTGGCATTTCAAATACAGCTGTTAAGTTCTTTGAGAAGTCGTATACACCTTCTTTACACTTCGTGCAGGCATCTATTCCGCAAGCACCAAAGCTGGGACAGGAGTTTGTGTAGTTTAAGAGATTTGCAATAAACCTCTCGCCGAAGAATCCGTGGTAAAATACTACGAGTTTTAAATCTGACCGAAACATATCCGTTTTGATTTCATATGAGTTAAAAAATAATCACGATATACCATCATGCATAATTGAAAATTCAGTAAGTCAAGACAACACTCTTCAGTGCTAAGTCTACAACCTCAACAGCTCCTACTGGTCTTATGAATTCTAAAAGATCTTCTTCCTTTATGTTTCTCTCCTGTAAACAAGGAGAACAAGCCAAAATCTTTCCACCACTACTAACAAACTTTTCTACTAGTTCCTTTAACGTCCACTTACAGCAAACTATATTTTCTATCATTCCCTTCTTTGCCAAGAAGACTGCTGGACCTTGTAGAACTACTGTAACCTCTGCATCGAGGACTGTAGCACCGTTAGCAACTATGAATGGTAGTGTTGCAAGCTCTGGGTTGTCGGGGCCATGTGTAGTAATTATCAGTATACTCCTCTTTTCATCCTCCATGTGGGGTTTTATGGCTTTGAAATTATTTCAAGGTTCTCCAATTTTTTAAGTATTTTAAAACGTTCGAAACGTTTTTATATCGGTTAAAAGTATCAACAAAGCTTTAAAGCAGAAATTCCAATGCTTTATTAGGCCCGTCAGCCATGCGTCCCCTGATAAAACATGAGGGGGATTCCACACGACGGGCTACAACAACCCTTTTATGCAATCTCGAAATCCTATAACGGATGACAAGAGTAGTAGCAACTGGAACATTCGACATAATCCATCCAGGTCACATAAGATTCCTCAAAGAGGCGAAAAAGCTTGGAGATGAGCTTATAGTCATAGTTGCAAGGGAGAAAAATGTAAAACACAAACCAAAACCTGTTATTCCAGAAGAGCAGAGGAGAAAGGTGGTTGAAGCTATAAAATACGTTGATAAGGCTATTTTAGGCGATGAGAACGATATTTTTAAGCCTATTGAGGAGTTAAAGCCTGATATAATTGTTCTTGGCTATGATCAGCATTTCGACGAGAAGTGGCTTGAAGAAGAACTCAAAAAGAGGAATTTGAATTGTAAAATCGTTAGGATTAGAGTTAAAGAAGAATGCGAATTTTGTAGTTCTCATAAGATAATCGAAAAGATTTTGAAGAGGTATGGAGGTGTTTGAATGCTTTTGATGATTCCTGGCCCGGTTCAAGTGCACGAGAGAATTATAAGGGCTATGTGCAGGCAAATGATAGGGCATAGAAGTAAAGATTTCTCTGAGATTATGAATTTCTGCATAAGAGGTATGAAAGAGATCTTCGGAACTAAAGACGGGGAGATATTCTTTATCTCTGGTTCAGGAACTGCAGGAATGGAGGCTGCAATTGCATGTTTCAGTAAAGTTAAGAAAATAGCTATAATTGAAAATGGAAAATTTGGGGAGAGACTTGGAGAGATTGCAACCCGTTACACAAATGTGGAATGGATTAAGTTCGAATGGGGTAAATCCATAGAACTCGAAAGGGTTAAAGAAGCTTTAGATGGGGGTTGTGAAGCTGTAGCCTTTGTTCACAACGAAACCTCAACTGGAATTTTAAATCCAGCTAAAGAGATTGCTAAAATTGCAAGGGAATACGATGCATTAGTGATAATGGATGCAATTACCTCTGCTGGTGGTGATTACGTCAAGATGGATGAATGGGGAATAGATGTAGCAATAGTTGGCAGCCAGAAGTGCTTGGGATGCCCACCAGGTTTGGCGATTGTTGCGGTTAGAGAGAAGGCGTGGGAATACTACAACGAAAAATGCCCATACTATTTGGATTTAATGGCTTACAGAAAGAAGAGTAAAGATTTGCAAACACCTTATACGCCAGCTTTGCCGTTGTTCTTTGCATTGGAAGAAGCTTTAAAGATTATTAAGGAGGAGGGATTAGAAAACAGAATTCAGAGGCATAGAATTATGAGTTCGGCTGTAAGGAAATGGGCTGTCGAAGCCGGATTAGAGCTGTTTCCAGAGTTGAATACGTATTCGAGCTATTCAAATACAGTTACAGCTATAAGGATTCCAGAAGGTATAAGCGATGAGGAGTTAAGGGGAACTCTTAGAAGAGAATACGGGATTTTAATCAGTGGAGGACAGGAGAGGCTTAAGGGTAAGATATTTAGAATTGGAACTATGGGAAACATCGGAAAGTTTGAAGTGATTTCAACTTTAGCGGCAATTGAAGACGTTTTGAGGAGGAAAAATCTGATAAAATCGGCTTTAGATGTCGCTCAAATGGTTTTAATGGATTTAAATTTTTAACATTATTATATCATATCCAATGAATCCAAATGAACTAGTTGCAGTGAAGTTGGTTATTCGGGCGATGTTCTCTTCTCAAATTCTTTCATCTTAATAAATAAAATAAAAAATTTAATATACAAAGCTTATTCAAAGAGCTTCTTGACTGATTAAAGCTATAATAAAGTTTAGACACATGAATTTCTTTAGAATGAGAAACTTTCGTTAAATCCGTTTTTAAATAGAAATATTTTAAATATAAAATTTATATAAACTTTATATATTACTATAATTAAGTATACATGTCCTGTAATTAAGGGACAAAGCTTAAATACATCTAAGTTTCCTTCAACTTAATGCTAAAAATCGTTATGTTTAGAGATTTCAGATTTTATACGTTTAGTTATTCGTTTAGCTGCTAAACTTGGGGGTGTTTTCGTTGTTCTCTCTTGGGGGTGTCAGTATGCTCGGCAAGAAGAGGAGGTTGAGGAGGATTTTTAGAAGTGGAAGGACTCTAATAGTTCCAATGGATCACGGTATAACAAAGCCCGAAAGGGGCTTAGAGGATATAGATGGTGTAATCGAACAGATAGAGGGTTACGTGGATGCAATCGTTCTTCACAAAGGTGTTGCAAAGTACTCAAAACGCTTAGGAGATTCAGATATAGGTTTGATAATCCATCTAAGCGCTTCCACAAGTTTAAGTGAGGATCCAAACGATAAGAGAATAATTACAAGTATTGAAAAGGCTGTGGCACTTGGAGCAGATGCTGTAAGCATTCACGTAAACATCGGTAGCAAAACTGAAGCAAGACAGCTTGAAGAGGCTGGAATTATATCTGAGCTATGCGACTACTACGGAATACCACTACTTACAATGGTGTATCCAAGGGGTAAAGTTGACGTGAGTGTTGAAACTGTAAGACATGCGGTTAGAATAGGTTACGAGATAGGCGCAGATATCGTAAAAACATCCTACGTTAAGGGGTTTGATAGAGTGGTTGAGGTAGCTCCAATTCCAGTTGTAATAGCTGGGGGTAGTAAAGTCGACGAGCTAGAACTACTCAAAACAGTTGAAGATGCTTTAAGCTGCGGTGCAGCTGGAGTTGCAATTGGAAGAAACGTTTTCCAAGCGAAATGCCCGAGAAGTATTGCTAAAGCCTTACACATGCTAATACATGAGGGTCTAAGCTTCGAAGATGTAAAGGAGATGATTTACAGTGGTAGCATAGCTATAAGCTAAAGATGAATTCGAAATGCTTATATGTCACTAAGATACAAAGTAACAAACATGATCGGAAAAAAGATTAGATTGGAGAGAATAGTAAACCGAAATACTGGGAATACTGTAATAGTTCCTATGGATCACGGGTTGTCTATGGGCCCAATCGAGGGATTACAAGACATGGCAAGAATAATTAATGCAGTAGCTGAAGGCGGAGCTAATGCAGTGGTGTTGCATAGGGGTTTAGTTGAGTTCGGGCATAGGGGTTATGGAAGGGATATAGGTTTGATAATCCATCTAAGTGGTTCCACAAGTTTAAGTGAGGATCCAAATGCAAAAGTTTTGGTTTGCACGGTTGAAGAGGCTATAAAACTTGGAGCAGATGCTGTAAGCATTCACGTAAACATCGGTAGCAAAACTGAAGCCGAACAACTTAGAGAAATGGGTAGGATTGTTAGGGATTGCATGGAGTGGAACATGCCGCTAGTTGCTATGATGTATCCGAGGGGTAAGGGAATAAATCAATACGACGAGAAAGCAGTGGCTTTGGCTGCGAGAGTTGGAGCTGAATTGGGTGCAGATATCGTTAAGACGAATTTCACTGGGAGCGTTGAGAGCTTTAAGGGGGTTGTTAAGGGTTGTCCAGTTCCAGTTGTTGTAGCTGGAGGGCCGAAGATGAACAGTGAAGAAGAACTGCTTAGAATGGTTGAGATGGCGATGGATGCTGGGGCGAGAGGAGTGGCGATTGGAAGGAATATCTTTCAAGCGAAGAATCCAACTAAGATGACAAAGGCGATTGCAATGATTGTGCACGAAAACGCAAGTGTTAAGGAGGCGTTAGAATTCCTCAGAAGTTAATTGGGGGATTTGTATGAAAGAGGTTTGGTTGTTAGCGGATTGCGATTGGGATAAAGCTAAAGGGATGATAAGAGATGCGATAGAGCTTGGATACGATGGAGTTGCCGTTAGGAGTGAACACGTCGAAGATGTAAAAAGACTCGGAAGGATAAAAGTTGTTCCAATAGGAGACGTTTTAGTGGAGATAAAATCAGCTGAAGATCTGCAAAGAGTTGCTGAAATGGAGTTTTCGATTTTGAAGTTCAGTGATTGGAAAGTGATACCCCTTGAAAACGTAATAGCTATGAAGAAAAGGGGTTGTAAAGTTATAGCGATAGTGGAAAACTATGAAGATGCAAAACTCGCATTGGAAACGCTTGAGAGGGGAGCAGATGGGATAGCAGTTAAGGGAAGTAGAGAGGAACTAAAGAAGTATTACGAAATTGCAAAGCAAATTGTTGAGAAGTTAGAGTTAAAAGTAGCTAAGATATCTGAAATAAAACCACTCGGAATTGGTGAAAGGGTTTGCGTGGACACCGTAACCTTAATGGAAGTGGGAGAGGGTATGCTTATCGGTAACAAAGCTGGATTCATGTTCTTAGTTGCAAGCGAGAGTGAGGAAAGTGAATACGTGGCATCGAGACCTTTCAGAGTTAACGCTGGAAGTGTAAACGCATATGTAAAAATCGGGGATAAGACGAAGTATTTAGCCGAGTTAAAGGCTGGAGATGAAGTTGAAATCGTTAGATACGATGGCAGAGTTAGGAAGAGCTTTGTTGGGCGGGTTAAGATAGAAAGGAGACCACTTCTACTCATAAGAGCCGTAGCAAACGGTGAGGAGGGAAGTATTATCTTGCAGAACGCTGAAACAATCAAGTTGGTGAATCCAGAAGGGAAGCACGTATCGGTCTCGGAGCTTAAAGAGGGAGATGAGGTGCTGGTTTGGATTGGAGAAAAAGCTAGGCATTTTGGAATTAGCGTTGAGGAGTTCATAATAGAGAGATGAAGCTTGTTGCAACTGTTTCGAATTTTGAAGAAATCAAACTCGCTGAGAAAGCAGATGTAATAGAAATTAGATTAGATCTGTTTGTAAGCTCACAACTCACATCTGATATATACGATCGAATTACAAGAAAAGAGGTCATAATCACGTGTAGAAGGAAAAGAGATGGAGGTATGTTTGAGGGAGATGAACGCGATAGGATTAGACTCATTAAGAGCTTTAAAGCCGATTATGTGGACTTGGAATACGATTTGCCAGATGAGTTCTTCGATTTCAACTGCAAGGTTATAGAGTCTTACCACAACTTCAGAGAGACACCGGATTACGAATTCTTAAGAAATCTAATTGAAAATAAAAGGGGGGATTACTTTAAAATAGCAACACTTGGAAGATCAAAAAAAGATGTCGAAAAAATCGTAAAAGTTCTTTGCAATTACGATGACGTAATAGCGTTTCTAATGGGTGAGGAGTTTGCATATACCAGAATCCTCTCAGCTCTACTCGGTGCTCCATTTGTATACTGTTATGTAGGTAAACCAAAAGCCCCTGGGCAAATCGAATTGAACAAGGCTTACGAGATTCTTAGGACTTTGATATGAAAATCCTTATATACGGCTTGGGCGGAATGGGAAGACTTTTCAAGGATTTCTTTTACTCAAGGGGTTACTACGTTAAAGGCTATGATGTCGTTAAGGATAAATGCGAAATAGACGAGGATCAGATTTCTGAATTCGATGTTGTATTCGTATGCGTTCCAATGGATGAGTTAAAGAATGCTTTGAAGCATATAGCTTCTAAAGCTCTTAATCCACTTTTGGTTGACATAGCATCGGTTAAGAGCGTATCCATTCCGATATTTGAATCCTATGGATTCGATTTTCTAAGTATTCATCCGATGTTTGGTTCCGATGCGGAAATCGGGTTGTCGAGAATTGTAGTCGTTAAGGAATCGGGTAGAGATGAGGAGAGGATTATACTCGATGAGTTTAAAAGGAGCGGTATGATTATCTGTAGGCTTAAAGCAAATGAACACGATAAAAGTGTTACTGAGATTCAGGCTATTTCACATTTCTTACTCATATCTATGGCAAACTTCCTGAGGATTAAAGAGCCAGAATACTCTACACCGATATTCAGCGTTCTATACAAGCTCGCAAGCAGAATTTTAAATCAGGATTGGAAGCTTTATTACTCCATACAGAGGATTTCAGAATCCGTTAGAGAGAAATTCGTTAAAAGCGTTTTAGAACTACATGAAAAGCTCAAAGACGAAAAGAAATTTAAAGAACTGTTTTTTAGCTTGAGAAATGTTTACGACGATTACAAGGATAGTAAAATAATTCTTGAGGCTTGCAAGGTTACGAGAGATGTAGAGGGATTAGATTTGCTCAGGGGATATATTGGGGTTGTAGACAATCTAATACTGAACTTAATCGAAAAAAGGGTTAAAGCTGGGAAAAAAATAGCGATTGAAAAGAAAAAACAGAACAAACCGATAGAGGTTTTAGATGTTGAAGAGCAGAAGATTTTGGAGATTCTAAAGAAAACGAAGTTAAATCCAATTGCTATGAATTCAATATTTGAAAAGTTAATCGAGTTGACTAAGGAGGAGGAGTACAAGGCGATTGGTGTTAAGAGAGTTGTAGCGGTCTTAGGCCCTATTGGTAGCTTTAGCGAGGAAATAGCGTTAAAACTCGTTGGCTCAAGATCGCCATTGAAGTACTGCTCTAAAATCGAGGAGGTTGTAAGGGTTGTTTCTGAAGGGAAAGCTGACTATGGGATTGTTCCGATTGAGAACTCGATAAATGGAACTGTAATTCCAACTTTGGATGCCTTAATGGATTACGACGTAGAAGTCTTTGGTGAGGCGAAGCTTGAGATAAGACACTGCTTAGCTGCTAAGAGGAAGTTGAGTTTGAGAGATGTAAAAGTTGTATATTCGCATCCACATGCGATAGCTCAGTGCATGGATTTTATAAACAACTACTTAAGTCATGCTGAAATCAAATATACAAAATCGACAGTCGATGCATTAGAACTTCTCGACGACTACTCGGCTGCTATAGTGTCTGAACAAGCGGCAAGACTTTACAAGCTATACATCTTGAAAAGGGAAATCCAAGACTTTAGTGGAGATGTAACGAGGTTTTACGTGATAAGACGTAGAGGTATTGGAGAGAGATATGGAAATGTGACTGCTCTATTCTTCGGAGTTGAAGATAGGCCTGGGGCTTTAAAAGATGTCTTAGAAGTATTTTACAAGAAGGGTTTTAACTTAAGAAAACTCGAATCTAGACCATCTCGCTCGGGTAAGCTTGGAGATTACGTATTCTTTGTAGAAGTTGAATCTCCGCTTAGTTATGAAGATTTAAAAGATTTAGAAGATGTTACGACTTTCTACAAACTCGTAGGAGTTTTTAAAGAAGTCGAAAGATTGGACGTTTACAGTTGAGGTTATTTAATGTCGCAATAATTCATTATGCATTCAATTTTAAAATATAATAATATTTTTAACTTTTAGAAATAATTTTTATACTTTGTGTTAATACATGTATTCTCTATACCCTGTAAAAAAACAAAATTAATTTGCTCTAGTGTAGGGGCAGCAGGAAAATAATAGCAGTGTTTTAGACATCTTCATTAAGAAGTTCATTACCTGTAGAAGTTGATATTATTTT
>CAYWXE010000058.1:0-9393 GCA_964462505.1 uncultured archaeon | reverse complement strand
CTATATCCTCTGGATCAGTCATGTCAACGACTACTGGTGAATGTGTTGTTATTATCACGGTTGTTTCACTCGATTTCAGTTCATCTAAGAGTTTTTCAAGTGTTTTTGGAAGTAATGAGTTTTTCACTTCGTCTATTATTAGTAGAAATGGTTTTAACTCTAAAGCAGTTAGAATTGCTAGTAGTTTGTAAAATCCGTCTGCGATGCAGACTGGTGGGAGTTCTAAGCTATTTTCTTGAACTTTTAGATATACCCGCTGATCTTCAGTTATTGAAAGATCTAAATTAACGTTCGGAAAAAGATAGGAGAGAATAGTTGTAATTCTATCTGGTATATGATTTCCATCTTCTACTCTCTTCTTAAAGGCGCTGATCTTTTAATTTCATTAAGGATATTTCTGAGCCCTATTTTTTCTCATAATCGTGTTTAGGTTTGAATTTAAATTGTGTTGGAATTAGACCTTTTAATGTATCGAATGGACTTTTATTTCTAGTTTATCTAAAATTCGGATAATATATACATTTGGTTTATATTCCTGATGTTCCCAAAATTCTAATTAGAAAAGGCTTTTGGAATTTACAATAGGTCTAATTTCTAATCTTTCAGCATCGATAAGTTCAAGCAACTTTTTAGTATAGCTGCTTTTTCCCTTTTCTTAGTTTTTTAATAACGTTTTTAAAATTCCCTTTCCAATTCTTATCAAAATCAATTTTTAATACACTATTAATCAATTCTAAACTCATTAAAACCCTTAATCTCAAGCTTTTCTCTTAAAATCTCAAATCCTCCATCTCTTCCTGTAAATATTGTTTCAAATTCAACATCATAAATCTTGTCTTTATTATTAAAACTTTTATTATTAAAATATTCGAAACAAAACCTGACAGAGATATCAAACTCCTTCTTCCTATTCCAAACAGCATTCTGATAACCCCACCAATACCTAAACGGGTTGATGTCTTTTTCAACGTAGATCTTCCTCAGGAGCATAAATAAATCGACTAAATTAGTTTTACCAGTTGCATTTGCACCTATTAAAACGTTAAACTTACCAAGCTCAAGCTTGCAATCCCTTAAGCTCTTAAAGTTCTTGATCTGAATTTCTTTCAGCTTAAGCATACATACTTTTTGATGTTATCGTTTAAAAAGTTTTCAAGCAGAAATTCAAAACTGTAAAATTCGACACAATTAAACAGAATTATATGATGAAAGTGATATCAGTAGAACTCGATAGAGACGGAATGGCTGATATAACGAGAGAAGTCGAAGAATTCGTTAGGCAAAGTGGAATTGAGGAGGGGGCTGTTCTGATCTTTAACATAGGCTCAACTGGAGCGATAACAACTATAGAGTATGAACCGGGTTTAAAAAAGGATTTCCCAAGGATAATGGAGAGAATAGCTCCATACGATTATCCGTATGAGCATCACAAAACTTGGGGTGATGACAACGGCTCGAGTCATGTGAAATCGGCTATAGTTGGACCTTCTCTTTTGGTTCCGTTTAAAAACGGAAAACTCATGCTTGGAACTTGGCAACAGATAGTTGTTGTAAACTTCGACACGAGAAAGAGGACGAGGAGAGTTGTTTTACAGATCTTGAGGGCTTGAAATGAATTTAACGAAGTTATTCTTAACAAAGAAGTTCAAGGAATACTATCAAGAGGCTGAGATTGAATTACCGAATGAATTCGAGAGGAGAGAGTTTGCGATAGTTCCACTTGAATACCTACCAGAATTCGTAATGATTAGACATCTATCCTTCAGATCCCAAGACGATTTCAGATCTTATATCCTTTCGAGAATTCCAGCACACATATATTACTCTTCCGCCTATTACGAATACCCTAATAAGGAGATGGAAAAGAAGGGGTGGATTAAAGCCGATTTGATCTTTGACATCGACGCAGATCATTTGCCTGTGAAAACCTCATTCGAAAAACTCCTCGAAATCGCGAGAAGAGAGGTAAAAAAGCTTTTAACAATCTTAAAGAGGGATTTCGGCATAAGTGAAGAGTTCATAAGAGTTTACTTCTCTGGAAGTAGAGGATATCACATTCACGTGATGAGTGAGGAGTACTCGTATTTGAGTAGTGCTGAGAGGAGAGAGATAATCGACTACATCACGGTAAACAATCCAAAGGTTTTCAATGGCGATACGTTTTACAACTCGAATATAGCTTCAAGAGTTGCAAAATACGTCAAGAGAAAGCTCAACTTGAATTCAGATAAAATCCCAAAGAAGCATAGGAGAGAAGTGGAAGAAATCGTTGACAGAGCTTTACAAAAGATGAGAGTGCACATAGATTCTCCAGTGACTGCAGATGTAAAAAGGCTTATAAGACTTCCTAATAGCCTTCATGGAAAAACTGGATTAAAGGTTACAGAAGTCGAGGATTTAGATTCCTTTAATCCGTTTAAGGATTCGATTGTGTTTAGCGATAACCCAGTTGAGGTAACGGTTTTGAAGAATTCAAGGGTTAACTTAGGCGATTTCAAATCAAAGCTATACGCCGGAGAAAGAATAAAAGTACCGGAATATGTAGCAATTTTTCTCATGTGCAGAGGTGAAGCTAAGTTTGGCTAATCTCTTTTAAAGCTTTAAGTAATCTCTTATTCTCTTCTGGTTTTCCAATCGTTATCCTGATGTGTTCACCTTCTAATCCAATCAATCCAGTTACATCTCTAACTACAATACCCCTTTCAGCCAATTTCTTTGTAATTCCATTTTTTAAAACCTTAGCGAGTATAAAGTTCGCTTTAGATGGATAGGGTTTCAAGAAGTTTATTTTTAAAAGCTCCTCAAAAACTCTCTCCCTCTCTTTGACGATTTTATCTCTTATAGACTTATAGTAATCTAAAGATTTAATCGCGGCAATTGCAACTCTTACAGCGATTGAAGAAATCGCAAATGGTAATCTGACTTTTTCTAAAGCTTCTGCTATCTCCTTAGATGCTACTGCATAACCTACCCTCAATCCGGCTAATCCAAAGAACTTTGAAAGCGTCCTAAGGATTACCAAGTTCTTGTAATCCGAGATTAGATCTACACAGCTTTCACCACAGAATTCAGCATAGGCTTCATCTACAACCACGTATTCAGAATATTCAGCGATTTTTGCAATAGTATCTATATCAACTGTATTTCCAGTAGGATTGTTTGGGGAACATATGAAAGTCAGCTTTGGTTTATATTCAGCTATCACATCTGCATCTACCTCGTAGTTTTCAAAGCGTAAAAACACTATATCCGCATTTCTGAGCATCGAGTATATGGCATAAAGAGTATACGATGGAACTGGGATTACAACCCTGTCGAGTTCTTCTATTAGGGAATTGCACACGCAACTTATGAGTTCTGAAGCCCCACAACCGACTGCTATGTTCTCCTCATCAACTCCAACATATTCCGCTAGTGAACACTTTAGAGCGCTGTATGAAGCATCTGGATACCTGTTTATCAGATTAAGGGATTCGATGTATGCTTTCTTCACACTATTACTTGGTTCATACGGGTTTTCGTTTGAGCCGAGCATTACAACCCTTGAAAAATCTTCAACTGCAGTACCCAGATCGTATTTGTTTATTATCTTTACAACACTCCTCATATCTCGACTATATGTCTTAAAAGCATAAGTGATTTCTTATCCCTATAAAACGGATCAGCTAAGACCACGTGATCACAGATCTTTAGGATCGATTTTATCTTAACGATTACATCTGAAAGACCACCACTTATCGTAAAATTACTCAACAGGAAATCCTTATACTTGTATAATGTTTTCGAATTCCTAGATAACTCTATGCTTCTTCCACTCCTTCTCAAATCTATCAACTCGTAAACGTCGACAGTTTTAAGCTCTTCTGCAATTCGTTCGAGTTTGAACTCCCTTATAAACCTCTCACTACTTAGAGAAACTATGCATGAAGCGATCAATAGATCCTCCTCGAATTCACTTGGAAGTATTAAGGCTGGCCCATAAGCAACTTTAAAAACACCCCTCTCTAGGAATTTTGTGATCCACTTTAGATATTCAGGGTTTACATAGTTGAATAGAATTCCATCTGCAAACTTCGACGACTCTCTTGTTATCTTTGGGGATGAACATCCTACAAAAGTTTTAAAAGATCTTTTTAATAACTTCGCACATCTAATAGTTCTTTTAAAAGCTTCCATCGGATTTTTGAACTTGCCCGCGGCTATCCCAACTATAAACCTATCACCAAAATCCCCTCTTAAATCCTCAACAGCTGAAATCACATCTCTGCAATCCCTGTTAGACGTTATCACACCAAATCCTATAAGTAGTGATGTGTTCTTCGCTATCAATTCGGCTATTTCAAAAGGGTCTCTAAACCCTTCGAATTCTCCAATCCAAACAATTCTCACTCCAATTTCTTCAACTAATTTAGCTATCTCTACTATTTCCTCATCGCTTAGATCTCCGTTGACGTTCACTCCGATTCTTCCAATGTGATCCATACAACACGTATACGAAAAGTGTTAAGAATTTAGACGTTAAAGGATTAAAAGTGATAGGCTGGGGAGAAATCTTATTGATATTGGTAATAGCCTTGGTATTCCTAGGCCCAGAGAAGTTGAGTGAAATAGCGAGGGAACTTGGAAAACTCTACGCTGAATACAAGAAAGCCAAGAGGAAGTTTGAACTCGAAGTTATCTATGGCGTAAAACTCGATGAAGACGTAGATAAAATCTTAAAAAAGAAGCACGAGGAAATAGCGGAAGAGCTAACCCATATCAAGTAATTTCTCCTCACTCAACCCAGTTATATCGATAACTGTCATCCCCGTCTTGAGTTTTGAAGCTTCTTCTTTGCTCATAACCTCTCTAAAAGCTTCATCCGAGAGTATCAAACTATTACCAAATGGGTCTTCAAGTATTAACGTCAATTCGTCTTTACCTTCAATTGTATTCCTAATCCTCTTCAAAATCCACTTACACCTCTTAACCTTTTCCTCATCTTCGGCATTCCACCTCATAGCCATTCTTACGATTCCCTCTACTCTATCAAGGATACCTTCAAGATTCGTTATAAACGCTTGACTTGCTGGGCCCGGCTCGATTTCTACTCCAATCTCTGGAATTCTGATCGTTCCAGATGTAGACCTTATGACCTTTGTAAACAAATTGTCCTTGTTTATCTTTATCTTATACCTCACTGGCTCTTTTACATTTGCAACTATCGTATCGGCATGCTTAAACCCGCATTCACAGACTATAGTAGTTATGAGTATCTTTTCAAAGAATGGAACTTCGTAAGTCGTAACGTTGAGTTTTAATTCTCTTCCGCAAATCGGGCATTTCATGTTATGCCCTTATCTTGTTTCTATCCACTTTTATACCCGTTGGAGTTACTATTATGTAATCTTCACCCAAGCCAACGATGTCGCCATGAACATCTTCAGCAAGTTGTTTCAAATCCCTTATGACCCTATCGAGTGTCAACTTATCGTGCTTTATGAAGGCAACGTCTGCAATCACTATGTTCCCCTCGTAAACCTGTCTCCTTATCTCCGGGAGCTCACTAAGCCCAGTGATTTCAGCAACTCTTATATACGTTTCAGCTTCTCCACTTATCTCAGCCTCGTATTCGCTCAAATCTATCTCTTCGTATTCGTCTATGTTAATTTGGCTTGACTTTTTAAATTTGTCGAGCAATCCCATGTAATTAGTTACACTACAAATTTAAAAACCTTAAGCCGAATTTATCCATGGAACTCGATTTGCTTAAGAAATACGTCAAAGACGAGAAGCTTATAAAACACTGTATAGCAACCGCCGCTATTATGAAAGAGCTTGCATCTGAACTTGGAGAAGATGAGAACCTCTGGTATAGAGTTGGAATTCTACACGACATCGATTTCGAAATCGTAAAAGGGGATATGAACAAACACGGCTTAGTTGCAGCGGAGATACTGAAGAAGGAGGGAGTAGAGGATGAGGTAATTGAAGTTGTTAAGAGACATAACCACATGCTATTTGGTGATTACGAAAAACCAATAGAAATAGCGTTACAAGCGGCTGATAGTGTTTCAGGGCTAATTATAGCCTGTGCTCTCGTTAAAGGTGGTAAAATTACTGAAGTAACGCCAAAAACTGTGAGGAAGAAGTTTAAAGAGAAGAGTTTTGCCGCTGGTTGTGATAGGAATAGGATTAGAATGATAGAAAAGTTAATGGATTTAGAGAGGTTTTACGAAATAGCTATAAGGGCTTTGATTAAGGTTAAAGACGATTTGGGTTTAAGTTAAAGATTTTCTTAGGCAATAACATTTAAAAAGCTTTCACTAATACTGTGAAAAAACACAACAACTATTTATTGATTTTATCTATTTTAAATACCATCATTCTAGGTAGCGTCTTTATGTATCTTTATATATTTGAATAGTATTTATATATAAATTTATATTTAATTTAAAACATAACACCTCTTTCTCTCATCCCATTCCGATTTCATTATGGATTTCATAACTTCATCCGAAACTACAAAATACTTCATTTCACTGCAAACCTCATAAAAATCAGAAGTTCTCAGATTTAACCAGTTGAACTTCTTAAATACATCCTTCGACAAAATCCTAAAAGTCTTGTTTCCGATTTTAACTCTTACAGTGTATTCGTGCAACTCCTTTCTCAATCTCCACTTTGCAACAGTTGGCGGTTGAACGTCTTTTATCGCCTTTTCCAAATCCTCACCGTCTAAAACTACTCTTAAAACAATTTCAGTTATATGGTTTAATCTGTCTGGAACCCCCACCACATCCCCTCTGAGTAGTATTTTCTGGGATTTAACATCAAATCCATTTTCTCTAAGGATTCTACATATCTTTGAAGTCCAGCCTTTCTTATCTCCGGCTTTATCGACTATTCCACCTATTATATAACAATCAGCTAATTCCCCTTTAAACTCCTCTTCACCGTTTGGATCTAATAAAATTATGTTATCAAAATCCTTCTCTGCTAAAAACTCCTCAACTGAGGGATAGTAAACCCCACATCCACAGTTTAGAGTTACGATTAGCTTCTCATCCCACATGTACTCCCTTACTACGCTTAAGGTTTGTCTTATCTGGAGTAGTAACTTTTTCTTCTCCTTTTCTGAATGCAAATCGTAAAACCTACAATCAATTACTATGTAAGGGAATCTACTCCTGCTTAAGATCTCTTCTCTATTAAACACAACACTACTGCAACCATCACTTATAAAGATCTGAGGTTCTGCTACCACTTTTTTACCGTTCAAATCGAACACAACTCCTCTCTTCTCAGGATAACAAATTTTAGCCTTTCCATTCGCAACGAGTAATGCCATTATCTTTATTGGGTCTTCTGCCTTAATGATCTTGGGAATTGTCGTGCCAATGTACTTTATCCCGTTCTTTCTCAAAAATTCGATGAATAAATCTTTAAGCCTCATATGTAGTCTTTTGCAGTTTCAAGGGCTTTTGCTACGAGATTTGCAGCACTTTCAGCATCTCTCAAATCCACAACCTCAACTGGGCTGTGGATGTAACGAGCTGGAACACTTACAACACCAGAAGGAATTCCAGCTTTAGTCAGATGAATAGCTGTTGCATCAGTAGTTCCACCTTCAGCCACTTCGAGCTGATATGGAATATTGTATCTCTCAGCCGTCTCTCTAAGCCATCTTAAAACTCTATAGCCTGCTATTAAACCTCTACCCGATGCATCCACAACAGTGATAACTGCACCACTTCCAAGCTTTATATCCATATAAGCGTTTTCACTTCCCGGAAAATCAGCCGCTGGACATGTATCTATAGCTATTGCCGCATTCGGCTCTAAGGCAAAAGCGGAAACTCTAGCACCCTTAAGCCCAACTTCTTCTTGCACAGTTGCAACTGCATAGACCGTTGCATCGGTCTTAGTCCTCTTTAAAGCTTCAATCATCACAGCTAACCCAACCCTATTATCAAATGCTTTTCCAGTTATCCTTCCATTAACAAGCTCTGCAACCTCTCTGTCAATTGTGACAGGAGTTCCAACTTCTATTCCCATCCTTAGCACTTCATCTTTACTACTTGCACCTATATCTACAAACATATCCTTTATCTCAACTGCTTTCTTCCTTTCATCCTCTTTCATTAAGTGCGGTGGTTTACATCCTATAACTCCGTAAACCTTCTTTTTTCCATGTAAAACTACTCTTTGCCCTAAAGCTATCTGCGAAAACCATCCACCAATCGGTGTTATTCTAATATAGCCCTTATCATCTATGTATTTAACAACGAATCCGATTTCGTCCATATGTGCCGCGATCATAAGCTTCTGCTCATTCCCATTCCTCACACATATCACATTACCTAGCGAGTCTATTTTCACTTCATCGACAAAATCCTCAACCTCAGCTTTTACAACTTCAGCTATTTCCTCTTCAAACCCGCTTACACCATGGGCATTACTAAGCCTTTTTATCAGATCTAACATACACATCACTCCAAAACAGCATGTCTGGCTTCTAAATCTTTTTCCGTTAACTTCTTACGAAACATAAGCTCGGATATCAATGCATCTAAGAAAACCATCGTCGTTAACTCAAACATAGTGCCAAGTGGAGCTAATTGTGAAATCGTTTCATCTCTCATAGTTTTCGCCTTAGCCTTAATTAAAACAACAACATCTGCAGTTTTAGCGAGAGTTGAACTTTCATTACCAGTAACAGCGATTAATTTAGATCCGATTACCTCCTTAGCCTTTTTACTTATGTTTACAACTGATATGGTTTCACCACTTCCAGATATGGCAATTAAAACGTCATCTCTTGTTATCCTTGGAGTCACAGTTTCACCAACGACATAAACAGTGTAGCCGAGATGCATCAACCTCATAGCAAAAGCCTTAGCGATATAGCCACTCCTTCCAGCACCGATAACGAATACAGCTCTTGAATTCTCGATTGCATCTATCATCTTCTCAACGCTTTCAACGTCTATGCGATTCTTTAGGCTTTTTAAATGTTCTGAAAACAAATCTATGAATTTTATTAGGGTTTCACACTCCATAGTTATATTTCCGAGAGATAAATTCTGTTTTTAATTCTAACTAAACGTCAACATCGATTATACTCAATTGAAGAGTAAAATATTTATTTATTTATTAAATTAATATTTTGAATCTAATACCTCAAAGCTTAAATATCGAACTGTATGAAGATATATTGAAGCGGGGTGGGGTAGCCAGGTAATCCCGGCGGGCTCATAACCCGCAGATCCGTGGTTCAAATCCACGCCCCGCTATTCTCCTTGCCTTAAATTATAACTATGTGTCCTGATCCTAATGTTAACTTATATTATATTTTATTAAAATTTTATCCTTACAACAATGGGGGTTTGCCATGGCGAGACTGAAATCAAT
>CAYWXE010000057.1:0-9456 GCA_964462505.1 uncultured archaeon | reverse complement strand
TTCTCCCAAGCTTTTTCTAGTCTGTCTAAGCCGATTAACTTACCTAACAGATTTTTCCTCGTCCTTGGATCAGCGTCAACTAAGCTAGCTATTTCCCCCTGCCTTATAAAAATTGAATTCATCGCACTCTCTTTATCCATTCTAAGGATTTTCGATATCTCCTCCAAAACAGCATCCTTCGTGTTGGCAATAACTCCGACATCGCTCCTTGAAAGTGTGACCTCAACACCCCTTCTTCTCCTAATCCAGCGAACCGTGTAATCTTTACCAGCTTCAAATGTTAGCTCGACTTCGGCAGAGCTTGCACCTCTCCTTATTAAGTCTTCGACCCTTTCTCCCCTCACTTTATCTCCAAATAAAGCGAAAACTATTGCGTCAACTATTGACGTTTTTCCGGCCCCATTGGGGCCGACAATTGCTGTTACGCCAAGGGGAAACTCGATTTCAGTATTCGCATGTGAAATGAAGTTCTTTAACTTAACTTTCTTTAGAATCATACTTACCACCCTCCAAAAACCCTTCAGCAACTCTTATCGCTCCGCTAACATCGTCTTCGGAAAGTAGCTCGTAAAGCTCAATTGCGAGATTTGCAAGCTCTTCATCCTTCAAATACTCGCGCATAATCGACTTTAGATCTATGGGCCCTTTTGGCAACTCTTCTATCTGCGGCTGGCTTAGATCTTTAAATGATGGCTTGAAGCTCAAAACCTTATCTCGTAATAGTCTGTTAAGCTTTTCAATAACATACTGTCTGTTTATATTCTCTCCCTTGACAGTGATATGAAGCACTGGCAGCTTCGGATAATTCGTGTAATTTAAAACGTCTTCAAGCCTTTCTACATTAACTTCTATCTCAACCTGAGGTCTGATATCCAGATTGATTTCGTGAATATCAATTTCATCTCCTTCCAAATCCGCTATGTAGAATCCCTTGCCTTTCTTCTTCCAAGAGCCAATTTCGTCCTTTCTAATTATTTCAGTTGATCCGGCATACGCAAGATAACCTTCACCGAATTTTGCTAAAATTCTGGAATGTAAATGTCCAAAGGCGTAGTATGTAGCTTTTCTCGGTAAATCGTCTTCCTTCAGCTCGTATGCCCCTTCAAATGGCAAGTACTTATCAATTGCCTGATGTGCTATGAGTATGGACTTTTTATACTTTCCAGCAATTGCATCAAATTTCTTAAGTTCTTCCTTAAGTAATATCACACCTCTTCCTTTGAGATTTGATATACCAGCAATCAAAACTCCATCAACTTCCACCCATTCAAGCTTTCCAACTCCCAAAACCCTAATATCAAAGAGCTTATGCGGTGGCATCCCCTTCCTTTTTGGTGTGTCGTGATCACCGAGGACTGTGTATATCTTCATCTTTCCATCAATCTTCTTCAGCGCATTCTTAAATACATACAAAGCCTTGATTGGCGGTGTTGGTGAGTCAAAAAGGTCTCCGGAGTGAATTAGCACATCTGCCCTTTCCTCAATTGCCTTGTCTATAGCTTCGTTAAAAGCTTCATAGAAGTCGTTTTCCCTCTCATCAAGGTTATACTGTCTGTATCCTAGATGTGTATCAGAAATGTGAGCTATTCTCATTTTGAGCACCTCTTTTTTCTACTTCTTCAATTAATTTTAAATGCGTCTTCCAAGAAGCTTTCGGCATGACTCTTAGCATAATCGATGGTTCGGATTCAAGCTCTTCAATTTCATCCAATAAGTATTCAATAATACCCTCCCCAAGGGAAGAACCTTTTTCCACAGATGAGCAAATTTTAACACCATATTGTAGCGTTATGAGGTTTATAGCATTTATGTAGTCCCAAACTTTTTTATCATCGCTTGGATTTATCCCTGATCTGAGATCATGTGCTATAAGGTTGTGAAGACGAATAAGATGCGATAGAAGTACGCCAATTGTTGTTACATGGGTTTCCATTATATCATTTAAAGCTTGTCTTAAACTCTCTTTTAGCACTTCTGCAATCGCAATACTAATTGCTACAGACAACTTTGAAATAAGCATCTCTTCAAATCGTCTTCTGAGTTCATTCTTTAATATATCTTCGATCTTTTTTGAACCGACTTTTTCTTGTTTTTCCTTAACTTGCTCAAGTTCCCTGACAATATATAATAATCCTCGTGCAAATTCTTTAATCTCTTCATCCTGCTCAGAACCTATGTAAGTTTTCAGAATTTCTAAAATGTAGTTCATATAATTTTCAACCTTATCAATGGGTTCTCTAAGACGTTTTAGTCCGATAGATTTCTCAGGGTTTATTATTTCTTCTTTTCTATATAAAAAGAGATTTACAAAGTATTCTTCAGGTTTTTGTCTAAATGTCTCTTTGATCTCACTTATCACTTCGTCTTTTGACTTCATACAAAGTCACCTTATCATTTGATTCTATTTACCCAGTTGTAATTTCTTCTTTTATCGTCTTTGCAAAAAGAATTACAATATTATCGTTAACAGTCCGTCGTATACACCTATATCCGTGAGATGTAAGCAAGTTTTCTAATTGTGGGTCCATCTTATCTTGGTAGCCTACTATTATCATTGTCTTATAAAATTTCAATATATCTTCAATATTTTCTTTAGCGAAAATATGCGGTATTGCTTCAAGAACTAAATAGCCTACTTGACCTTCTGGAATTTCCACAAGGACATGTATGCCTTGTTTCTTTCTAATTCTATACCAGAAGTCGTATTTATATATGTTAGCCATTGATTCTGATTCTATCAACACTAGATTCTCCCCTAATTTATCATCGCCACGTAATGATCTGTATTCTAGATCTGCGGCTCTGAAGAGAATGTCTATAAGTTTAAAAATATCCCATGAAAACAGATGACTAAGACCATACCGAACTCGGCGGATTAGTGGATAACTCCCCTCGCGAATGTAAAATTTGTCTACTTCTTCGATCATTTTGTTAAGGTAACTATTGTCAATTTTTCCATCTAAGTTCTCTATGTAGGGCATGATGTACCGTCTTACTATTTTGCTAATAACATTCCACCAATCTGCAATATCATCTCCCTCATTCCCTATTTTTCTCAATATTTCCAATATTCCTTCCACATTCACATCCTTCACGTCTCACACCTCTGCAGCATACTTAATCAGACTATTTTACATCTCTACGATACTCCTTACTCTCTCTATTTCCTCTCTTAAAACTTCATCCTTTAACCTCTCCTCTTCTTCAGCCTCTTTTAAAGCTTCCTTAAGCTTCTCAACTACATCAATGTCCGCTCCACCTTCTTCGGTCTCTCTTTGCCTTATCTTCACCATGACAGGTGCCTTCGTTACTTCACCAACGATTATGGCTTCTCCAACGTTTAATCCCGGTAGGTCGTTTAGCAGACTTTCACTCATTCTTTCGGAACTGTTCCTTACGGCTTTCTGATCTTCGGGATTTGTCATTTTCATGATTATCTGGCTGTTACATTGGCTTAAAGCATCTGGATCGATCTTATACGGCCTTTGAGTAATCAAAACGAGAAATACTCCAAACTTTCTTCCTTCAGCAGCAATTCTCTTTATTATTCCTTTGGATAATGTGTTCTCCTTATTGGGAATAAACCTATGTGCTTCCTCAATGAAGACGAAGACTGGATATTTATACTGTTGTGTCTGCGCTTTTTCGTATATTTCACTTAGAATTCTGAAGGCTATGTAATCTGAAACTCTATCATCCAGCCCAGAAAGATCTATGACGGAAATGTGCTTTGGTTTCAATAACTTTTCAATATCTGTCGTTGCCGGACCAAATACTCTAATTTTTGACAGCTTTCTTATATAGTTCAGAGCATTCAAGGAGTGGTCGTCCCCTTTTTCTTCAAGTTTCTTTATCAAATCATCTAAATCGTAACTTTCACCTAACTCCTTAATTGCTTCTTGTATTGCTCCGATTATTTTTGTCCATCTCTCGCTTATTCCACAGACTGTTATTATCTCGTCGATGCTTAAATCTGAGAACTTGACCTCATACGTGTTTATCTTTCCTATCTGGCTTTCATCATACCTTCCAGTGCTTTCAGGCGTTCTAAAGACACTTACTCTATCCGAAAACTTGCTCCCATCTTTTTTGCGTGAGAGAAAAACGTAATCCGCATGAGGATCAAGAACAACAACAGTAGCTCCCTTCTTCAACAATTCCTCAAGCAAAACTCCTGCTGTATAGCTTTTTCCCGCTCCGGTCTGTGCGAGAATTGCGAGGTGCCTTCTAAATCCTCTTATACTTATACTTACTGGAACGTCAGACCTTGTTATCAAATGACCTATGAACAGTCCTTCTTCCTCTGGATACGAGTAAAACTCTTTCAGTATGTTTTCAGGAGCCCTAAATACGTCATTCCCAGGATATATTGCTCTCCTCGGCTGTAGAACTACTCCTTCATATAAAAATCCTAAAACTCTGGCTTTAGCGAGCAATCTTCTGTCTACGAGTCCAGCTTCTATGATTTTTTCAACAGCCTCCAAACTCGGCTTTCCACTTAAAGCGAGACTTGATGAATAAATTGCATCGATTTGAGCTATTACATCAACTTCAACTTCCTCCCCATTGATGTTTTCTGTAGACTTCACCAAGACATACTCCCATCTCGGTGGATGCTTGTTTTCATCTGTTATAAAATAGAATTCAGTTGGACTTGCATCTCCGATAACATAACCGAGTTTTTCAAGGGAATCTGACACGCCTATACCCCCTTGGAGTTGCAAATCTACCTACTATCTCCTCAAATTTTGATAGATATAAGTTCTCAAAAACATCTCTTTTCAACTTAACTATATCATCAGCCGACTTAAGCCAGATATTGTAGTTTTCCAAACCGCAGTAACCAGCTGATATAAGCCTTAATATTTCGCTTATGTCAATATCTGCCTCCTCTGGCCATCCAACTTCGGATAGCTTCTTTTTAATTCCAAAAACCCATGCCGGAATGTCTACTCTCATAGGAGTGTCGTTTATTGCTGGTAGTAAATGAAAAGATATCACTGCAGGTAGATCTGGAATTTTTTCAACGATACTCCGTGCCCACTTAACGAAATCTCTATCTATCGACGAAATAGGGAAATTAGATTTAATAAAGCCTTCAGGATTAATAACTATCCTTCTGTATGACCTTCTCCATCTTGCCGATGCTCCTAAGATTAATGGAGTAGTATATCCTGTAGATCTTGCATAGCTTAATATTAACTGAAAATCTGGCCTTCTCGCAAGCAACTCCTCCATTATCTCTTTAAGAATGCTGGAATGTTTGAGTTTTTCAAGTTCTTTTACTGCCCTTCTTTTATCATCTAAAGCCAACGACAGGAGTCTTTCTAACTCAGCTTTGCTCAGACCAATCTCGTCTATTAGTTTCTCAGCAACAATCTTTATTAGAAACTCTCTAAAGAACGATGTTCTGCTTTCTTTGCTTATTCCAATGATTGGAATACAATTCTCTCTACAAGATTCAAGTAGTTTTATCAGAGTTTCAAAGTACTTCAGCATGAAAGCTCTGTCATTAACGTATCCCGTTTCAATCGGAATGTGCACAAGTCTGCCATATATTGAACCATCTAAGAGTATATAACCTTCAAAACCATCGTTTATTGCCTCAAGTGCAACTTCATGCTCCAGCCACTCCATTTTTCTATGAATAATATGCACAGCTTCATACATCGAGTCTGAAGTAAAGTCGAAGTCTGCGACTATCTTCCTATACTTTTTATCCTTTGATTGCGCAAAAGCTCTTACAACATAAAAAATTCCTCCATTGCTCGTTACTACATGCTGAGAGCTGCTATCAACAGCAAGAACAGAGAAATCCGTTGGGGTGCTGTTTGGTAAATCTGTATTTATCCAATATTCATCGAATGCTACTCTAAGTTCTGAAGTTATTCTAGATAGCTTTGAATTATTATACTCCTCCTTTATTCTTTCAGACTTAGAGCTTAATTCCTTTAGGTACGATTCAAGGAAATCCGGCATAGAAGGCCCCCTCTATTTTTATTTTTAGAAGTTAATGAGATTTGTATATCCTTATGATTTACATGACTATTATTGATATTTTTTAGATGCTAATGTTATATCCCTTATGATTCGAGAGACTAACAAGCAGAAACCCTTCGTAAGCTTTTCATCGAGTTGTAACTCACTGTGCACGACTAAATTTCTTATATCCTTTATTGCTTCAAACAGCCGTTGTGATGTCGTGAGAGCCCATTCTTTTTTGAACGCACGTCCAGCAATTCGTATAAGATCACCGAGCGTAGCCTTACCGTCTCTATACTTTCCTAGAGCATCTCTTAAATCTTTGTCACTGAGGGTAGATAAATCCACATTTTTTAGAGCTTCCTTTAACACGAACTCCAGAGCCTTACTGGCTAAAAATATACACGCTCCATATGCAGAGTTTTCGTAACACCTGCATGCTTCAAGCAGGAGATCCCTAATAGCTTTCGAATATTCGTTCGGAATTGCTCTCAGAACGCTTAGAAATTCTTTCCTGAAGTCCGTGTCGATCAATATGAGGTGTGGTGAGAGGTTTATTATGTCCATAACGAGATTCTCCAGCCTACTAACACACTCCTCGATTACTGGATTTGGTTTCGCTAGAGTTTCTTTTACCTTATTTATATATTCTATTATATTTTCCAATTGTTCAGGTTCTTCGCTAACATCTTTGAGAGCTTCTAACTCTTCAACCCATCTGTTCAAAATTGTGTTTAATTCACCGATAGCAAAGTACCAATCCTCCATACTCCAGTCTATATCAGCTGCCAAATCTCCAAGCAACTTAACGATATTAGCAAGAATATCCAATCCTTTCATCATATTACATTTCGATAAACAACCTTAAAGCTTTGTTTAATGTTTTCTTAGAAATTCTTTTCATGAGTTCAGACTCGAAAAGTCAAGAATTACGAGTTCTTTAATGATATATAGGTTCATGTTGTGGTTACGTTGACGTATCCAACTCTCAGAATCAATACTTATATCTTACATAGTGCCTAAGTAGGATGATTGTATCTCTCTTTCACTTATTTTAGCGCTATAACTATTATTGTCTTTACAGTGTCTCTTCAACTTTATAGGTTCATATAACTTCTAGAGAAACGTTTAGGTTCCGTAGGAACTCGCGTAGTAATCAATTTAACAGTTTGAGTTATCAGTAGTAATATGCCACCGATAAACGAGTACCGATGTAACAAGTGTGATCTGTCTTTTCCCTCGGGTTGGGGTGGATACATGTACGTAGAGGTTGACAGAGAACTGCTTGAGAAACGCTATCGAGAAATCAGCGCAAAACTGGAGAAGTTAGAAAGACTGAAGACACTTCTTCAAAAAAGAAGAGAGGAATTAGAAAGATTAGGCAACGAGTTTAGAGATAAGATTTGGAACTTTCTCAAATCTGTGGAATCTGAGTTTAAGGATCGAGAAATAGAGATAAAAATGCACATTTTAGATTTAAAGGATATTATAGGGTTCGTTGACAAGTCTATGCGCAAATTCTTAAAGGAGTTTTCATGTAGATGGGATAGACTCATGGGAAAGATAATAGGAGAAGTGTCAAAACTTAAAGAAAAACTCGTAGAAGATAGACAATACATAATGAGACTAATGGAGGAGCTAAAAAAGACTGGTAAGGACTATCTGAGAGTTACCTGCCCACACCCAGTTGAGCACGAGACCTTCGCTCGGATACTAGGCGAAAGAGCTCCTAAGGAACTTGTAAAAAACAGAACAGGATTCAACTCATATTGCATATGTTTTGACTGCTTGCATCAGTTCGAAGCAGATCTGAGAGATGAGAAAGTTAACGAGTGGCGTTTCTGGTATGGATTCCCTAGTTTCAAGGAAGCCTTTCGAAGTCCTAAACCTCCAAAGATGAAGGATGAGAGGAAATGTCCAAAGTGTGGATCAAAGAATGTTAAGACCGTCTTTGAGCTCTTTTGGAAACCTTGCCCAAAGTGCAAAGAAGGAATGATAGTAGAAATTGAGACAGGAGTCATATCTTAGAATATCACAACTATTTCTCCAACAATATATATTATCTATCCATCTTAGTTCATCCGATGTAGTATTATAGGAAATCTCAAATTTCCAATAAGTGACTACGTAAAATCTGTAAAGTCTCTTTTTAGAAAAGCTTTTAATTCGAAGTTAACGTTTCTCCACTTATCATTATTACATTGAATGAGGCAAAGATCTCTAAAGACCTTTACGTAAGATTTATTGAGGTTACTAGTTCTGCTAAGTTAATTCTCAGAGGTGTGTGGCATAACATCGAGCATGTAAAAATAAAGCAATGTAAAAATATATAGCCTAACTGAATTTAAGAGAGTTTTTGAAGAATTATGGGGCAAAAGATACGAATTTAGATAAGTAAAATAATTAATTATTAATTATTTTATTTCCTTCCGTCTTCTATTCCTCTCTCAGTTATCTTAAACATCGCTTCAGCCTCTGGCAAACATGGCGAATCTACGAGTCTCGCAATTCTTAGATCCCCTTTAGTCTTTCTGAGATAGACCCTAAAGGTTGCTGTATGTGCAACGACATGCCCACCGACTGGGGCGGTAGAATCGTAAAAGTGAGCTTCTGGTCTAGCCATAACTTGATTCGTAACAACTATTGCGGCATTGAAAATCTCACTGAACTTTATCAGGTCGTGCAGATGTTTGTTAAGTCTCTGCTGCCTCTCAGCTAAAGTTCCCCTTCCAACGTATTCAGCTCTGAAGTGAGAAATTAGAGAATCAACGATGAGTAACCTTACAGGCTTTCCGTTGTTTTTCATTTTCTTTGCTATCTCCTTTGCCTTGTCAACCAGAAGCATCTGGTGACTTGAGTTGTATGCCCTTGCCACATGTATGTTCTTTAAAACATCCATAGGATCGAGACCTTTTGCTTCAGCCATCTGTGCAATCCTCTCTGGCCTAAAGGTTCCTTCAGTATCGATTATGATTACCGACCCATCGAGCCCACCCTCGTTCACGGGAAGTTGAACGTTTACAGCGAGCTGGAAGCAGAGCTGGCTCTTTCCAGAACCGTACTCACCGTAGAACTCTGTTATTGCTTGAGTCTCTATACCGCCACCAAGCAACCTATCGAGCTCTCCGCTTCCAGTTGTTATCTTGCTTACATTCTGCCTTCTCTCAAAAACTTTATCTCCAGTCTCAAAATCTCCAACATTTGCGAGTTTTCTCGCAGCAACTATGATCTTTGCAGCTGTGTTTTCGCTGATCTCCGTCGCAGCACTTATCTCAAGGGGAGAGGCTACAGCTATCTCCTCGACTGTAGTATAACCAGCATTCCGAAGTTTTTCCGCTGTGGATGGCCCGACACCGGGTATGTCCTCTAAGCTAACTAAACCACCCACAGCTTCATCCATACAAACCACCATTAGATTTTCCTCACACTAAAAATTAAGACCTACGAGTGCTGTGGAAGTAAAAAATTTCAGGA
>CAYWXE010000056.1:0-9710 GCA_964462505.1 uncultured archaeon | reverse complement strand
AATGAGTTTGGAATTCTCCAATATTTAGAACTCGGAGTGATTTTAGGTTTTTATACTATTTATACACTTTAAAAGATTTTGAAAATAAATCTCCACTCTAAATTTCTAAAGATTTTCTAAAGAAATTAAAAAATCTTTTCTTCTCTAATCGCAGTTAAAACCATAAGTATTAATAAAGATACTTCCCAATGCAAGTGCAAAACCTAGAATATTAAAATCAAATCGAAGTAGCATATATGCCTTATCTTCGAATACAAACCCTCATTGACGATTTTTTTCTTCAGTTCGTTCATGAGCTTGTCCATGCACTTTATATGCAAGTCCGTGAATATAGAGACCAACTACAAGAATTGTAAAGCTCAAGACGTTGGTAAATAGAGAGAATGGAATAACTTGAATTTAAAAGAAATCTGGCCATGATCAACGATAATTACAGCTATTAAGCTTGGGTTTAGTAATAAAAATCTATTGAGTAAACTACTCGTATACAACACTTTTCCTTCCATGATTTAATATAACCGAGAATATTAGGATAATAGTTGCAACAATTGTAATAGATGAGCCAATTGGCAAATCGAGAGCATAGCTCACAAAAAATCCGAGCATTGATGAGATACTTGCAAATAAAATCGATGCAAACAACTGTCCTTTTGCAGTATCTGCGATCAATAGCGATGAGGCAACTGGAATGTAGAGTAATGCGAATATCAAAAATCCACCAGTTATCCTTAAAGTCAAAGCTATCGCTATACCCATAAAAGCGAGTAAAGCCAAAGTGTGAGAGTAGACATCTATCCCTTCAGCTTCTGCAAGCTCTCTATCAAAGATTATGCTGTCTATCTGAACTTTGAAAATCCTTAGATATAAAGCAAATGCTACTAAAACTACTGAAAGCATTACAAGCTTTTGAATGTCTACTGCAAGTATACTACCCCATAAAACCATTGAAAGCGTAGTAGTTGCAAGAACAGTTGTATTCGAGAGGTAAATAGCTATTAGAGCAATAGCTGAAAAGAAAGAGAAGAGTGAGAGCGTTAACACTTCTTTTACATGTATCCTCGGTAAAACCACTCCAAGGATTACTGCAGAGGTAACTGCAAGTATCATACCAGAGTAAGTTGGATCAACTCTCAAAACCAATCCAATCGAAGCTCCGGCTAAAGCCGCATGAGCTACACAAAAGCTTAGAGTAGTTATCCTGAACTTCTCAGCGTAGTAACCAGTTGAAGATATTAAAACACTACTGAGTATAGCTGATAGAATAGATTCAAGAAATATCAACTATCCTTCCCTCCTCCATCCTTATAACTCCATCCGCAATCTTCTCAGTCATAGTTGTGTCATGACATACGATTACAACAAGTCTATCCCTATAATCTTCGAGTATTTCACATAATCCTTCTCTTGTTTTGGCATCTAAGCTTGAAAATGGCTCATCCAATAGAAGAACTTCTGGATCCCTTGCTAAAGCCCTTATTATCATAATCTTTTGCTGTTGACCACCGCTCAGCTTTCCAAATGGTTTTTCAAGCAAATCCAATGCATTTAACTTTTTTGCGAGTTTCATGACATCGTTTAATCCATTTCGATTGAAAACCAAGCCAAGCTTTATGACGTCTATTCCAGTGTAAGCTTCAGTTGGCGGTTTCATGAAATCTTGCGGAACATAGCTACACCTCCTCCTAACCCTGAAGACGTTTCTACTCTTCGTGTTCACTCCTAACAAGTATACTTCACCTCTGTACGGCTTTAGTAACCCTATCATCGTTTCCAATAGCGTCGTCTTCCCAGCACCGTTTGGGCCTGTTATAACGTAAATACCACTGTTAAGGCTTAAAGAGACATCTTTAATAGTCGGTTTTCTGCTTCCGGAGTAAGCTACGTAGACGTTTTTTAGTCTTACCCTCATCTCTTCAACTTTCTCAACATTAAAGCTGTTAAAACTCCACAAGTCGCTATAACTATTTCAAATCCAGGGGTCTTCTTCTCTTCTTTGCTTTCCTCTAACGCCTTTGCAAGCTTTTCTGCATTTTCTATCATCATAGCTGTGACGTTTCCATCGATTGGGAAGTTTGATAATGCAACTTCAACAGCTCCAAGTTCCTTAGCTATCTTTTCTCCAAGCTCTGTTCCGCTCTGCAAGTTGTCTATTACGAGTTTAGCCCCTTTTCCCTTTTCCATTACCTCTTCATACTTTTTAGCAGAGACCATCTCCGGCGGTGGATAGGTTGCCAAAATCTTAAAACCTAAGAACTCTACAAAACCCTTTTGCCACTGCATACATACAACTGGTGTATCTACAAATCCGTGCTCCTTGGCGAACGCCTTTAGATACGATTCAGTTTCGTTTATGGATTCCAAGCACTTTTCAAGATTTACGTCGTAACCGAGTTTCTCAAGTTCGTTTGCAATCTTTATATACTTATCTCTCAACAGTTTTGGAGTGTTCCACGGGCCTGGAACTTTTAAAACCGTTACGTTTCTTCCAGAAGATTTAACAAGCTCATCTACCCACGGTTCGAATCCATGACAGATTATCAGATCTGCTTCTCTAACCTTTTCGACATCGCTTGGCTTTATGTCGTAATGAGCTGGACAAACGGTTGGAGATGCGATTACTTCACATTTCTCTCCGATTAAGTCTTCAATTATACTTGCCAACACAGTTGTTGTACAAATGATTTTAGCCTCTGAACTCCCGCTCAGTATTACCAATGCTATTGCAAATATCAACAATTTCCTGAGCATGTACGAATTGTATTGAGATTATTATTTAACTTTTAGCACTTAAAACTAAATAGTAATACGATATTGATTGGATATGGGTGAGGAACTATTAAAGCTTCCAGAGGTAGATGTGGATTACTTCACGAATTTACTCAGAGAAGCTCTAAATGGAATTAGGGTTTACAGTATTCTAATATCTGCGTTAGAATTAGGGCTTTTTGACACCTTAAAGGTTCCAAAGGGAATAGACGAACTCGCTGATGAGCTTAAATGTGATAAAAAACTACTTCTATTGTTGTGCAAGATCTTGTGCAAGCTTAAGCTTTTATCCGAGAGAGATGGAAAATTCGTAAACACAAATCTAAGTATGGAGTTGCTTACGAGCGATTCTTTTTACTCTCAGAGGTTTTTCATCGAGAACACGAGAGGAGTTTTAAATCTGTGGACGAATTTACTAAGGATTTTAAGAGAGGGAGCAATTAAGAGAAATCCAAGCGAATTCTTCGCTGAAAAAGCTATTCATTCGCTTGCACAGTATTCACTGCTTGGAGAGCTTCAAAGAACTGTTAAAATAGTTTCAAGCCTTCCAGAATTCGAAAAAGCTAGGAAGTTACTCGATTTAGGGGGAGGACACGGCTTATATGCTATAGCATTTACAAAGCTCAATCTCAACTTGGAGGCTTATGTTTTCGATTTACCCCAAGTCGTTGAAAAAACAAAGGAATACATAAGGAAATTCAAGGCTGAGAGGGTTAAAGTTATAGCTGGAAACTTCTTCACAGATGATATTGGTAGTGGATATGACATCGTTTTCTCCTCTTACAATCCCGGAGGAAAGAATCCAAGACTTATTCCTAAGATATACTCAAGCCTAAACGAGGGGGGAATCTATATAAACAAACAGGTTTTCAGAGACGATAAAGAAATATCCTTGCTCGATTTGGAGTGGAATCTCTGGAGGTTTGAAGGGATTGAAAAGGGTGATAAGGCTTATACTTTTAAGAACGACTTGAGCTTTAAAGAGTATTTGAAGAGGCTTGAAGACATCGGATTTAAGGTTTTAGATGTAGTATACTTCGACGAGGAGATGGGAACCAGAATGATCATTGCAAAGAAGGTATAACGGGCTTTACTGGAACGATTTGAATGAACTCATCGATGTAAACTCTTGCCTCAACGCCATAAACAGCCGTGAGCATATCGGGAGTTAAGACTTCTTCAGGCTTTCCGCATGCGTAAACTCTGCCGCTGTTGAGAACTACGAGTTTATCTGCGTATCTCGCCGCTAAGTTCAAATCGTGAAGGATTAGAATGGTAGTAATTCTCTTCTGCTTAGTAATAGCCCTTATCAGATCGAGTATTTCAAGCTGATTCCTTATGTCGAGGTTTGAAACGGGCTCATCTAAGAGCAATACCTTTGGCTCCCTTACAAGCGCTTGAGCTATTAAAACCATCTGTCTTTCTCCGCCACTCAACTGATTTGCAAACCTCTTAGCATACTTCTCTAATCCCAAATCGCTGAGAATTCTTTCGGTAATCTCTAAATCTCTCCTGTCAACTCTCCAAGATAGATATGGGATTCTTCCAAGCAAAACGACTTCGTAGACTGTCAGTATCCCCGGAATTACGTTTTCCTGTGGTAAGTAGCTTATGATTTTTACGATTTCATCTCTATTCATTTCAGTTGTATCTACACCATTAAACCTTATCCTCCCAGATTTCGGCTTGATAACGTTAGCTATAAGCTTTAAAAGTGTAGTCTTTCCAGCACCGTTTGGCCCTATTACAGCTGTAATCTCACCTGGTAAAGCTATCATGCTAACGTCTTTCAGCACGTAATTAGATCCGTAACCAAATGAAACATCTTCAACTTCAACTTTCACCATACCTGCTTCCTCCCCCTAATCACCAAGAACATGAAAAACGGAACTCCAAGCATCGAAGTTATTATTCCTATCGGAAATATAGCCCCAGGCACTATAACTTTGCTGGCTATAGCTCCAGCTGAAAGTATTACACCTCCGCACAGTATTGATCCAAATATAAGAAATCTCTGATCTTCTCCAATTAGAATTCTTGCTATGTGCGGTGCAACCAAACCTACAAAACCTATTATTCCCACAAAGCATATCGCTACCGAAGTCAGTAGTGAAACGTATATCAAAACTTCAACCCTCAAAGCCTCTGTGTTTACTCCAAGCGATTTCGCCTTCTCATCTCCGAGCCTTAAGGCTGTGATCTTCCAAGATTTGAATAATAAGAGTACTGTCACTGCTATAAGTATTGTGAATACTATTTGAGCTTTGAAGAGAGAGGATTTTGTAAGGCTTCCAAAAAGCCAGAATACTATCGCTTGAAGGGTTTCTTCACTTGCGTAGTATTCGAGTAAAGCTAAGAGGGATTGAAACATGAAAGATATCGCAATTCCCCCCAGCACTAAGGTTTCACTTGTAAAGCCCCTTATCTTTCCTATCAGCATAATCAGCAAACAGGTTAAGAAGGCGAAGAAGAATGCGTTTATTGGGACTACGAACTCCATTGGAACATTGGGTAGAATTTTCACGCCTAAGACGTAAGCTAAAGCTGCACCGAACCCAGCTCCAGCGGAAACCCCCAACGTATAAGGGCTTGCTAGGGGATTGTTTAATATCGTCTGCATTTCTAAGCCAGCCAAACCCAAAGCTCCCCCAACGAGCAAAGCCATGATCGTCCAAGGAAGTCTGTACTCCCAGATTACTACGTGGGCTGTATCACTTCCCTGCATTACTAAAGCTTGAAATATTTCGTGGATGCTAAGCCTTATTGGCCCAATAGATAGGTTTAGTGCTGAAAAAACTATACACAACGCGATAAATAGAAATAGGAATAGAAATCTCTTGTATACGAGTTCTCTGTAGATGTTCATCTTTACTCTCCTAATCCAACAGCCCAAGTTCCACTATACTCCACTGGTAAGAACTTCTCATGAAAGTCCTTCCAAGATTTCTCTGGATCTAAATAGCTGAACTCAGACGGATAGAACCACTTCGCGAAGTACTGCAACGCTACAAAGTCGTATATGTGTCCGTGAACAAAGTATATGTGAATCGCGTAGACCCTTTTATTCTTTACAGCGTTTAGATTTTCCCAACCCGGTCTATCTATCGCTTTCCTAAGCATCTCTATTGAAACGCTCTTGTTTATCCCATATCCAAGATCTACGTTCCAACCCTTCTTACCTATGAATATCACAACATCTGGATTCTCTTTTAAAACGTATTCCGGACTAATCTCTCCTGACTGCTCTAAGACTTTAGCAGCTATGTTTACTCCTCCCGCAAATTCAATCATCTTACCCCTGTAGTGGTTTTTGCCATAGGAAGTCCATCCCTTACCGAGTAACAAAACTTTTGGCTTTTCTCCCTTGATCTGCTTAAGCTTCTCCAAAACGTCGTTTACCTGCTTCTCGTAGTAATCTATCAGTTCCTTAGCTCTGTCCTCCTTTCCAAGTAGTTTACCAAGTATGAGCGTGCTCTTTGAATGAGTCGTTATGTTAAAAGGCTCGTAGTAGTCTATGAAGACAACTGGAATTCCAGCTTTCTCTATCTTCTCGACATCCTCTTTGACGTATTTATACTGCCCTGTAGACATTATAACGACATCTGGCTTTAATTCGATAACTTTCTCGGCACTAAAAGTTCCCTTCCAAGGGTAACCTACATCTGGTATGTTTTCAATCCACGAGAATTTCTTGCAGTAGGTTTCCCAAACCGTAGGCCTTCTACCCTTCCAGTAGTACTGACTCCAGCCTACAATCTTTTTCAACGCATCTTCTCCACCTACAGCTATGAACTCCTCAACGTTAAATGATATTACAACTCTGTCAACTGGAACTCTGACTTCTACTTCTCTACCCATTAGATCAGTTATTTTTACTGTCTCTTTTCCCTTTTCAGCCTTTTCTTCCACCGGCTTTTGAGCACAACCCAAAAGCAAGATCGAAATGCAGATCAATCCAATTAGCAGCGATTTTTTCACTAAAACACCTCCTTAAACTCCTCGACAATATTACATAAAAACTTTTTGATTAGTAATATTATTTAACATCCAATTAAGTGATAACAATAAGATTTTTCATTGTTTTGCCCATTATAAAGTAAAATTAGTGCAATAAAAGAAATTTCTTGGGATAAATTGATTATGTAATGACATCTTTAGTTATACGATTTTAGAACCTTCAACCATGAAGTATTTCCTCTTATCCCAAGCTAAACGGTAGAAAAAGGGTTTGTTCTCAATCATCATCGTTCTAATCCAACTTAAATCCCTTATCAAGACGTTGGACAATCCAGCATCTTTAAAAATCCTTGCAACTCCTTGCTCTGTGATGGAGTTTTTACGAATCCTTCTCCTGTAAAAATACCCCTTCCAGGGATTCCTTCTTTCGTATATCGCAACGCATATCCTCCCAATTGTTCTCTTGAGATTAGTAAATAGTGAATTATCGAACCAAACTCCATCGATTGCTATTACCTTCCCACCGACTTTTACAACCCTACACCACTCAATTACAGCTTTCTTTGGGTTTGGAAGTGTCCAGAGTAAGTGCCTACATGTGACTGCATCAAATGAGTTGTCATCAAACGGTAAATCTTCTGCATCTCCAAGCACGAATTCGATATTAACTTTTTTAGCCTTTCTCTTTGCGACTTCTATCATACCATTTGATATATCTACTCCAACGACTTCGTGACCGATTTCAGCTAACAGCAATGCTATAAATCCAGTTCCAGTACCCACATCCAATATTTTCATTCTTCTCTCATTAAATATTTCCGATAGAAGAGATTTCCAGACATTTAGGAGATCTGAGTGACTCGGTGATTTATCATAGCTCTTTCCCCTTGAATCCCAATATTTCTTGATTTGTTTTTTAATGTTCATATCTAATCAACTGAAATCGTTAGCGTAGAAGTCAGATTTCTCTTATCGTATATCCCAGTCGCAACCTCATCGACGTATCTAGCAACTACGACGTTTATTCCTTTTCTCAGCGTGATTTCATGAGTTCCATTTGCTTCGAATTCTTCAACTCCTTCAATACTGCATACCTTCACCCTACTCCTCACAGTTCTTCCCCTAAAAACGAATTTAAGCCTTAACTTCTCTTCAGGCTTAAACGGTTTTAGTATCTCTGGAATTATCTCGAATTCGAATCCGGCTATAAAGGGTTTTGTTTCATCGTTAACGGAATACGCTTTGGCAAAACCCTTAAACCATCTCGTTTCTTTAACATCATATCCAATTGCGAATCTCCTATCACCAAAGATCCACTTTCCATTGCTTGTAACCGAGTATATACCTCTGTCAATCTCTATACAGACAACATATGGAGTTTCCGCATCGTATTCAAGGAACAGCCCATCTCTTTGAGATGACTCCTTATCCCTTCCAATTACCACTCGTTTTTCTCCACTCGGATCGATTACAAAAGCCCTTTTTATACACTGAGGATCTAATTTTCCATCTGTCTTGGGGAAATGTCCCCATTTTAAGTAGGCTCTATTCCCTTCGATTTCTATCCAAGCCTCATGGTTAACAAGTCTAAGCAGTTCGTCCATACTTATCACCCATTTTTCCGCATTTGTCAGACATTTTCTTAAAAATTTTTCGATTATTAATACTAGTTAGTGGAGTTATTCTTATTAAAGTATCACCATTTATATTAGGTGTCATGCTTGAGAGGGCGTTTTCAGAGACTGTAAATCTAATCGAAGTTGTGATTCCGAAGATGTTACTCAGTATGATTTTGGCGAGTTTACTGTATTCCACTCCTCAGTTTAGGAGATTGAGTAGTAGAGTCGTATCAACTCTTAAGATTAAGAGCAGTACTGTTCTCTTGGCGTTTCTTGCGAGTAAAGTCTTAGCGTTATCTATACTCGCAGAGATGAATAGGAGGGAGATTGTAAAGGAAAAAGAAGTATTAGCAACCTGTGTTATTGGAGTATTTCCGATGAGTGTTAGGGGCGTTCTACTGTTAATAGCTCCCGTTTCGATTTCAACTCTCGGCTTAAAACTCGGATTGATGTATTCGGGATTGGAATTGCTGTCAAAGTTTATTGTAGCTTTAATTGGTTTTTATTTATTTAGAGACGTTTTAATTGGAGATCTTGAAAGAGAACATTCGCTTGAGATTTCCGTTGTGGAATGCATCATCGGCACACTTAAACAGTTTTTAAGGGTTGTACTTGTATTTATTCCAACTGTATTTTTTGTCTCAATTCTTCTAAGCTTTATAAGTATTAAAACAGATCAAGTAGTCGTAATCGCTGGAACTGGAAGTACTGTCGCTGGCTTGAGTATCGCTGGCTCATTACTCGCAAAAGGGGAAATAGACGAGAGATCTCTGATGATCTCTCTGTTCATTGCGATGGCTTTACATAGACTAATCGAAGGTATGAGGTTCTCAATGCCGATAAACGTATCACTGTTCGGATCTAAACTCGGTGTAAGACTAACTATTGTGAACGTCTTTGTAAATGAACTCGCTTGTCTTATAGCTATAACTCTTTTATTCTTTTCTTTTGCTTTGGGTCTAATTTAGGTATGGAATTATTCCCATTTAGTTAAGTATACTACTTAAAATAAAGCTTTGAACTCGTATATCGGAATAATTACAGATAGCGGAGATATAGTTGAAAAGCTAAGGAAGCTTAGAAAGAGAATGGGAGTTTTGATGACATTTCAAGGAGGTTAATCGAAACGTATGAAGAGGTTAAAGTATATCAACGAAAAGTAGCTTCAAAGGGATGAGGAGGATTTATAAATCTCGAAGATTAAACATCTTCAAGAAGTCTTAAAGATATTTCTATTGACGAATCTTTATCAATAATCAATCATGATCGACTAATCTCTGTTCTTGATTTTTATCTTCTTAGAACGAAGAAAGAGGAGAGAGGAGTTTGGAGGAATTGAAGATGTTAATAGTAGAAGATGGTTGTTAG
>CAYWXE010000055.1:0-9766 GCA_964462505.1 uncultured archaeon | reverse complement strand
TAAAATTATATTTCCTATTATGTATAATGACTTCACCTTGCTATAGCGAACTCCCGTATACTAAAATCAAATCCAACTTTTTTCAAGAAGGATTAAAAAATCAAGCTAAATGATGCCTCACAGCTGAACTTTTAACGATTTTCAGATGTTCTTCTCCTTTTAGGAATATCAGTATTATGAGAAATCCTATTAATGTAAGAGGTATCGCATTGATGAATACGTAACGAAAGCTTCTCATAAAAGCTTCGACGATCATTACAAAGGGAGATCCAAAACCCTTTAAGACTAAGATTCCAAGTATTTTCATCTGCATTGGGTTAGGTAGTTGATTTCCATAGTTCGGTATTAAATCGTTCATCCTGCCCGTGAATAAGACCCCACCAAACGCAACTCCCATTGCCTGAGCAAGGGTGTTAAAAGTTCTAATAGTTCCGCTTGCCATTCCAGCCTTCTCTGGCGGGACGGCTGTGATCATTACATTCATAGCAGGAGCCATAACTAAACCCATACCTATTCCAAGCATTGAGAAAACTGGTGCAATCTCCCAAAACCTTACATCAACGTCTAAATCGCTCAAAAGTAGTAATGCCAATGAAAAAATTATTGGTCCTAAGCACATCGTTATCTTTGGATTTATCCTATCACTCAACCTCCCGGCGATCGGTGCAACGAAGGTATTCAATACCGCTATCGGTAAAATCCAGTATCCCGCCTCTTCAGCAGTTAAACCCTTTATACCCTGTAGGAAGAACGGAAGTAAAAACAGAGACAATGACAACCCCATCATCATGAAGAAGAGAGCTACTATTCCAGCTGTAAAGTTTCTAATTTTAAACAGACTGAAATCCAAAATTGGATACTCATAAGTTATCTCTCTTGCAAGAAAAGCGATTATATATGGAATTGCAATTAAAAAAGACATAAGAGTTTTCTCATCACTCCATCCCCAATCCTGTCCCTTTATTATTCCAAGTGTAAAGAATCCCAATCCAATTGCAAGTAATCCAACTCCCAAGAAATCTATTGGCTCCCTTCTAAACCCACCGAGAGAAGGTAGAAGTATCAACCCCAAGATCACTGTAACAATTCCAATCGGGACGTTTATGTAAAAAACCCAGTGCCAACTCAAATGCGTCGTAAGCCAACCACCTAAAACGGGCCCTAAGCTAAAAGCTGAAGCAATTAAAATCGCTTGAACTCCCATAGCTTCACCTCTCTTTCCAGGTGGAAACAGCTCTGCAAGGATTGCCATTGCATTCCCTGATATTATTGCCCCACCCACTGCTTGAAGAACTCTAAAGGCTATGAACGACTCTATACACCAAGAATTCGCGCAAAGATAACTCCCGAATACGAACAAAGACATACCTAAGCAGTACAACAGATCTCTTCTAACCATATCTCCAATTCTTCCAAACGGTATCAGCAAAACAACAAGGGTTACTGTGTATGCGTTTAGCAACCACTCCACATCTGTAGCCTTTGCATTGAAATCCTGAGCAATCGTTGGCAATGCGACGTTTAAAACGCTCGTATCTATTAAAACCATGAACACACCGATTGCTACAGGGATTAGGGAGAGCCAAGGGTTAAGTTTTTCCATGTTTAAATCTCCTTTTTAAGAATTTTCCAGCTGTGATCAAGCCTATGACTGCTAAGGTAATTGCAGTAGCTGTTAATAATGTTATCAGAGGTTTTTCCTTGACCTCGACTGAAGCCGTTATTGGACTTGATTCGTGTTTATAACCATCTTCATCGTAGTATTCGACAATGATGTTAACCGGATAAAAGCCAGCTCCCGCATCCTTATCTACATCTACCCTAAACTTAGCTATAGCGATATCTCCAGGATTTAGGGTTCCAATGAAATATAATCCAGGCTGAGTTTGTCCAATTAAACTACTTAACGAACTCCCTCCAGCTATTGTTAGAGGCGGATTCAATTCGAGTTTTACAACCGCATTGTAAACTGTTAAGCTACCAGAATTCCTTACCTTCACAATCACTTCTCCCGTCTCATCTGGATGCAAATCACTTTCGACAGATAGAATCTCAAAGTATGCTGTTTTGGATTTAACGGGTATTGGAACCTCTGCTATGCTAACCAAATCTTCAACACCATCCAAATCAAATCTCTCTACAACGTAAACGTCGTGCAAACCACTGATTGCATCATTCGAAACGTAAACTCTAAACTTTACACCTCTAACTTCTCCAGGTTTCAATTCATTAATGAAATACGAGGAGCTCACAGGCGTTATAGATGAATCAGGCGAGATCAAGTAAAGCTTTAAGTTTTTTACATCTTTATATCCTTCGTTCTTTAGCTTCAATTCGATGTCTCCCTTCAATCCCACACCCACGTTTTTTGTCTTGACTCCTTCAATCTTTAAAGGATTTATCGATCTAATCTCTACTTCTACGTAGTGTTTCCTGCTGATCTCCTCATCACCAAGCTCGTTCTTGTATTTTAAAATCAAGCAAGCTCTATACTTTCCAGGAGGAGCTTTTGATGTGACATAGAATACTAAATCTTTGATCTCTCCCTCACTGAGATTTCTCAAGTATGGGGAGTTTTCAACTCGAATAGACGGATTCTCAAATGAGAGAGTTGCAACTGCATCTCTCATCTCCGCTTTAACTTTAATATGAATTTTAACGAATCCCCTTGATGGGATAACTGTAATCGTCTGTAATCCTTGACTCTGCCTCTTTTCAGCTTTTTGACTTATAAATGGCATTTGCATCGGTTGAGTTTGTTGCATAATCTGTTTTTGAATCGGTATAGCTTTTGGAGAAGTTATAAGACTCTCAACCGATAGGATTTCAAATTCTCCTTCGTTCAAAATACTTAGCCCAATCGTCTGAGTTAAAACAATTTGTCTTTTGCCAGTAGTCTTAAACTTCAAGATGAGCTTAGCCGGATAGGTCTGATTTAATGCGTTGTCAGCTACGTAAACCTTAAAAGTAGCTTTAGCTTCTTCACCAACATTTAAATCTCCGAGATAAGATGACATAGCATTTGGATCTGGGAACAGCGGGGGTGATGAATTTATGTACAGAATTGCGTCACAGATCTTGTTCAATCCAGTGTTCTCAATAATTACTTCAACTAATCCCCTTTCATTTGTTCTCAAATCAGATTTAATCGATTTAACACTGAAGTCGTAGTCCCTCTTCGCGATTTCAATACTCACATATTCTAAATCACTTTCATCCTCAATGTAAGTAATAAAAGCTCCGTAATCCGTAACAGAATACGTAACTTTCGTATACTTCAACCTTATAGGAATTCTATACTTACCCATTTCAGCTTTTTCATAAACTTTCACCCTAAACTTCACTTTAGCAACAACTCCAGCTGGTAAATCTCCTATTAGTTGTGGATTCGTAGATTTGACTTCAATAGGTATCCATCTGTCGTCTATTTCCACTCTTAAGTCTTTTGCAGTTGTTATAAGCTTCAACAGCTGTGATGTGTTCTCGTTAAGCGGAAAATTCGTAACTTTTGCTTCATTCTCAATTAAAAGAGTTATTTCAGTGTCTTCACCTGGATGCAATTTGTTAATCCCAGCTATTGCTACGTGAAAATCCATGTTTACCGATGTTGCACTCACTACACCGATTACGAATATCGATATCAGTGCAACGACTAAGCGCTTAATCATGACACACAACTCTGTTTGAAGGCTGTATATATGTATATCGGTTACCGATATAGTTTTATTTTACATTAAATTACTTGTTGTGATGCTTAGGAGTCTGCTAAAACTCCTTATCCTTAGAGAACTTGAAAAAAGAGATGCAACTAGATACGAATTAATGTAGAGAATAAGCGATATAGTTTCAAAAAAGCCTTCACCTGGCCCTGTATATCCACTTCTAAAGGAGCTCACATCTGCTGGATTTTTGAGTGTTAGAAAGGTTTACTTCCTCTCAAAAAGCGGTAAGAGAATCTTAGAGGAAATGTTGGAAAGGGGAAAAAGAACTCTTATTAAAGAAACTGGAAGTTTTAACGTTCTCTGGAGTTATACGCGAAGATAAAGCAAAAGAGATGTTTAAATTCATGAGTTCAAAGAAATCTGAATTTCTAAAGTTATTCGAGCTTAGAAACTGGACGAAATTTCTTAATTCAATCGTAAAAGCTGTTAACAAATCTAAGAGAGATGTCGAAGAATTGCTGGATGAAGTAATAGAGAAACTTGAGAGAATAAAGTAAAAATTATTTGACTTTAAATCAAATAGTTGGCGTGGGATGTAAAATCTTAGTAATGCTTATAATCTTAAATGTGCTATCTGCATTAATCGGTTTAAGCGTAGGATCGGCTAGCGTAGGATTATTAGATATCCTAAACGCGTTTATCGGGAAATCGGATGAGATAACAAAGCAGATAGTTTTAAACTACAGACTTCCAAGACTTATCTTGGCTATGCTTGTGGGGAGCTCTTTGGCAACTTCTGGATGTGCTATGCAGGCGTTCTTCAGGAATCCACTCGCAGATCCATACATCTTAGGTATTTCGAGTGGTGCAAGCGTTGGAGCAGCAATTGTGATACTGCTTGGGATTGCAACTACTTACAACATCATGATCTCTGCATTCTCTCTGGCTTTAATTACGGCTATTCTCGTGTATAAAATAGGTAATATCGCAAGGTTTAGAGAGCAGAGCTATGCGATATTATTAGCTGGAATAGCCGTATCTTGCTTTATGACGGGACTTACATCTATACTCATCTACATAGCTGGGAGGGATATGCATCAGGTAGTTTTTTGGATAATGGGTAGTTTTTCAAATCCGAATTGGGTAGATGTAAATTTCCTTGCACCCATAGCTGTATTTGGAATATCGTATATATTTTTGAATTCGTGGAATTTAAATGCGATTTTGATGGGTGATGAGCATGCAATGGCAGTTGGTTTAGACGTTAGAAGATTCCAGAAGCAGTTGTTAGCAGTTGTATCACTTTTGACTTCTGCCGCTGTAGCCGTTAGCGGTGTCATAGGATTCGTTGGAATAATAATCCCACACACAATGCGTTTAATAGTAGGTGAAGCTCATCAAACGCTCATACCTTCAACAATCCTATTCGGTTCAGCTTTCATGCCATTGGTTGATGTCATTGCAAGAACCGCCACAGCTGGCGAGCTTCCAGTTGGTGCGATTACCGCTATGCTTGGAGCACCTTTTTTCATATACCTATTACTTAGGGGATTATGAAACTAATAGTAGAGGGTTTAACGGTAAAAATCGAGAGTAGAGAAGTTTTAAGGGATGTTTCATTTAGAGTTGAGAGGGGAGAGATCGTATCGCTTTTAGGCCCAAATGGGAGTGGTAAATCGACTATGTTGAGAACGATTTTTGGAATTCTAAAGCCGTTAAGGGGAGTAATTCTATTTGATGGGAAATCTATGAATTCGATCTCGGAAACTTCAAAGGTTATTGGATATCTCCCACAAGAAAATCCCGAAATCGGGCTTAGAGTTTTAGATGTTGTTTTACTTGGGAGAACCCCGCATTTAAGTGGAATTAAGAGAGCTAAGAGGGAGGATGTAGAAATAGCTTTAAAGGCTTTAAAGGATGTCGGGCTAGATGGATTTGAAAATAGAAGGTTTAACGAGTTAAGCGGTGGAGAGAAGCAGAAGGTTATGATTGCGAGAGTATTCGCACAGAATCCAAGGGTTATGCTCCTAGACGAGCCCACAGCTCACCTAGATATATCTGCACAGATAGAGGTATTAGAAATAGTTAGGAGAAGGGTAAGAGATGATTGCTCGGCTTTAATAGCTATGCACGACATAAACCTTGCAACATCGTTTTCAGACAAAATTCTGATGATAAAGAATGGTAGAATAGCTTACGCTGGAACGCCAGATGATGTCGTGACCGAGGAAACGATAAGGGATGTCTATGGAGTTGAAGTAATAGTTAAAAGGCATGGGAGTAGAGTATACATAGTTCCAAAGAAAACCGTTAGTCGAAATGGAGTAAGAGTTCACGTGATATGTGGCGGTGGGACTGGAAGGGATTTGATATACATGTTGAACGAAAGAGGTTACACTGTTAGTGCTGGCGTTTTAAACGCTCTAGATTCAGATTGGGAAGCAGTAGTCGAAATCGGAGGAGAAGTCGTTAGTGAGGCACCGTTTACAGAGATAGGTTATGAAGCCCATTCAAAGAATTTAGAGATAATAGAGAGGGTTGATTTCGTAATCTTAACGAATTTGAGCATTGGTAGGGGAAATCTGAAAAACTTATACGCTGCAAAATATGCTTCAGAACTTGGAAAACTAATAGTGATAGAAAAAACGCCATTTGAGTGCAGAAACTTTGCTGGAAATGATGCTGAGAGAATCTACAAGGAAATAGTTAGAAGAGCAGTTGTAGTCGGAAGTGAGAGGGATGCAATACGAATACTGGATAGAGAAAGATACATTAATAATTAGGGGAAAATTCTTTGGAATTAGCACGGGTTTGATGGGTGGATGGAAATTCGTTGAATACGCATTTAATCATAGTATTAAAAAGGATGAAGAGGTTTTAAGGAATCCGATTGAGTATTTAAGGAGTGTTGCAAAGAGGTTTGGCTTGAAAAACTACTTCGGATTGCTAACATCTGTTCCAATCGATAAGCTCTGCATTAAGAGTTTTGGAGAAGTAGATGTTTTTGTAACCGCCGGAGTTCTCAATCCAAATGAGAGAATTGGAACTATAAACATCATAACCGTTTTAAATTGCAGAGTTCCGAGATCTGCACTTTTAAATGCGATTATAACGATAACAGAAGCCAAGAGTAAAACCCTTATAAAAAATGGATACAACTTTACGGGAACAAATACCGATGCAGTAGTTGTTCTGTCCACTTGTAAAGGGAGGTATTACAGGTATTCTGGGCCTGCAAGCGAATTGGGTAAGAAGATTTGGAAAGCTGTCTGTGATGCTGTGGAATGCAGTTTAAAGAAGTGGTAAAAAATATTATAATATTAAAAATATTATTTAATAATAATATATTTTGCAATTGATTTATATTATTGTATGTACATATTTGAATTTTTAATCTTATTTCTTAGATTGCTAAGAAATCTTTAATAACATAACAACGCTGGTAAGAATTAAATAAAGAATAAAATCAAATATAGAGTGGAATTTTTTAAATTAAATATATTGTTCCAACTGAAAAAATAACAACTTTGAAGAAGCAATAGGGCATTTTGAAGTTTAACCATAACAGTTGAATTGAAACTACTGGAATTGTTAATATTAGCTATCTAAAGAAGTTACGGGACTTAAAACATCAACTAAAAGGAAGATAAAATTATTTTATTAATTTATTTTAAGCCATAGGCTCGGATCTTAACAAAAAGTTGAGAGCTAGGGAGAAATCTTTTTATATGAAACGAGCACAGTTGGCTACATGGATGATTCATCCCTATAATATTACGCTACGGGGTGACCTTAGTTTGTTCTTCTAATAGCTTTTTCAATTCGGCGATAATCTTGCCATCGTGCATTTCATCAAGCAGTGTTAGTGCTGCAGCTCTTGCGACGGGGCTACCATTTAAGCAAGTTTTAATCGTAGAAGTATATTCAAGCCCTCTCTTCCAGCGAGCTAACTTTCCAGAAAAGTACGTTGAAGTAAAGATGTGTAAGGAAATAGGGAGATGGAATGTATAAGCAATAGTAGTTTGAAAACGACAGTTATATTGGATCCCGAAATGAAGCTGATGGTAAGTGTGGCTATCTGGACTTTTTAATGCGGACATGAAAACACTAAAAAGCGTACGAACTCCCGCCAGAAGTTGTGGAATCTCTGGATAGTCGATAAAATATGGAGAAAAGGTTGAAAAGCCACTTAATGAGGTAATTGAAGGGATAGTGTCCGTTATTCAGGAGGGAAAAGGCTTCAAAGTTGAGAGAGCAATAAAGAAGAAAAAGTAACACTGATTCACTTCGAAAATATTTACTTCCACTCTGATAAGCAAACAAATCTTGTCTTCTTGTTAGCACTAGAACTACTCTTATTTCTTATTGTTCGCTACATTTAAAAGATCTCTAAACTGCAATCTGCAATAGCAGTCTCTTCCCTATTAATGCCAAAGAATCCATTCAGACCAGCCAGACATGGCTACAGGCGCGGTCTTGCTAACTCAGGAATCACTGCAGATAACCCCTTTTCAAGGTTGAGTGATAAGTTCATAATTATCGTTTTGTTGTTAACTTTAACTCTCAAGCTTTTTGCAATCATTTCACTCTCCCTAGCACGCGGAAAGGTTTTTCCAATGCGCTTCATAGCGCCAAGTGTGCTCTCAGGCAAAGTTGCCCAAAATGCTCGATGGTCCGCAGCTTTTATTGTACGGGAAATTGTCATCCGCTTTAACAAACTTCAGGCCTATTTCGGCTTCAAGCACTTTTATTTCATGTTCCACACCTCTTAGACCCAGTGGTGATTATGTCGTGCACGAATTCCAGCAACTTTTTAGCATTTTTAACGTCTGGAAGTAGCCCCTCATTCTTAAGAACCTTATATCCCTCACTCGGAAGCCGATTGTAACAACGAGGTCTTCGCTCTCTCTTTCCTCCTAATCCTAAGCTCATCTGCAAATCCTAGGCAAAGGACGTTGAAACACAACCCTGCTAGGAAAGTTCGTTTCTGCACTTCCAAAAACTTTCATCCCCATAGCTTCAGACCTTATACCTTTGATTATTCTTTCAACACCAGTTTCAGCGCTGAAACTGACAACTGCGAAAAGTTCAGCTCCCAATACAGACAATCTCCAGAATTGTCACTAGCTGTGTACTTTTCCAACGAGGTAAGGATTCGCCTTCACAGCATCATCGTTGCTCATCCCTACCGATGCTGAACAGTCGGATGAGACTACGATATCCTTTGTAGGATCCCCATGGTCACAACGTTTCTCATACTTCACCTCCTAAATTAAATAACCGCAATCATAAGTTCTTCCTCGCAGCAACTCGTAGCCTCTTTAATAATTCCAGTAGGTGACATCACAACACTCTTAACTCCTACCCTATCAGCAACCCTAGAAACTTTAACGACAAAAACTCCGTACTCTTTCGCTATTTTTTCAGAAATTGGATGACCCTCAACTCTCGGATGAGTGGGATCTGTGAGAGATATTGGGAGAAAAACTATGTCGTTTTTACTTGCAACCATATCTACAACGCTGTTGTTCAGACAATCAGCACAGATAAGAACTCCAAACCTCCCAAACTCTGTTTCAACGCTTACAACGTTATTTCCTGGTTTTATGCCCATTTCAAGTTCCTCCTTTATTGGACTCATTTTTCTATATTTAGCCACAATTTCTCCACCTTTAAACACGTAACATGTATTGTAGTAATTACCCCCATCTTTTTCAACAACGCTTCCGCCGATGATGTACCCTTCAAACTTCTTTGATACCCTTCGAAGTGCGTTAATCGTCGGAATTGTAACTTCTTTCCACGCATCTTCGACGGTCTTTCCTTTCTCTTTATAATCTGCCGGAATTGTAAAGTACTCAGGAAAACATATGAAGTCTGCGCTTGTTTTAGTTATTATATTACACGCAGCTCTTATGTTTTCGTCGATATTACCTCTATCCATCATCTGATACAGAGCTATCCTCATCATGACCAATACCAACCACAAAAATTTAAAGTTAACTTTAAGTAAAGTCAGATTAATTTGACTTCATGGTTAAGATCGGTGTGATCTGCAACATACCGACTGACGTTGCAATGTTTGAAAAAGCGTGCGAAAGTGT
>CAYWXE010000054.1:0-10112 GCA_964462505.1 uncultured archaeon | reverse complement strand
CCTTGCTATAGCGAACTCCCACAATGTTGTACGTTATTTTATAATTTTTAAAAATAATATAATTAATATATAAGATTAATCATTGTAAAGTCTTCTTAACTGTCTATCTATTTAATTAATTTTAATTAATTTATTATGCTAATTAAATAAATAAAAGAGTAAAATAAATACAAAAAATAAATTGATAAATAAAAAATTATTACTCAGAACTCTCGGCTTTTTCTTTTTCTTCAGCTTCTAAATGCACGTAAACTAAACCCCTGTAGAGTAGATGTGCAAACTTCGAATAAGGGGCGTACGTCAACAGACAGAAGACTGAAATAAGGTGTATCACATACATCGGGTATGCAACACTTGCAATGTTTAGGAATCTGGATACTTCGATAGTAATTCCAGTTATAACTACTACTAACAGTATTCCCATGAAGAACCAGTCGTTATAGTTTGGTGCACCTATTCTTTCCCGTTCAGCAAGTCTTTTGCCAATGATCCACAGAATTCCAATTAGTAGTAAAATCCCACCAATCGTTCCAATAATTTTTACGGGATCTGTAATCGGTAGAGATAGTTCCTCTCTGCCTAAGATATCAAAGTAGACTACATCACCAAGTGCTGCTAAACCTAACAACAGGAATCCATAGAACGTGAGTATATGTGCGTAATATCTAAATCTGTTTGTTTCACACTCCTTAAACCTTGTATGCTTTAGTATCAGTATCACACCCCTGATCAAATCCGATATGAAACTCTTAGATTTTAATTCAAGCCCCTTCCAGAACTTCCAAGCATTTGAAAGTGTAACAACACCAACGTAAACTCCAACCAAAAGTCCAGCGAATTCAATGTATGAGTGATGTATGAACTTTGAGAACGCAACTTCACCCTCTGGAATTCCTATTCCCACTACACTTGCAAATATTGCAAACAACACAACTGGTATCGCTATAAGTATTGGTATAAACTTTGGTGAGCTAAACAGTTTTCCCATGAACTTAGGTGTTGCGAATTCCGTAAAGGCGTAAGTCCTAACGGCGTTCATTATCTCACTTGGAAATGCCTGTCTTGGGCATGTCACTGAGCATTCACCACATGCATGACAAATCCACGGCTCCGGTGATTTTAAGGCCTTTTCCTTAAGTCCAAGCTGTATATACCTTATTATTCTCCTCGGAAACATGTGTTCGTTCGTAGATAGCGGACATATAGCCGTGCAGTTTCCACAGTTGAAGCAGACGGTAACGTTCTTCGCACCGAGTCTCTTTAAAACTTCGGCGAATTCTGGATCCACTACAGCCATTTCTACTCCTCCTTCTCCTCTTTCTCCTTTACCTCAGCAAGACTATACTGATAGTAACCATCAACCTCCTCACCAGGCACTATCTCTCCGTATTTGACGAGTGTCATAACGTACCAAGTAACAACTCCCGGCTTTAATCCAGTAGCAGATGCAATCTCTGGAATAGTCTTTGGCCCATCCTTAAGGCAATCCTTTATCTGTTTTATTATCCTCCTCTGTTCTTTTGATCTCTCTACAACCTCTGGCTTTGGCTTTACACCTCTTTCCCTAAGTTTTTTCACAGTTAACTCCTTAGCAGGCTTTTTCTTCTCCTCAGCCATATCTACGCCTCCTTAAGTATGTCTATCATAGCTCTGAACTGTTCGTATTTATAACCCCTCAGATTTATTGCCTCAGTTGGGCAAAGTGCACCACAGGCACCACATCCCTTACACAATGCCTCATTTATAACTGCTTTACCGTTTTCAATCCTTATAGCTCCGGCTGGACATTCCTCAACACATATCCCGCATCCATCGCACTTCTCTGGATTTACCTCAGCTATATATGGCTCTAATTCCGCATAACCCTTAACTAAGTAGGTTTCAGCTCTTCCAACTGCAGCAGATGCAGATGCAGCTGTTTCAACTGTATCCTTTGGGAACTGACAGGTTCCAGCAACTAAAACACCACCTATAGCCGTTTCAACTGGCTTAAGTTTTGGATGAACTTCTTGTAGAAATCCATCTCTGCTAAATGGAACTCTCAGCATGTTAAATATCTCAGCCTCTTCAAGCTCCATACCAACTGATAGAACTACTAAATCAACGGGTATTTCAAGCTCTTCTCCACCTGTCAGCAGATCCTTAACCTTAACTATCAGCTTGTCTCCTCTTTTCTCAACAACCGGTGGATCTTCTGGATCGTACTTTATGAAAATCATTCCCTCTTTCCCAGCCTCCTCGTAATACGTTTCGTATTTGCCATAAGCTCTTATGTCTCTGTATATGTGATAAGTCCTAACCTTTCCGAACTTCTCTAAAGCTCCCAATGCAGCATTTAACGTTGCAACACAACAATATCTCGAACAGTATTCGTGTTCTTCATCTCTACTACCTACACAGTATATGAACGCGATATCTCTAATCTCTTTACCCTTGTATTCGAGTTTTCCATTGGATATTGCTAACAATCGATCAAATACGGGCAACGTTATCACGTGATCGTAAACTCCATACCCGTATTCTCCCTCCTTTGGTTCATATGGTTTTGCACCAGTTGCAAGGATTATCATACTCCCACTAAGCTCGTAAGTCTTGGGTTCTTGCTCGAAATCCGCTATTCCACATTCGTTGCACTTGGTGCAGTTTTCCATGTCTATCACTGGAATCTCTGGATAACTCGGCTCTCTCATGTATATCGCCTTTCTATTTGTTAGACCGTAGTTAAACTCGTCTGGAACTTCTACTGGGCATTTAGCTATAGCCTTCTCTATCTCCTCCCTGCCTAGTCCCTCTTTGACATATCTCGGCTTTACAACTATCTTAACCTTGAAATCTCCTAACGCTCCACCAGCTTCAACGATCTCTGCATTTGTGTAGACGTGTATATTTGGATACTTCTTTAGTTCATCTATTAGCTCTTTAACCAAATCATAGCCCGTTTTCCCACTTGGATAAAGCTTGAATATCTGTGCCGCTCTCCCCCCCAAAAACGGTTTCTTTTCTATCAAGTGAACCTTTATCCCCGCTTTTGCCAGATCAATCGCACACCTCATCCCAGCTATTCCACCGCCGACGACTATAACCTCCGGTTTCATCTCGAGCCTTATCGGTTGTAGCTCTTCAGCTAAGCTAACCTTTGCTATTGCACTCTTTACAATCCATATCGCTTTTCGTGTTGCCGCTTCTGGCTCATCTGAGTGAACCCAAGAGCAGTGCTCTCTTATGCATACATGCTCAACTAAATAGGGATTTAAACCAGCTAAGCTTGCAGCATCTCTAAAAGTCTTTTCGTGAAGATGGGGAGAACAAGAGGCTACAACAACTCCATCGAGGTTGTAGTTCTTTATATCTTCTTTTATCAAATCCTGTCCAGCATCAGAGCACATGAATACAAAATCCCTTGCAACTGCAACATTTGGCAAATCCTTTACGGCTTCAACAACCTTCTTTACATCAACGTAATCAGATATGTTTCCACCACAATGACAAACGTAAACACCGATCCTTTTTCTCAACTTTCCACCTCCTTTAGGTATGCTATGCACTGCGAAACCGCTGCATCTGATAGTGCTATTGAGTCTGGCAGATCCATTGGGCCCGCAGCAGTCCCAGCAACGAATATACCATCAACACTCGTTTTAGCTGGGTTTGAGTTTATATCTGGCTGAGCGATCCAACCATATTGGTCTGTTTTAACTCCTAAAACTTTAGCCAATTCTCTAGTACTGTTTGATATTAATCCAACTGATAGTATAACCATATCGTACTCTTCCTTTTCTATCTCTCCCGTTTCAAAGTTTTCCACAACAACAACTGGATTTCCATTGCTGTTCGTTTCTATCTTTGCAACTTTACCCTTAACGAATCTGACACCTAATTCCTTGACCATGTTGTAGAACTCCTCGAATCCCTTTCCAAATGCTCTTATATCCATGTAGTATATTGTGACCTCACCGTATGGTATAGCTGAAGTGTATAGCAATGCTTGCTTTATGGAGTACATACAACAAACCCTTGAACATATCGGATTTCCAACGGATTTATCCCTTGAACCAGTGCACAAGACGAATGCAATCTTCTCTGGGACTTTTCCATCTCCAGGTCTTAGTAAAGCATGCCATGGTCTCGAAGGAGCTAATAACCTTTCAAACTGGAATGCATGGATTATGTTTGGATTTGCATTTTCGTGTATAGTCGTTAGAGTCCCAGTGTAGTTGTACTCTTTCTTACGCTCTGGTGGAAATAAATCGTAACCAGTTGCTACGATTATGGCTTTAACGGTCACATCTATCTCCTTTGGCTCGTCTAAGAAGTTTATCGCACCCTTAGGGCAAGCCCTTTCACATCTACCACACATTATACAGTTTTCTAAATCTATTAATGCAATCTTTGGAGAAGCCATCTCAAATGGGATGTAAACAGCTTTTCTACCTATTAAACCGTATTCAAACTCCTTCGGAACTAAAACAGGACAGACGTCTTCACATCTTCCACAACCAATGCAAGCCTCTTCATCTACATATCTCGGCTTCTTTAGCAGTTTAACTTTAAACTTCTTTCCAACCTTTTCAACCTCCTTAACCTCCGTATAAGTCAATAGCTTTATCTTGGGGTGCTTCGGAACAGCCGCCATTTTAGGCGTTGTAATACAACCAGCACAATCGGTAGTTGGGAAAACCTTACTTATTTGAATCATATGTCCACCGATACTCGGCTCTTTTTCAACGAGTAAAACATCAAAACCAGCATCACCAAGCGTTAGTGAAGCTTCCATTCCAGCATAACCACCGCCTATAACCAAAACATCGTATTCAGGCTTTAACTCCATAAAAAATCACCCCTTCTTAACACTCTCTAAAAACTTCTCAATTCTCTCAAGGGAGCTAACTATTGTCTCAACACAAGTCGAGCAAACTCCACTTGAAACGAGTCTCTCCCTCTCAATTCCTTCTTTATCCATTAACTCATATGCTTTTTCTATTCTCTTGGCGGTTATGCTTACGCATTCCTCACCTAAGAATGGGCAATCGGGCCCACTACTCGCAACGAAAACAGCATCAAAACCATTTTTCAATGCGTAGATTATTAGTTCTGGTCTGATCATGCTCGCACACGGTATTCTGAATATAACCGTATTTGGTGAGTAATGTGCATGGAGCAATCCGGCCTGATCTAATGCTCTATAAGCCATGTCTGCAGCAAAAATTAAAATTTTATGAGTCATAATCGATTCATCTCCCGATTTTACTTATGCCTCTTCACGAAGTGTCTGTCGTAACCACCAGTATCGTAATATCCGAGATATTCCCACTTGCCCTTAGACCTCGCACACATAGTCTCCAAGTCATGCCTAGTCCCGTGATCACTTGATAGAAGTTCAAGAATTTGCCCAGGCTTAACTTTCGTTCCCAGAGCCTTTTTCGCTTCAAGCATAGGCCCAGGACAAGACTGACCTCTTGCATCTACAACGACATCAGGCTTAATCTTTTCAACTTCTTCTTTTGTCAACTGTCTTGCCATGTTTACCACCACCTCCTTTAGACACAAATAGCACGGTTATTTATTAGCTTTACTCTGTTTATTAAATTTACTGGCTTTTGATACAACGGTATACAATACTGCATCGTTTAGGTATACCGCAAACAACAGATACTACTCACAAGTAGAAAGATTAATATGTCATTACAATTTATGGGAAAACATGCCCGAATTCGTAGCGATATCGATATTTACAGACAAATACTTCGATCACGCCGTTGAACTCGTGAAAGCACTGAAGAAAATAGGGAGTGAAGTGAAAGTCTTCATGTCTGGCGATGGTGTGAAGAACGTAAAGCATCAGAGATTTAAAGAGCTTTTAGATGCGGCTGGTGCAGAAAACGTCTACGTTTGTGAAGCGAGTTATGGGAGATACGTTAAAGAGAACATGGAAAAGCTAAAAGAGGGTAAATCTCCAGTTGAAGGTGTTCCGTATAAGAATTGGGTTACCCAAGCTAAGAATGCCGAATTTTTAAAAGATGCAGATAAATACGTGGTGTTTTAAATGAGGGGAGAGGAGGAGTTTATTGCGGTTGTAGCGAAGGATAAGGAAGCTCAATTTGAAGCTTTAAGAGTTGCACTCGGAGCTGTGCTTGAAGACCACAAAGTCGATTTGTACATCTTAAACTATGAGCTTGACTTTGACTATATGAAAAAGATATGTGAGGACTGCGATGAGGAATTCAAGGACAACTTAGAATTCTTAACAGATATGGGTGGAAACCTCTACTCGAATGTAAAGGAGAACGAGAAGTACAACTTCAAAATCTTAAGCTTGGACGAAATAGTTGAGAAGTTGAAGGAGTACAGCGTAGTGATACCGTATTAGGGGGTTTGTATGAAGATCGTCTACATCTATCGATCCGAGCCAGATGAAACCACAAAGAAGCTCGCAGAAGAGCTTGCAAAAGGTAACGAAGTCTACGAGTTCAAGCTATACGAAGGAGTGGACTACGAGGAGCTTGCAAAGAAGATAGTTGAATGCGATAGGGTTATCTGTTGGTGGTAGATTTTTTTAAAGCTTTTTCAATAGCCTTTTCAACCGCTCTTTTATGTGCTCTTGCGGCTTTGTGAATTCCCCCATCAATACCTCTCTTAGCCATACAGGGGTATATCTGGGTATAATAGCCCGCTTTTGTAGGTGCTTCATCTAAACTCAATCCCTTAATCTTTTCAGCAACGAAATAAGTTGCTCCACAAAAGGCAGATCTTATAATTCTAACATCTTTTATCTTTCCATTTTCTATCTCCACCTCAACCTCTGGACTACCAAAATGCTTAAAGAACTCCGAATACCTGTCATCTTTGATATCCGGAATTGCACAGCAGATTTCATCCCACAAAACTTTAACTCCTCTTTTTTCACCTTCTCTTTTTAGCTGGATGTAAGAACCGCTTTCAGCTCCACCTGAAATTATCACTAATCCAATTCCCCTTTCGGATGCAATTTTTATAAGCTCTAGATTTATATCTGGATGCCTTGCATAGGAAATAACCATATCCGGCTTGAAGTCATCTGGGAGTTGAAGGTATTCAGATGGGTTCTCAACCATAATTGGGATATCCTTAGGTAATTCGTAAACGATTACATCAAAGAACTTTGAAAACATCCTTATGTCATCTCTTCTTTCTCCTTTTCTCGTAATTATACCAACTTTCATGTTACTATCTCCTCTATTCTCCTCTTTATCTCTTCAAACGGTTTCAGATCGCAAACTTTGTATGGGGGTATGTTTTCAAGGTCTGCCTTTATAAAGCATTCGCTGAATGGGATGTAGCCGAGAATAGGATATCTTATACCATTGATTAGTCTTTTCGCAGCTTCAGATTCGATATACTTGTTTACAACTACTGCTATTTTTTCAATTCCGAGATCTCTGCTCAACTTCTCTATTCTCTCAAGTGTCTCAACAGCTCTCATACCCGGTTCTATTACAGCTATTAGTAAATCAACGCCCCTTGCAGTTCCCCTACCGAGATGCTCTATTCCAGCTTCCATGTCGAGTATTAAAACATCTTTTCTCTTGAATATTGCATGCCTTAATATAGCCCTAAGAAATGCGTTCTGCGGACAGAAACAGCCTTCTCCTCCCTTTTCGATTGTTCCAAGCACTAAAACCCTAACGCCATCCTCATTGTAAACGGAGTAAGCTTCAAAGACATCGTCAACCTTCGGATTGAGTTTGTAAGTCCCCAACGGGCCTATAACCCTCTCCTCAATTATCTCGTGTAATTCGGAGAGGGGTTTCAACTTCTGCTTTATACCCAAAGCGGAGGGAAGATTTATATCTGGATCGCAGTCGATTGCAGTAACGCTATAGCCATCTTTAGCAAATAGATGAGCCAATACTGCGGCAAGCGTAGTTTTACCGACGCCACCTTTTCCAGATATTGCGATTTTCATAGATTAGAGAGCTTTGAATAGTTAAATAAACCTTAGCCCAATTGAAAAACTATTTATCGTTGAAATCACATGCTTGATATGGGACTACTTGAAAAAGTTATGGATTTCATAAAAAAACAGATGATTACGGCTGAGAAGGACAACGTGCTTGTTACAGCTATACATCACATAATTCAAGAAATCGGATGGATCCCTAAAAAGATAAAATTTGGAGCAGACGAGCATGAGATGGAATACGTAAAACCAGATAGCCCTCTAAAAGAGTTAGAGATAGAAGCGAAGAGAATAGGTAGCAAGTTGTACTTGGAGTTCGAAGGTGAGCTAAAAAAGGGTGGAATGTTGCATGAGATATTGGATACGTTTTTCGACATAGAACTCGGAAAAGAGGTTAAGTATCACTTAGTCTTGGATTTGCACGAGTTTGTTACGGATGATCTAAAAATCATAAACGAAGATAAATTGAGAGATTTGATAGTCAAATACATAAAACGAATTGAAGAGAAGGCTAAGTTATGAATTCTTTGTTATTATTACAACTTTTATTATATTTTATATTGATTTATTATATTAATAATATACACTAAAAATTAAAACTATAACAGAAGTAGATAGCAGAAGTGGCTTGCCTTAAGTAAATAGTCATCATCTTTTCCTTGTCGTTCCTGTGAACATTTATTGCAAACTTATAATAATCATTTAATAATTTGTCATAGAAGGAGTAAATTCTCTTTATCCTACGTGGCTGTATCCTGTAATTCTTTCTTCAGAATCGACCTCAGGTCTTAACGTTACAATTAAGTCCTCTTCTTCATCTAACAGGTAGTAGCATCTTTATCTTCTGTAAATTAAATATCTCCCTTTTACACTTTTTCTCACCTAAAACCCTTTCAACATAAACCTCAATAGCGTCTGCTGGATATGTCGAGCAAAATTCAACTATAGCTATGAGTTCGTGAATTTCTAAAGGTCAAAGCCGTCTTTAACACAGATTTGAAAGTTTTATATTTCTAATGCAATGTAATGAGTTTAACAGGGTTATGTTCAAAGAGGATAGACTTGAAGAAAACACCTTGAAAGGAAACTTATCAATTGTTTGTTACTAAGGATTACGAGCCAGAAATTGAAGAAGTTTACGAGAACAATGTTAAGATTTAAAATTAAAAAACTTTATTAATGAATAGATTGCTAAATTCTCTGTGAAATTTAATAAAAGGCCCAAGATTAATGTAGAGGAAATACGTGAATTAATTGTTAAGGACAAAGTAGAGTTACCTAAATATGCTTCTCCTCTTATTAACTTAGCAAATAGATTTGCACAAGCGACACGACCTGAAGTAGTAGGTCAAATGAGTGAATTGGTTAAGAAATGCCCTTATAAGGATTTTGAAGAGTGGAAGAGGTGGTATTTAAGCAAATATCCGAATGCTATTGAAGTAGCTACGAATAAGATTATGAACATGCTTAGCAGATTCAAGGAAACTATAGATAAGCTTGATAAAGAGACCGTGAGAAAATGGGTTGAAGATTTGGTTATAGTCAAGACATATATCGGTTTAATGGTTCAAGAGCCAATCTTAGCATATTTTTCTAAGAAATTAGAGTTAAGTTACAGACTTGCTACTCCAGAAGAGGAATCTAAGGGTATTGATGGATATCTTGACGAATATGCAATTTCAATAAAGAGAATAACATACAAGGATAAGATAGGTTTAGCAGAGGAGAAGCCAGCTGGAGACTTGATCATTTACTATGACAAGGATAAAGAAAGTAATATCGAAATAGTTGAAATTGAAAGTCTAACTGATAAAGGTAAGAAACTCTTAGAAAGAGTTGGAAAGCTGTTTGGAGTTACCTCTCTTAACGATTTCTATTGAATAATTCGAAGTTAAAAGCTTCTGAGTGATTCCTACTTTCTCCTTAATTATAGGCAGTAAACTTTCATCAATTTCATACCCTATGGAATTTCGGTTTAGTGTTATTGCAACTTTAGTTGTAGTTCCAGTTCCCAAGAAGGGATCAAGCACAGTATCACCAATTATCGAAAACATTCTTATTAATCTGTAGGGGATCTCTTCAGGAAAAGCACCAACCCTTTTTTCTCCAACAGTTTGTTTAGTTCCTACTATATCCCATATCTGAGTAAACCATCTGTCTCTCTCCTCTTTCGTGT
>CAYWXE010000053.1:0-10859 GCA_964462505.1 uncultured archaeon | reverse complement strand
AAAACTCAGCCCGTCAGTTCTTCATCATTTAATCAGAACCCGCACTCTTCATCATCGTCATAAACTACTTGCAATTACTTGTAAAAAACGTTTCGTTCAAAATCTGATCATGTGAACTACTTTCCTAACTTCAAAGAAACTTATCCAGATCCCAGTTAGAATCGCAGTGATTATTGCAAGTATTAACAGTATTAAGAGTGAAACCGCTGTAGCTGCAAAAGCCTCCACGATGTTCACACCTAATACCACTTTTAAAACGTAGAGGTATGATAAGAAGAACACGAGTGGAGTCAATAGGTTCAATAGGGGAAAAAAACTAACAATTCCAGTTAAAATCGTAGAAATTATTAAAGCTGATAGACATGCGATTCCACATCTGACTAATCCCCTCTTTCTCCCGATCACTCTCAAACCAATCCATAGGGAAATACATGGAACTATTATAGCTAAAATCGTAAATAAAACTAAGACGATTTCACAGAAGAACTGCTCCCTCATCAGCACCACTTACGAGCTTTGAATACTTTGCAAGGTAGCCTTTAAGCTTTATTTCTTTTGGCTTAAACTTAGCCCTCCTATCTGCTAATGTATCTTCATCGACTCTTAGCTCCAATATCCTATTTGGTATGTCTATGCTTATTGTATCTCCATCTTCAACCAAAGCTATAGTTCCATTGTCCATGGCTTCAGGCGAAACGTGTCCTATACACGGTCCACGAGTGGCACCGCTGAAACGTCCATCTGTAACCAGTGCTACTCTTCTAAGCCCCATTCCAGATATAGCAGCAGTCGGTAAAAGCATCTCAGGCATACCACAAGCCTTTGGGCCCATATACCTTATAACTACGACATCTCCCTCCTTAATCTCTCCACCGAGTATTGCATCTAAAGCCTCCTTTTCACCATCGAAAACCCTTGCATTTCCTTCAAATCTTAACATATCTCTTTCTATTGCGGCAGTTTTTACAACTGCTCCTTTTTCAGCGAGGTTTCCCTTTAATATCGCTATACCTCCCTCTTTACTTATCGGATTACTTAAATCTCTGATTATGTCTCTTCCCCTCGAAATTGCTCTCTCAGCTATTTCGTACAACTTCATTCCGCTAACGGTCATTTCATTACTAAACAATTCTTTAGCCTTTTTCACTATCATCGGTACTCCTCCACTCTCATCTAAGTCCACTATCATGTCTTCACTCGCCGGATCTAATGCAACTATGTGTGGAGTTTTCCTACTTATCTCGTCAAACAAATCTAAGCTGAGCTTTATTCCAGCCTCTCTTGCAATAGCTGGAATGTGTAAAACGGTATTAGTTGAGCCACCGATCAGCATGTCCATTGTTATAGCATTCTCAAACGACTTTTCAGTGATAAAGTCTAAAGGTTTTATATCCTCTTTTACAAGCTCTACAACTCTTTTACCACTGAGCCTAGCTATCCTAAGCTTTCTCGATGAAGAACATGGAGAAGTCGAGCAGTAGGGCAAGCTCAATCCCATAACCTCTGTTAGGATTTGCATTGTGTTTGCTGTAAATAATCCTTGACAACTCCCGCAGTACGGAGCACAAAAGTCTTCGTAAAGCTTTAATTCTTCATCACTGATTTTTCCAGCCTTGTACATTCCAGCCGCCTCAAAAGCATCTTTAATAGAAACTTTTCTTCCAAATACCCTCTCTGGGAGCATGGGACCAGATGTTACAGCTATAGCTGGGATGTTCAGTCTTAGAATCGCCATAAGCATTCCCGGAACTATCTTATCACAACCCCCAACTACTACCAAGCCATCGAATTGATGTGCCTCTACCATCACCTCTATACTATCTGCTATAAGTTCTCTTGAAGGTAAAGAATAGCTCATACCTCTGTGCCCCATTGCAATCCCATCACAAACACCTATGACTCCAAACTCAAAAGGAACTCCGCCAGCGGCGTATATTCCCTCTTTGACTGCTTGTGTAATCTTGTCGAGATTTGTATGCCCAGGAACTATTGTGCTGTAGGCGTTTGCTACCCCTATAAACGGTTTATCAATTTCTTCATCTGTTACGCCTAGCGATTTCAAAAGTGCTCTATGTGCAACTCTATCTATTCCCTTTTTAACGATATCACTTCTCATAGTCTTGATTGAATTCGCTTGGTTATAACTGTAGCGATTTTTAGAGTTAGAGATTTTTACTCAATGTGGCACCTTTCTGCTATCACGAATTTCTTATAGAGTTTCAATTCGAAAGTTCTGATAACGACTTTGTACAATCCAACATCAACTGTATTCCCGTTGTAATCCCTTTGATCCCACGTCCATTTAATTGTTTCATTTGGATTAAGCTTTACTAACACTTGGGCCGCAATAGGTTGGTAAACTGGTGTTGTGTTGTAAATTCTGTATATAATCCATGGAGCTGTGTTTGGCAGGGTTAAGGGTTTTGACCCAGTATTTTTTAAAATTATAGTGATTTCCTCACCCCTTTCAAAGCACATCATCTGCTCTCCTTTGAATGTTGTAGGTTTCCCGTTTTTAAGAATTATCTCTGCTTTTTGAGTGTTTGATTTCATCGAGCATCCACATAAGAGGAGAATCACTACGAGTATGGTGTATTTTTTCATGGTTAAAAACTCATTAACGACATTATCATTTGTTCGTTTTCAATTTTTTAGACCTTTGTATATTTTTAATAAATTATACTATGTCGCAGTTATTAATTAAATCGTTAGATTTTCAGGGAAATAATGACGATTAAAATCCTTTAAGCGTAAATCGTAACGATGTCTTCATCCTCAAGAACATGATCTAATCCAACTCTCTGCCCATTGAATTTAACGGATTTTCCCCATACCTTAGCATACCTAAAATTTCTCAAAAAGTCTTTATGGAGTTTCTTACATACGTCTTCGATTCTTGCACCTCTTCTCAGTATCATCGGCTTATCACTCGGCTTTTCACCGGGAGGTTTTAGATATACTCTGATGAAATCCAGCTTCCTGAATATTTCCTCTTTTAAAACGTCTAAGTTTATCCCCTTCTCAGCTGAAATCGGAATAGCGTTATCAACATTTACATCCATTAAATCTATCTTGTTAACAACTGTTATCGACGGTATATACACCCTGTTTCCAGCTAAGGCGTCTATCAGTCTGTCGAGTGTTAAGTCCTCTCGAATTATTACATCTGCATTGTGAATTCTGTACTCCTTTAAAACCTCTATAATCGTTTTCTCATCCAACGACAGTGGAACTGTGGAGTTTATTCTTATACCACCTCTATCTCTCTTTCTGATTACTATATCTGGCGGTTTTTCGTCAAGTCTTATTCCTGCTTCGTACAGCTCTTTCTTAACAATTTCAATGCTGTGAATGTTGAAGACATCTGCAACTATTACTATTAAATCTGCAACTCTAACAGCTGAAAGTACCTCTTTTCCCATTCCCCTTCCTTTAGCTGCCCCTTCTATTATTCCCGGAACATCTACTATTTGAATTTCAGCTCCTTTATATTTTAAAATACCTGGTTTAGGTTTTAGAGTCGTAAAGTCGTAATCTGCTACTTCGCTTTTTGCATTTGTAAGCTTGTTCAATAGTGTAGATTTTCCAACCGATGGAAATCCAACTAATACTACTGTTGCATCTCCTTCCTTTTTTATCGAGACAGTTTTTGAAGACTTTTTCTTCTGCTTCTCAACTTCTTCCCTCAATCGAGCGAGTTTAGCTTTTAATCTACCGATGTGATGCTCAGTAGCCTTGTTATATGGTGTTCTTTTTAGCTCTTCTTCTATCTTTTTTATTTGCTGTAGTAAATCCATCTTATTGAAATCTGAAATCTGAGAACATTTTTAAGTTTTTGCTGTTAGATTCCGCTAAAGTCTTGAACAATAAAAAATTTAATTGATTTATAATTTAATATGAATATTAAACTCATGATAAAATCTTCTTGATCTCACCCATACCCTTGCTTCTTCCCTCCCTAAATATGAACTTCTGCCCTTCGTAAACGAACTGCGGATGATACTTAAACCTCATCCTAACCTTCCCCCTATCTCCGGCCTTTAGGTATTTCTTATCAATTTCCTTAAATATTACAGTCTCAGAAATCGTTTCTATGTGGATTACTGGCTCGTAACCCTCTCTTATCAGAGTTGGATGCGTAAAGACGTAAACATCTGCTTCAAATTCCCAAACGGCTTTAGGCAACTTCTTGCTTAAAACCATTCCCCTTCTCAGTTCATTGTACTTAACACCTTTTAAAGCCAACCCGACTATATCACCACTCTTGGCCTTTTCAATCCTGTAGTAGTGCATCTCAATACTCTGAACTCTAACCTTCCTAAACTCTCCATCCTGAAAAGGTCCGATGTAAACCTCCTCTCCTTCACAAATCTCACCGGATTTCACTGTTCCACTTACAACAGTTCCAACTCCAGTTATCTTGTAGATCCTATCTATGTACATGAGAAAATCCTCTTCAGCATGGTATCTCTTTGGTAATCTCAGCAGTAGCTCTTCAAGTAAGTCATAACCTTCAAGGGTTATTGCAGATGTCTTTATTATTGGAACAACTAGATTATTCTCGGCTATTATCCTCGCAACTCTTTTTGCATCTTCTAAATCCTTAACAAAAAACGGAATTCTTCCAACCGTTCTCAATATCTTAGCAACTTCGTTTACAACTTCTTTAACCCTTATATCATCAACGAGATCTATCTTAGTTATAGCGATTATAACGGGTAAATCCATTGCAAGCATAATTCCCAAGTGCTCCTTAGTAGTTCTCATAACTCCATCGTCTGCCGCAACAACAAGCAAGCCGTAATCTATCTTTTGTCCAAGTAAACCCCTAATAGTAGTTCTAAGCCAAGGTTCATGTCCAACCGTATCGACGAAACTAACGATTTTGTCAGCGTTTTCAACTATCCATGCCTTTTCGTTTTTGTTTAATGGATTCTTCAGCTTTATAGCCTTTCCATCTTTAAATCCAAACACTGCAAAGCTTAAATCAGCACTTAAACCTCTCTCAATCTCGTGCTTTAATACGTCTAAATATATTCGCGTAGCTCCATCTCCATCATCAGGCCTTCCAGTAATAAGGCATCCCACAAGCGTCGACTTCCCATGATCTACATGTCCAGCGGTTCCAATCATTATGTGCTCTTTAGCCCTCTCCTTTCTGATTTCGATTATCCCAACAATACCTCCATTTACTTCATACCTCTCAACAGATTCGATTTTAGCGTTTATCTCCTTTGCAATCTTCTCTATTATGCTTAAAGTCTCAGAGAATTGTGATTCACTTATACCCTTAATCCTTCCAGAATCCGAAACTCCGATCACGTAGATAGCTTTACCTTTACCCATTATAATTCTGTGATTCATCTGACAGGCTAATTGCCTAAACCTACCCTCCTTCAAGTGATATTTCGTTAAATACTCCTTGAATTCGACGTTTTCACCTTCACCTCTTTTCAGTATTTGGAGGAGTTTGTTCACGATATGAGTTGTTTTTTAGAATTTTATACTTTTACTATCTTATACCTAGACTTACCTAAACCGATCTCTTCAGCGTATTCTATCATCCCAAATGGGTCTGTCCACTCCCAAAAGCGTTTATCTGCAAGTAGGGATTGTTTAACAACTTCAGCACTCATATACAAGTCCAAACTTGCCTTATCTATTGCAACTATATCTTTACAAGCTAATATTCCAATATCTGGAACTATCGATATGTCGCTATACGGATGGCAATCGCAATGCGGAGTTATGTCTATTAGGAAGCTTAGATATGCAAAGTTGTCGTTTACACTCAAAACACCTTTAGCGCATTCAACTATTCTATCACTTACATCTTTCCCTTCGAGCCATTTGAGTTCCACTGCATCGTATTCGCAAACCTCATAACAGCCTGTGCACTTCAGACATTTACTTTTGTCTATTTTGAAGTCTCTTATAGCTTTAACTGGGCAAATCTCTACGCATTTACCGCATTCTGTACAGTTTTCGTTTATGACTGGATAGTCTTCAACGTGAACGTCGAATTTAGATGGCTTTGCTACACAACCTACTCCAACGTTCTTTATACTCCCACCTATCCCGGCTTGCATGTGCATCTTGAAATGAGTACAACATATTACGGCATCAGCTTCAGCTATCGCCTTTGCTACGTAGACCTTCCTCAAATATTTACCATCCACTTCTACTTCTACGAAATCAAATCCCAATAAGCCATCTGCTATTATTATAGGTGCCAAGACTGTCTGCTGTGTGTAACCGTTTTCTTCAGCAATTAAAAGTCTTCCGTATGCTGTACTTCTCAACATCGTCAACCCTAAGCCAGTTGTTTCCGTTACGAAAGGTCTTGCACCAATCTCCTTTAACTTCTCAACAACAGCCCTAATGAAAACGCTTCTTATAGTCTTAGTAGTCCCTCTATCACCGAAATGAGTTTTGACTGCTACTATATCCCCACTTGAAACTATATCGAAAATTTCACTTTCATCTATCAACTTCTTGAGTTTACTAACCAAGCTTAAGTGGGGCTGATACCACTTCTCAACCTCTGTAACCTCTGCTCTTGCATCTACAAAGTAAACCTTCTCCATGTTTAGCAATCGAAACGAAAATATATTTAACTTTGCTAAACAGATCATGGAGTTCGGAACAGTAGCTCCAACTTTTCCTCCAATAGAAAACTTGAAAAAGGCTGCTAAAAGGCTTGAGGAGAAGGGATACTCGGCTTTGTGGTTTCCAGATCACTTAATGGGATGGTATCCAAACGATTTGTGGGATGAAACCGATTTTGCAAAGAGGTATCCATCTTGTCATATGTTTTACGACACGTTTTGCTCGATATGTTATGCGGCAGAGGCAACAGAAAGATTAAAGCTTGGAACTGCTGTAACCGAAGTGTTGAGGAGACATCCAGCCGTTTTACTCCAGCAAGCGATAACAGCTAACCACGCGACGAACGGTAGATTTATACTTGGAATCGGTGCTGGAGAAGCTGAAAACGTTGTTCCATATGGAATAGATTTTTCGCAAGCTGTCGCAAGGCTTGAAGAGGCTTTAAAGCTTATAAAGATTATGCTGAATACGGATTACGGAGAGATAATAAACTTCGAAGGTAGATTTTACAGGCTTAAGAATGCAGTATTCGATCTCAAGCCAATTGGCGATTTGCCGATATGGATCGGAGCACATGGGGATAGAATGCTTAGATTAACTGCAAAGTATGCAGATGGCTGGATACCTATAAACACACCTCCAGAGGTTTACGCGGAAAAACTTCAAAGACTTGAAAGGTTTGCAAAGGAGGAGAAGAGAGATACAGCAGATATAACAAAAGCCGTATTCGTTAGCTTGGTGATAGATGAAAAGAGAGAAGAAGTTGAAAGACTGTTGAGAACCCCGATATTAAAAACACATGCACTTCTAATTCCATCTGATTTCTACGAGAAATTCGGGTTTAAGCATCCGTTGGGCAAGTATCGAGGATTAGTTGACTACATCCCAACGGAGTTCAGTAAAGAAAAAATCATTGAGCTTACAAGCTCTATTCCAGATGAAGTCGTTAAACTTGCATTCATAGCTGGAACCCCTGAAGAAGTCGTAAAGGCATTCGAGAAATATGCAAAGCTTGGGGTTGAGCACGTAGTAATCTGGAACGTAACGTATTTTGGGGACGTATCAAAGGTTAAGAGCTCATACGATTTAATAGATGAGGTGATTAAGCATTTTTAATAAAATTTTAAAATATTTTTTAGATACATATATTTAAAACCATTTTATAAAAAATATTATTAACTTTAATTACAAATAATCAGCAGGGTAGCTCTAATTTGCCTCAGGGTCAAACACATAGCTGAGATTTGTTAAAAGTCTAGTGTTGCTGAATCTTCCTCATCAGCATCTCCAAATTTATTGTATATGTTTAGGAATTTCAATTTTTTGCCTTCTTTTAACTAATCTAAGTTTAATTCTATAAATTTTATTTTTTATAATTATTATTAATTAAAAATTCTTAATGAATTATTAAAATAATTAAGTGAATTGTTAAAAAATAAAAGTGGAGTAAAACTATTTATTAACATACAGCACTTTTAAATATTGAATCAAATCAGTAATCGTATGGATTACGAATCAATCGGGCTAAGAGTTGGAATCGAAATTCATCAACAACTCGATACAAAGCACAAACTGTTTTGCTATTGCCCGACAGCTCATAGAGATGTTAAGGAGTCGAATTTCGAATTCTTCAGATATCTCAGGCTTAAGAGGAGTGAAATTGGAGAGGAGGATAGAGCCGCTAAGGAAGAAGTTGAAAGGAGTAGAAAGTTTATATATAAGTTTTATGATACCACTTGTTTAGTTGAAGCCGATGAAGAGCCACCGAGAGAGCTGAACTTAGAAGCTTTGAAAATAGCGATTCAGATAGCTAAGATGTTAAACATGGTTCTCGTTGATGAGGTGCATGTCATGAGAAAGATCGTAATAGATGGGAGCAATACGACTGGATTTCAAAGAACGGCTTTGATAGCGTTTGATGGATATATAGACGTAGATGGGGAGAGAATAGGTATTGCAACCCTCTGTTTAGAGGAAGAAGCCTGTAGAAAGATAGAGGAAAAAGCTGGAGTCGTAATTTATTCTTTGGATAGACTTGGAATTCCTCTAGTTGAGATAGGAACTAAACCAGATATAAAAACTCCAGAAATGGCTAAAAAGGTTGCAAAGAAGCTTGGAATGATACTTAGATCAACTGGAAAGGTTAAAAGGGGTATCGGAACTATTAGGCAGGATATAAACATAAGTATAAGGGATGGGGCTAGAGTTGAAATCAAAGGGGTTCAAGAACTCGATATAATCGATAAAGTCGTGGAATACGAAGTCATAAGACAGTTGAACTTGCTCAAGATAAGAGATGAACTCAGAAAGAGGAGAGCAGAAGTTGTAAATGAAGTATTTGATGTAACAGATGTGTTTGCTAACACGAAGTGTAAGGTTATAGCTAAAGCTGTAAGGGGAGATGGTAGGGTTAAAGCTATCTTGCTTAAGAGGTTTGCTGGGATAGTTGGTAAAGAAATTCAACCTGGAAGAAGACTTGGAACTGAGTTTGCAGATATAGCTAAGGCATATGGACTAGGGGGAATATTTCACACAGATGAACTCCCAGCTTATGGAATTAGTAGAGAAGAGGTTGAGACGCTGAAAAAGAAGTTGAACGCAAGTGAGAATGATGCGATTATTATTGCAGCTGGAGAAGGGGAAAGAGTTGAAAGGGCATTGAGAAGGATAATCGAGAGGGCTAAGTACTGTCTAGTAGGTGTTCCAGAAGAAACAAGAAAGGCAAACGAAGATGGAACCACTTCTTATCTACGCCCGTTGCCAGGGGCTGCAAGGATGTATCCAGAAACAGACGTTCCTCCTGTTGAGATAACTAAAGAGCTTGAGGATGTCGAAATTCCAGAGCTAATAGAGGATAGGGCTAGGAGATATGAGAAGTTCTTGCCAAAAGATTTAGCTTATGAAATAGCGGATTCCCCCTATTATAAGTTGTTTGAGGAGTACTGTGAAAGGATACAACCAACGATTGTTGCAAGGGTTTTGTATGAAATTCCATCTCATTTGAGAAAGGAGGGTTTAGAAGTTGAGAAGCTTAACGAAGAGCACTATAGACTTGTTTTAGATATGATTGCGAATGGAGATATAGCGAAGGAGGGAGCTGAAGAAGTCCTCAGAATTCTCTGCAAGAATCCGGAATTGGGTAGAGATGAGATACTGAAAACGATCGGAAGAGTTGAAGATTTAGATGTATTTATAGACAGAGTTGTCAAAGAGAAGATCGATTTAATTGCTGAGAGGAAGGAAAAGGCGTTTAAACCCCTAATGGGTGTGATTATGAAAGAACTCAGGGGAAAAGTGGATGGAAGGATTGTTGCAGAAAAGCTGAGAAGTGCTATAGAAAGAGCACTCAAAAGTATTAATTAGTGATTTAACGAATTTTTGTTATGAACGTATTGCTCAGTAGAAGGGATACTATAAGGTTACTAATCCTCGCGGAGTTGACGATTAATAAGGAGTGTAATCAGAGAGATATAGCAAAAAAACTAAACCTCACACCTCAAGCGATTTCGGAGCATTTCAAAGAGTTGGTAAGTGAAGGATTCGTAAGAGTAATACATAAGGGTTATTACGAAGTTACGAGAAGGGGAGAGGAGTGGTTGACGAAAAACCTCTTAGATTTGCACATATTCAGTGAAGACTTGCTTAAAAAGATATACTCTAAATCCATAGTCGCAATAGCTTGTGGAAGTATAAGTGAAGGGGATAGGGTTTACTACTGGTTTAGTGATGGATTTGTATTCGCTAGGAAGGAGAGCAATGGAAATGGAATTGCGATGACATCTGCAAACGATAGTGAAGAAGTCTTGATTAAACCAACTGGTAGCTTTGAACCACCAGCTAAGGGGGAGATAATCGTTGTAAAGATTCCAAACGTTTCAGAGGGAGGCAGTAGAAGAGTTGACTTAGAAAAGTTTAGAGAGTTAGTGAGAAATAGACCTAGGAGTATAGTCGTTGCAATAGGTGTTGAAGCCTTAATAGCTTGTAGAAAGATAGGGATAGAGCCTATATTCTTCGGTGCAAAGGAAGTATGCATTGAAGCCGCCCATCACGGAAGTGGTGTAATAGTTGCATGCACGGAATCCATGATAAACGATTTGCTCAGAAGCTTAATAGATGAGAACTTGAAATTTGAGGTTAAAGAGGTTAAGATTTAAAAGCAAAAGTTTTAAAGAATTTCTTAGATTTAGGTATTAGTGCCGGGGTTGCAGAGTGGTACTGCGCGGGCCTTGAGAGCCCGTGCCCTTCGGGGC
>CAYWXE010000052.1:0-11094 GCA_964462505.1 uncultured archaeon | reverse complement strand
AGTACGCGCTCATCCTTTATATATTTTTCCATTATTTTCTATGAAATTATACAAAAAGAAGAACAGCTAGAAACGGCTTGAGAGTTAAAGAGAAGTAGGAATACGTTGGATTGGACATATTACAGCATAGAGAAGTTGCTTATGCGTGAGGTGGTTATATGAAGATGATCATGGCAATTATAAGGCCAGAGAAGTTTAAAGATGTTAAAAAAACGTTAGAGGAGAAGGGATACTTCCAAATGACTGTAACGGAAGTAAAGGGAAGAGAAGAACAAAAGGAATTAAACTCCAGTTTAGAGGTAGAACAATGGATGTAAGATTTAATTCACAAAATAAAGATAGAGATAGCTGCAGAAGACGAAAAGATAAATGATATCATAAAAACTATCATAACATCAGCTAGAACTGGTAAATACGGCAATGGAAGGATATTTGTATTTCTAATTGGGAGGACTATTAGAATTAGGACCGACGAAGGATTCTAATTTTTTTGTATTTTAGATTTTTATTATATTATTATTATAATACTCTAATTTATCTTAATTATTTTTATATTTATGTTTAATTAATATCTATCTAAAAAATAATTAAGATAAATTAGAGTATTATAATAATAATATAATAAAAATCTAAAATTAAGACTAAGCTAAAGTTTTAGCTCGTTCTTTAAATTTTCTATTTCCTTTTCAAGTTTTTTGAGTTCAACGAGTTCAAATTTCTTCTCATTCACACCAGCCAACTTCCAAAACAGTCTTGCAACTATTGGCATCATCTTTCCCGCATAACCAGGAGAATGTGGAAGCAGTTTTGCAGCCAAATCTCCGAGTTTTTCGAGCTGGTTCTTTGAGAGTCTATCGAGATTTTCGCTTGCAAGCCCTAAAAGTGATATCCCACTTCCTACAACTTTTTCTCGCAATGCATAATACTTCGCTGCTTCACTCGTAATCCTGTGCACACCCATTCTAACACCCGATTTTAACTCTATTCTAAGAACTATTTATCAATTGTGATCGCTCGGTAAAGTTTTAAATATAACGACATTAAACGTTGAGAGATGAGTGATCAGGGTAAGAGATTAATAATAAAGAGAACTGATTTTCCATCAAAAGGAGAAATCGTAATTGGGACTGTTACGAGGGTTTTAGATTTTGGAGCTTTTGTATCACTCGACGAATACGAAAATAGAGAGGGTTTTGTACACATAAGTGAAGTAGCTTCGGGGTGGATTAAGGATATAAGAGATCACGTAAAGAAGGGGCAGAAGGTAGTTTGCAAGGTTCTAGACGTCGATAAGAAAAAGGGTCACATAGATCTATCGATAAAAGATGTTAACGAGAGACAGAGGAAGGAAAAAATTCAGGAGTGGAAGAATGAACTCAAAGCCTTTAAATGGCTTGAGATAATCGGAGAGAAACTAAAAGTCCCAAGAGATAAGTTAATCGAAATCGGGAGAAAGTTAATCGATGAATACGACTCCGTTTACGTTGCATTTGAAGAGGCAGCATATGAGGGGTATGAAGTTTTAATCCCAGTTGTTGGTGAAGAGTTTGCAAAGGAAATGGGTGAAATCGCTAGAGAAAACATAAAGCCGAGAAGGGTTAAGGTTAGGGGTTATTTCGAATTGAAAAGCCTTGCATCGGATGGCGTTGAAAGGATTAAAAAAGCTTTAAAAGCGGCTTATAAGGCTAAGAGAGATGGAATAGACATGAAAATAGAATACGTAGGTGCACCGAGATATAGGATAGTTGTAGAAGCAGACGATTATAAAACAGCTGAATCCGTGCTTAAGAAGGCTGTTGGCAGTGTTAATAGGTCTGCTAAGAGGTTGGGAGTTGATGTGAAATTCGTTAGAGAAGCCATATGAGAGTAATAATGAGAAAGTGTGGGAGATGTGGGAGGTATACCTTACGAGATGTCTGTCCAGTTTGCAATGGCAAGACGTATATGCCGATACCTCCAAGGTTTTCTCCAGAAGATCCGTACGGCAAGTATAGGAGGATGCTTAGGAAAGAAATTGGATTCTTTGCATTGAGGAGGTGGTCTCATGATAAAGAAGATAGATGTTAGATACTTCAAACAGCCAGAAGAAGTTGGTTTAAGAGATCCCATATTCATCGAAGGTTTACCTGGAATTGGACATGTCGGAAAGCTCGTGGCAGATCACCTCGTTAAGGAGTTAAAAGCTGAAAAGGTTGTTGAAATCTATTCACACTACTTTCCGCCACAGGTAATAGTGCAAGAGGATGGAACGATAAGATTACCAAAGAACGAGGTTTACGCATGGAAATCGGATGGAGAAGCTCCAGACCTACTGATCTTAGTCGGAGATTTTCAGAGTATTAGCAATGAAGGACACTTTGAACTCGTAAACGCATACATAGAGATTGCAAAGAGATTCAGAGCTAAGAGGATTTATACGCTTGGAGGTTATGGGATCGGAAGGCTTGTCGAAGAGCCGTACGTGATAGGTGCTGCGAACTCAAAGAAGTTAGTTGAAGAGTTGAAGAAGTATGGTGTTAAATTCGAGCCGGGAGAGCCGGGTGGTGGTATAATAGGTGCTTCAGGACTTCTGCTTGGAATTTCACAGCTCGAGGGAATTGAAGCAGCCTGTCTCATGGGTGTGACCTCTGGCTACATGGTAGATCCGAAAAGTGCAAAAGCGGTATTGGACGTTTTAATGAGGATGTTAAACCTAAGGGTTTCAGTGGATGCCTTAGATAGAAGAGCTAAAGAAATGGAGAGATTAATAGCCCAGATAAAGGAGATGCAAGAAATGGCTGTACAGCAGTGGAAGAGTGATGAAGATTTGAGATACTTCAGATGAGGTATTGGGAGATAGACTTTGCGAGGGGTATTGCAGTTATTTCAATGCTCATCTATCACTTTCTATTCGATATGTACTATTTCGACAAGCTTGATTTGAGTTATGAGTTCCTATACTACGTTCCCCGCTTTATAGCCTCTTCTTTTATATTCATTTCTGGGCTTTGTCTAGCTATAACTTGCGGTAGTAGTTGCTTTAAGAGGAAAGCTAAAAGAGCTGCTAAATACTTTGCAATTGCTGTCGCTATAACAGCTGTAACTTATGTGATTATCGGTAAGGGATTTGTAGTCTTTGGAATCCTTCACTTCATAAGTGTTGCAATGGTCCTAGGCGTTTTCTTTGCAAGAAAACCGATTTTAAGCTTAACCACTGGATTGACTGTAATTTTACTGGGATTAGTTTTATCTGATATGAGATTTTCAACGTATCTATTCGTGTGGCTGGGCTTAATTCCAGAGGACTTCTACACCTTAGACTACTTCCCGATAATCCCCTGGTTTGGAGTTTTTCTGCTTGGAGTGTTTTTCGGAAACTACTACAAGCCCGTAAAGGATTTCAGGTTTCCATTAGGGGATTATATATCGTTTCTTGGAAGGAATTCTTTGAAGATATATCTAATTCAACATCCGATAATAGTATTAATCCTACAGATCTACTACGGAGACATCATTGAACAGCTAAATTTATAACGACTTCAGCTATATCCGCTGAATAACTCGCAATTCTCGAAAGACTATCGAGAATCGATTTAAGTAGTAACGCCTCTTCTATCTCCCTCGTGAGAACTATTTCGTACATCCTGTTCTCAATCTCTGCAACTCTATCGAAATCCTCTAAGACTTCTTCAGCTAAATCGGTTTCGTTGTTTAGAAATGCGATTACAGCAGTGCTCAACATGTCTATATCTAGGTTTACAAAATCGCACAACTCATCTGCGCTCTTTTCAAGCTTTAACAGGTTTTCAGCCATCTTGTAGGCGTGGTCTGCAATTCTTTCAAGGGATCTGACAACAGTTCTGTATTCGTGAACGCTCTCAATAGGTATCTCAAGAGTTGCTGCAATATCTGCATGCATAGAGGCAAGCTTTAACTGTCTAAGTAGTAAGAAATGCATTCTATCCACTTCGTTTTCTCTCGCCATTATAGAAGTGCATACGAATTTGTCAAATCTTCTTAAGGCATTGCAAAAATCTGAAACCATTCCAACGCATGTGTTAGCCATTCTTTCGAGTATTACTCTCGTCTTAAGTCTTGTGTTATCTAAGAATATCTCCATCACTATTTCCTTTCCCAAATCCTCAACTACTTCAGCACCCATCAGAATCTCTGAAGATTTTACAACTGCCCTTCTATGCTCTTCATTGTAGATCTTAATCCTAATAGTATCAAACCCAGCCAAGTAATACGATATTATTCTCCTTAACAGTGATTCCATTCTCAAATCTTTAGCATCTATAAAAGCTATTTTCCCAGATTTCACGATCTTTGGATAAATCGTTATGAAATCTTTCCCTATTTTCATTAAAACCTCATCTCCAGCTTTGATACCATTCCCCTTAACCCAATTCTTTGGTAGTGTGATTATGTAGCTACTCTTACCACTGAAGTAAACTCTACGAGCTTCAAACATTGGTATATATTCAATATATGGATATATATCTCTATCGCTCCATTCGAGTGAAATCAAAAAGGATATATATAGCATAAGTGGCAAAGCACCATGATTGAGATCTTGACGATTGCAGCAATTGCAATAGGTTTCTACGTTGCTTGGAACATAGGAGCTAACGATGCCGCAAATTCTATGGCTACATCTTATGGTAGTAAAGCCTTGACACTCAAACAAATTGTAATAATTGCATCCGTTTTAGAGTTTTTAGGTGCATCTATCTTTGGTCATAGGGTTACGTATACCGTAGCTAAGGGAATAGTTCCAATAGAGTTATTAAGCCATGATTTGGTCATATTTGGAGCTTTATCCGCTTTGATTTCTGCTGGATTTTGGATAACTGTTGCAACGTATTACAGATTACCAATATCGACGACACACTCAATAGTTGGTGCTATGCTTGGATTCGGATTGGCTGCAGCATCTCAACGGTATATAACTGTGGAACAGATCAAATGGGGAGTTTTGCTTAAGATTGTTTTCAGTTGGGTTTTATCTCCATTAATCGGAGCTTTTTTAGCCTTTGTCGTGTTTTCGCTTATACGTATCACACTTCTTGAGAGGTTTAGAAGTGAGAGTGTTGAAAGTGTCTTTAGGTATTTGCAAGTTTTAACAGCCTGCTACATGGCTTTCGCACATGGAAGCAATGACGTCGCAAATGCAGTTGGGCCAATTACTGCGATGTTAGGATATAAAGGAGGAGCTCCGTATTGGGTTTTGGTAATAGGTGGATTAGGTATAGCTGTAGGAGTTGCAACATGGGGTTACAGAGTTATTGAAACCGTTGGGAGGCATATAACAGAACTCACTTATACAAGGGGATTCTCAGCTGAATTTGCAACGGCAACAACGGTTTTAGCGGCATCATCGCTTGGAATGCCGATATCAACAACTCACACGATAGTTGGTAGTGTAATCGGTGTTGGATTGGCTGGAGGTTTGGCAAGTGTAAATCTTAAGGTTGTATATAGGATTATTTTATCGTGGATTATAACAGTTCCAATCGCTGCGGCGTTAACTATAAGTATATATACCGTTCTCGTAGCATTTGTATGAAGTTCTTTCGCTCAATAACCGAGATATTCGGATATTCACCCTTTAATGCACTTTCAAAACACGCTAAGTTGTGTGGTAGAGCTATAGGTTTGTTGCAACAGCAGTTTGAAGCTTATAGGAGATGTGATTTTGAAGAAGTCGAAAGGTTAAGAGATGAGATTGATGAATTGGAACATCACGCAGATCAGATAAAAGAGGAGATTAGAGGTAACGTTTCAAAATCCCTGATGATGCCCGTTGATAGGCACGACTTGTTGGAGTTTTTAAAAGTTCAAGACGATATAATTAACTACTGTGAGCACGTTGGGCATATGTTGACATTCAGAAGGGTTAAAGCTCCAAAGGAGATCTGGGATGAGTTCGAAGTCTTGCTTTCAAAGATTATGGAGACTGTGAACGAATACGAGGAGATGGTTGAACACATATCTAGACTTATAGAGACATCTTTTAGCAAGAAAGAGGTTAAAGATGCGTTGGAGCATGTTCCAATAGTTGAAAAACTCGAGCACGAATGTGATCAAATCCAGATAGGTTTGCACACAAAGCTCTTCAACTCAGATTTAAATCCTATCGATGTTCATTTGATGGTTGAGTGGGTAGTTCACCTTGGGCATATAGCTAATTCAGCTGCAAGAGCGGCTGACAGATTTAGGATTATGATTTTAGGTAGGTAGAATTTCGAAGAGAAATCCTTAATATGTTATGTGAAATTAATTACGAAGAAAATAAAAGCTTTTTAGACAGATTTTAGGGAGTACGAAACCATATCATTTCACAACAATAAATAATTTATATAAAATAATAGAATATAGAAAATTGATGTCTAAGGACACTCTAAGTGAGATAGTATAACATTTGATGATTTAGGCGATTTAGAAGAAGATAAAGACATCTTGTTACTGGATGAAGATGTTCTCATGGGTAAAGAATTAAAATTTTTGATTTTAATATATATAATCTAAGAAAAACTGTTAAAGTGGAAATGACGTATAGTACTAAAATTTTAAGTTTAAAAGATTTTGTGAGGTTATATATTTTTATGATATTTTTTGGAAAGAAACGAGTGCCAATATTGCCAAAATTTATATTTACGAGAATTATAAAATCTGATTCCATTGTTCTTTTACGGTTTGTAGATATGATAACGCTTACAAGGTTTCTAGAGCAACATGAGATTGAATACTACATCATTTATGGACATCCACATCGTAAAAGTCCGTCAGCATTTAGAACTCTAAATAGTTTCTATTTAGCAGTTGACTTACCCGGTGTCGATGTCTTGAGGGAATGGTTAAAGGTTGATGAAGGACATAAAAGTATTCTATCTAAGTTGTGTCCATTAGAGCTTAGAGCTGATTATTACAGCAGTTATACTGTCAAATATTGACAACCACATATATGGATAGAAGATAAAAATGGTAAGAAATTTATAATATTAAATTTTCCAACTAAAATTTACTGGGATTTACCGAGTGATTATAAAATCATAGAAGCTGGATTAAAATGGTTAAAAAATAACTTGAAATTATTATCAGAAAAATTGGGTAAGAGAATTAGGAAAATCGCATTTCCGCAAATTGGTACGGGTTACGGTAAATTAGAATGGGATAAAGTTAAAGAGCTTATAGAGAAAACATTTCAAGATTTAGACAATGATATTGTTATTGAAATTTATTTAAACTATAATAGAACTTCTTCCAATCATAAAGAAAGAGACAAAGAGATTAAATCATTAGATTATAAAAAAGATAAGAGAAAAACTAAAAAATCGACTAAACTTATGAGAAAATCAAAAACGAGATCTAAACAGCAAAAACTACCTCAAATAGAGTAATTATTTTGTATAGTAGTTGTATAAAGCAGTCAAAACTCCAGCAAGCATCGGAGCTAAGAAGAAGCCTGTGATTCCTCCTATAACTCCCCCTCCGATAAAGGATAGCATTAAGACAAGTGGATGAATCCTTGAAGTGTATCCAACGAAATATGGGCGAAGTATAAGCTCGGGTAGAATGTATAGAAATACTACACCGATTACAAGGGAGTACAACCCCTTATACGGATCTTGCAACGCTATGTAAACTGAAACTGGGAGGATTATCATCCACTCTGCAAACATTGGAATTAAAGCGGCTAAAAACATTAAACCCGATAGAAGTGAAACGAATGGGACGTCGAATAGTAAGAAGTATGGAATACTTGCTAAACCTATAAGAATGGCAACTACAAAATTTCCAAACCAAAGACCTAGAAATGTCTCTTCGAGCTCACTTATGAACTTTCTAAACTCTTTTCTTCTGTCCTCTGGTATGACATTTGTAATCCCATTTATGAACTTCTCAGAATCTGTTAGTGTGTAAAAGCATATAATCGCTGAGATCAAGAAGTTTAAAGCGAACATGACCGTTCTCTTTGTTATATCTATAGCTGATAAACGAAATATCGATTGAATTAGAGATACAACTGAGGGAAAGAAACTTCTAACGTATTCAGAAATCTCCTCTAACCCGAGTTTGTTTAATATTTCTACTATTTCATTTTCAAATTGTTTGTAATGGGTTATTATGTATACAGCCTGAGTAAACCCCTGAAAAATTCCGTAGATTATTAAAAACGATATCGGCAATAAAACTATCAGTGTAGATACCAGTGAAGATTTTGTATTCCCTATAAATTCTATTCTCCTCTTTATCGGCTTTGCAACGTATGAGAAAACGATTCCCATCACTATTCCATCAAAAAGTGGAGATAAGTAGTAAAACATCAGAGCTATTAAGACAAAAATCGATATTAGAGTTATTACAAGCCAGATATCTCTCATATCACAAGTAATCTCCTTATGAGATCTCTGACTCTTTTCTCTATCTCGTTTCTGATTTTTCGGTATTCGTCTAAGCTTTTAGGTTTTTTAATTTCCCAGTATTCATGTCCGACTTTTACATCTTCATCCAACGAAATTATCAGATCGAAATCCTTTAGGATATCTGTCTGTAAAACCCTCGGAGTTCTGCCCTCTATGTTTATTCCAATCTCCTTGAGGACTTCTATGGCGTATTTATCCACTTCTCTCGCTGGATTTATTCCAGCACTTAGTGCGAGCATGTTGTTTGGTGAAAACTTGTTGAACATAGCTTCAGCCATCTGAGTTCTACATGCGTTTTCGTTTGATACGAATAAAACCTTCTTAGGTCTTGCAATCTTGTGATAGATATCCACGGATTCTGGAACTTCTGTCTTTATCATGTACTTTCCTATTTCAACCTCACCGTAATCTACAAATCTCAGCTTTAGTGATACGTAATCTCCATTTAGCTCTAATATGTTGTAGTTCTGATCTGGCATTCCCAAAACCTTAAAGGAGCCGAGTGTTCCAGCATGGACTATGTGAGTTCTCATCAGTCTTATCGAGTATGGCATATGCCTATGCCCAGCCAAAACTAATGCTACACCGTTTCTTATCAAAAGTTCCACAACTTCACCTGCATCAATTAATACATTTCTTTCCCTTCCCGTTTCGGGTATTGGGACGATGTGGTGATGCAACGCGAATACGTTTACCTTGTCACTCTTAAAGCTCTTCTCGATCCACTCTCTTTGCTCAAGTCCTATATATCCTTCATCCAAATCTGGCTGTGTGCTATCTGCTGCAACTATCACGAATTCATCCGTTTTTATGCACTTTTTAGTCTTACCGAAGTATAACTCAAAGAACTCACAACCTATATTTCTCGCATCGTGATTTCCTGGAACTGCAACAAGCTCTGGCTTTAAATTCATCAGAGTTTCGTAGGCATCTCTCATCTCTATGTGAGTTCCCCAACAGGTTACATCACCAGTTAAAATGACTAAATCAGGTTCAAGCTCGTTTATCTGTCTTATAGCCTTCTCAACCTTTTCTCTTATAAGCTCTTCTCCAAAATGCAGATCTGAAATGTGAACAATTCTCATGGGAGTAATTCGGCTGTTGTAAAGATAAACCTTATTCAATCGACTTTTCTTCCAATTGTGATGTAACCCGTATGCCAAACTTTTGTCACAGCACGGGTTCCAACCCTTTTTATATCCAAATCAACCCTTATCAACTCAAAGCATTCCAATTCTCTAAAACCGTTTCTAAGCATTTCCTCGTAAACCCTTCTTGCCGCTTCTATATACGGGTTGTACACAGCTATGTAACCGCTGTTCTTTAAGATCTGTTTTGCTTTCGGTATAAACGCTACATCGTCTTTCATATCTAAAACCACTAAATCGAACTCCTTCTTGAATCCATCCGCTACAAACAAGGCATCTCCAATTATCTGATGTATGTTTTTGAGCTTAGCCATTTTGAAGTTCTCTCTTGCGATCTTAGCGAAATCCCGTCGCTTCTCAACCGTTACAACTTCACCGTATTTGTTAAAATAAGCTAGATAAGCTGCTAAAACGCCACTACCAGTTCCAGCATCGAATATCAGTGAATCAGGAGATAGGCCTGTATAGGCTATTATAGCCCCTATATCCTTTGGCATTATAGGCGTTGCTCCTCTCTTGAAGTGCTTGAAGAAATCGGAAGGCTTAAACGGGAGAATCCTATAACTCACGCCAAGATGGGTTTTTATCTCGTCTCCATATTTCTTATTCTTCAATTCATCTAACCTTATGATACCGTGATGTGTATGCAAAACTCCTTCAAATCTATCCACTAAAAAACTGTGCTTACCTCTAAGCAGAACTACTGGTGGTTCCATTCAGAGATTCTGAAGCTTCATTAAAGCTTCAGCTAAATCTCCATTAGCCTCCTCTAATGCCTTCCTTGCAACCTCCTCACTTACGTTTGCCTGTTCCATGATTAGCTTTATATCCTCTTCACTGATCTCTGGCTTTTTCTTAACGACTTCGTAACTTCCAATCACTTGAAAGCTCTCTAGACCTTTAGCCGCAATCTTTGTCACAGTTGGATTCTTAAAAACGATTTCTTCGGTTGATGTTCTTATGATTACCTCTTCTGCATCGATCTCTTCCATTTCGATACCCATCTGTTTCATCAGTTTCTTCATCTGCTTTGGATTTATCGGGAACATATCATCTAATTGTGACCTTAGTTAAAATAGTTTTAGCTTCAATATCAGGCAAGCAAATAGCGTTGTAATGCAATAAAATTAAAATCCGAGCGAATACAATTCTAATGGGCTCGTGGGGTAGCGGATATCCTGGGGGTCTCCGGAACCCCCGATCCGGGTTCAACTCCCGGCGAGCCCGTATAGCCTTATTTTCATTGTTTATCATCTTCGATTTTTACATAATAATATATATATATATTTTATTTATATTTTTTATTATAAATGTATAGATCTTGAACCTTAAATTAAGCATAGATTAAAATTTAAAAATTTAAATTTAAAAAATAATACATAAAGGACTAAAAACTCCATTTGTATTACTAACTAATTATTATTAAAGTATAAATAAATTGGTTTCATGGAATATATTAATATTTTATTATATTATTCTAAAATTTTCAGTTAGACAAACGTAGGTGGAATTCCAATTGTTAAGTAAATAGCTTTACC
>CAYWXE010000051.1:0-11137 GCA_964462505.1 uncultured archaeon | reverse complement strand
TGAATAAACTAAAAGCTTTAATAGATGTAACTAAACCAAAGCAGACGTTCCTCTTAATGGTTACGTTCTTTGTAGCTTATTTTATCGCTGCTAAACACTTAAATCTTAGATTTATCTTAGCTGCTGTTGCAACCTTTTTAGCGATTTCTGGAACCACAGCACTAAATATGTGGCTCGATAGGGATCTAGACGCTTTGATGTCAAGAACTAAGAACAGACCTCTACCGCGTGGAATATTAAGTCCACTAGAGTGTGCAATTTATGGTTTCTCGTTGTTTATTGTAGGTATAATAATTGGAGTACTTATAGGTTTAGAATTCGTATTGGTTTTAACCCTTGGCCTCTTCTTTGACATCGTAATTTATACAATTCTTCTCAAGAGGAAAAGTCCATACTCAATAGTCCTTGGTGGTTTTGCTGGAGCTATGCCGGCATTAGCTGGATGGGTAGCTGCAGCTGGATTCTCGATTTTAGGGTTAATAATAGCTGGAATAGTCTTGCTATGGATTCCATCGCACATATGGTATATCTCAATGTATTACGAAGAGGATTATAGGAAAGCTGGAATTCCGATGTATCCCTTAGTGGTTGGAATGGAGAAAGCTTCGTGGGCTATAGTATTTGCAGTAGCTTTGATGTTGATACTTGTAGCAGCTCTATACGTTTTAATGCCACTAAGTATTTTATATTTAATGATTTCAGCTTCTATCACGTTTTTCTTTCTTTATAAAGCTATTAGGTTTGCTGTGAAGCCTGAAAGGGAAAAGGCGAGGAATATGTATAAACTTGCAAGTATTACACTTGCAACGATATACATGTCTTTGTTAGTGGGATGTGTATTACCTTAATATATAATAATTATTATAATAAATTTTTAAATTATACATATGAATGGTAACAGCTCAATAAAATTTAATATATATTATTTGTTTATATTTGTATATAATTTAGATCTAAAAATTTTATAATATATAATTATAAAATTTATAACAATTAATTTTTTAATATTTTATTAAAATAAATACTAATATTAATAAAAGAATATAAAAAAAGAGGTCAGCTAAATTTTTAAGCGCTTTGAAGAATGACTTATGAGGAAGAGAAGGCACAGCTATGTAAGAAGTTGGATTGAGAAGTTTGGTAATATGATTAAATTAGTGCAGAAGTTGGTAAAATGACTACAATCTCGATATAGATCTATTTTTAAAACCAGAACGATAGAGAACTAAAAATTTGTTAAAATATTTATAAATATTATTAATATAAATTTCGAAATAGTTTTTTCCATCATGTCTCGACTTTAATTTTTTAAGCAGTTTTATAGGTTGATGCACATGTGGAGTATACTAAAGGCTTTAAGGGAAAATCCTGAAATCCTTTACGATTCTCAGAAGAGAAGAGGTTTAAGTACTGATATAGTTGATAAAGCTATAGAATTGGACAAGTTATGGAGAAAAAAGCTGAGAGATGTTAATGAGTTGAGAAGACAGAGAAACGAGCTATCAAAGATTATAAAAAGTGCTAAAGGTGAGGAAAGAGCTAAACTAATCGAAAAAGCTAAAGCTCTAAGCAGTGAAGTAAAAAAAGCTGAAGAAGAACTTAAGGAAATAGAAAAGAGACTTGAAGAAATTTTACTTTCGATACCAAATATCGTCCACGAAACAGTTCCAATTGGTGAGAGTGAAGAGGATAACGTTGCAATAAGGTATTGGGGTAAAGCCAAGGTTTATAGAGACTACTTAGACGAATTCCTAAGGATTACAAATGGAGATGCAGATTATGAGGTAATAGATGAAAAGCCAATGCATCATGCAGACGTTGTAGAATTCTTTAGATTGGCAGATACTTATAGGGCTTCCAAGGTTTCAGGTTCGAGGTTTTACTACTTATTTAAGGATCTCGTTTGGCTTGACTACGCTTTGACATGCTATGCCTTAGATTACCTCGCGAAAAAGGGGTTTAGAGTCGTTATGCCACCTTATATGATGAGATACGAAGCATACAAGGGTGTTACAGCTTTCAGCGACTTTGAAGAGATGATATACAAAATCGAAGACGAAGACCTCTACTTAATCGCTACGAGTGAACATCCAATTGCGGCTATGCACATGAACGAAGTTCTCACAGAAGATGAGCTTCCACTGCTCTACGCTGGGATAAGTGCTTGCTTTAGAAAAGAAGCTGGAGCTCATGGAAAGGACACCAAGGGTATATTCAGAGTTCACCAGTTTAACAAAGTCGAACAGTTTGTATTCTGTTTGCCAGAGGAGAGCTGGAAATGGCATGAAAAATTAATTAAAAACGCTGAAGAACTTTGGCAAGGGTTGGGGATTCCTTATAGAGTTGTCAACATATGCACTGGTGACTTAGGTATAGTTGCAGCGAAGAAGTACGACTTAGAGGCTTGGATGCCGGCTCAGGGGAGGTATAGAGAGATGGTTTCGTGCAGTAACTGTACAGATTGGCAGAGTTATAGACTTAATATCCGATATGCTGAAGAGAGGGGATTGCCATCAAAGGGCTTTGTTCACACGTTGAATTCAACTGCTATAGCGACTACTAGAGCTATTACTGCAATACTCGAAAACTGCCAAGTAGAGGAGGGAAAAATAGAGATTCCAAAGGTTTTACAAAAGTATTTAGAGCCAATAGATTCAGCTCCGAAAGATTACATTGAGTTAAGAAATCGTTCCTAAATTAATAATTACCTCAGTCGCAGGAAAATTCATCACACATCAGTGCGACCGAAATTCATCATCGGTATAACAACTCATCTGACTTTGTATAAAAATTACATCCTCGACTAAATCGAAAACGATAAAATAGTCATGAGTGACTGGTCTTACATGGATGAAATTGAAGAGATTAGGAAAAAGAAGATTAAAGAGCTTATTGAAAGGATTGAGATGTCTAAGATAGATAAACCAATAGTTGCCACTTCTAAGAATTTCGATGAGATCGTTAGCAAATACAAAAACGTTGTCGTAGATTTCTGGGCTGAATGGTGTATGCCTTGCAGGATGATTGCTCCAATAATCGAAGATTTAGCGAAGGAGTATGCAGGCAAAGTTGTATTCGTCAAGTTGAACACTGGAGAAAATCCAGAAATCGCGATGAGATATGGTATATCGGCAATTCCTACACTTATGTTCTTCAAAAACGGTAAACCAATCGATTTAATAATTGGTGCATATCCGAAATCCGAGATAAAGAGGTGGATAGACAAAAAACTTTAAACGAACATGTGCTTAGGTGGTTGTTTGGATGGTGTCTTAACCCTCTCAACAGCTGATAGCAAATCCTCCGTTTCTATTACATCTTTATCTTCAGCAATAGCTCTGTGAAGTGAAGCCTTGATAACCTTCTCAACCAAATCTCTTCCAGAGAAACCTTCAGTACTCCTAGCGATTATATCTAAGTTAGCCTTAACTTTAATCGGGAAGTCTTTGAAGTTCTTCTTTAGAATTTCCAGTCTCTCCTCGTAACTCGGGAGTTTGAACTCTATTTCTTCCTCAAACCTACTCCTAATAGATGGATCTAACAGTTCTATCCTATTCGTAGCGGCTATTGTGCATATACCTTCATTGCTCTGTATTCCATCTAACTCTGTTAGTAGGGCGTTTACGATCTCGGTTACATCTCCTCTCAAATCTTGATAACTCCTGTCTAATGCTATTGCATCGAATTCATCTAGGAATACTATGCATGGAGCGAGTTGTCTTGCCCTTTCGTAGAGTTCATGAATTCTCCTAGCACCATCACCAACGTGTTCACCTATTAGCTTAGTAGATTTAACTGATAAAAACGGTCTTTTGGATTCGTTAGATAGGGCTTTTGCAAGCATAGTCTTCCCAGTTCCTGGTGGGCCATAGAACAACACGTTTTTAGGAGCCCACTTTCCAAACTTCTCTGGATTCTTTAAGAACTTTAATATCACTTTAACCTTCTTTTTAGCCTCTTCTTGTCCTACTACATCCCCAAGCGAGATATCTCTGACGATTTCTGTCTCTATGATCTTTGAATCACTCTCAACCAATATGACAGTTGAGTCGGATATATAGCCCGATGGTGGATCCAAATCTATAACTTCGAATGCAAAGTCTGGAAACATCCTTACATCAAACAGAAGTTTTCCCTTTGTTACGAATTCACCTCTCCACTGATCTTTTGCATACCTATCAAAAACCTTTGGATTGTCAACTACTGGATATTCGTGATAACTTGCCTTAAGTGGATATCCCAAAGGCTTTAGTATCACGTATTTGAGTTCATGTACATCTCTTTTCATTTGCCAAAAGTTATTTCTACTACTTAATATGCTTTACTCCCATGAGATTGTTCGTTGCAATAGATTTAGAAGATAAAATCAGAGATTCGATATACAGAGTTGCTGAAAAGTTATCGAACGTGAGCGGATTGAAGCTCGTTGAAAAGGAGAATCTACACATAACGTTGATGTTCTTAGGCGAGGTTAACGAAGCGAAAGTTGATTTGATTAAGGAAAAGCTCTCTGAAGTAAAAGCTATGCCGTTTGAAGTAAAATTTAAAGGAATAGGGTTTTTTCCATCGAGCGGGAATATAAGGATTATCTGGGTTGGAGTTGAAAAGGGCGAAGAGGAACTCAAGGCTTTAGCGGATGACATCTATGAAAAGCTGAAGAGACTTGGATTTAAAAGGGATAAAGAGTTTTCAGCTCATGTAACAGTTGCAAGAGTAAAGAGAAGAGTTAGTGGACTAAGAGAGTTACTGAGTGAATTTGAGAATGAAGAATTCGGTGTTATGAGGGTTGAGAACTTCAAGCTTAAGAGAAGTATATTAAGGCATACTGGCCCAATATATACCGACATAGCCGTATTTAACATATGATTTCGTAATCGTCTATTTTCGATTCGGCATCATCTCTAAGCTCTTTATGCTCCTTCAAGAACTCAACTACGAGTTCTGAAGCGAGTTTCTTGCAGTGTCCGCATAGAATTCTACCGGATTTGCAATCTTCATGAATCCTCTCAAGCTCTTTGTCGTCTTCGATTAAGTGATACTTGTAAAGCTCGAACACAACGCACTTCTCTGGCATTCCACCAAGTCTTCTCTGTTCTTCTGCTGTAGCTCTCCCGCCAGTGAAAGCTCTCATAACCTTTTTAATAGCATCTTCCGGCTTTTCAAGCAAAGATATATAACTTTCAGGCTTGCTCGAACTCATCTTACCTCCAGTCAATCCCGTTACGAACATGTGATAAGTTGAAGAGGGAGGAATGAAGGCATAACCTCCTAACTCTATCTCGATCTCTCTAATCCTCTCTTCTATTTCATCTGGATTTCCGAAGAAGTCTACATGCCCCTCATATCGCCTAAATTCAAACTCCAAATCCTTAAGTAGATTTAAATACTCCGAACCCCTTCTACTTCTAACCCTTAAACCTCTATCTATTCTTTCGAATGAGAATACACTTATCCTTGAAGCCAAATCCCTCGTTAACCTAATATGTGGATCTTGATCTGCTCCAACTGGAACTACAACAGGCTTTGGCCCACCGAACTCCTTTAGCTGTGGTTGAAGAATATCTGCTGCTTGAATAGATGTTACAAACATCTTTGAGAGATTTGTTTCATCTGTAAATCCGTAAATTGCTCTTAATTCACTTAGATTCACTTCTGAAGCGAGCTCAAACGCCAAATCCTTTACGTTTCTGCACTTAGATTGAAAGTATATCAATGAGTTTTCACTTTCTAAGCCTAAGGCAATTATACTCTTTACGTATTCAAATCCAATCTCCTTAGCCTTATCCCAGCTTATTCCCCTCACAGCGTAGGATTCCATATCTGCTATGCAGACAAAAGCCTTTCCTCCAGCTTTTTGATGCCAAACGATTTCGTCCATAGTCATCTTATGCCCAAAGTGGGGTAAGCCAGAAGGCATAAATCCAGACATAACAGCCCAATCCTCTCTATTCTTCATAGCCCTTAAAATCCTCTGGTAATCCCTATGCCCGAATACAACACCCCTCCTCATAAGTCTATGTGGGTTTGGGATTTCTTTGAGGACTTCGTCAAACGGTTGTATTCCAAATTCTTCAAAGAGTTTTCTGTAATCTATTGCACCCTCGACTTCCCATGGAGATATCATAGATAAAGGAGTCGGTAATAGATTAATATCGTTTGTGCAAACGTCTTCGATGAGAGTACAGATAATGGGTGCAGGGGCCTTGGGAAGTTTATTCGGAGCATTACTTCAAATAGCTGGATTTGATGTAGTATTCGTTGCAAGGGGGAAGCAGTATGAAGCTCTAAAGAAATCCTTAAAGATATCTGGAATTTTAAATACAGAGCTAAGGGTTTACGCTACAAACAAGCCAGAGGATGCAGATGTAACGTTTGTAACGGTTAAAGCTTACGACACTGAAAATGCTGCAAAATCCCTTGCAGAGGTAAACCCAGGAATCGTCTGTAGCTTGCAGAATGGTGTTGGAAATGAGGAAATTCTGCAAAGGTATTGTAGAAGAGTTTTAGGTGGTGTAACAAGTTATGCCGCAAATCTAATCGATTATGGACATGTAAACTATGCAGGAGAAGGCTACACTTACATCGGTGAGTTGAATGGAAAAATCAGCAGAGATGCGAAAAGAGTTGTCGAGATTTTAAGAGATGCTAAAATCAGAGCTGAGGTCGTAGACGATATAGTCTTTAGGATTTGGGTTAAGACTGTTGTCAACGCAGCTATAAACCCGATAACAGCTTTGTGCAGGGTTAGAAATGGAGAAATCGTCAGAAATAGATATCTATGGAATATCGCAAAGAGAGTTGCTGAAGAGGGGATGGAAGTTCTCAGAAAGATGGGATTTGAGTTCGATGCAGTTGAAGAGGTTAAAAGGATTGCTGAGATGACTGCAAACAACAAATCCTCTATGCTACAAGACGTTGAGAGGGGAAAGAGAACAGAGATAGAGTATATAAATGGAGCAATAGTTAAAAAGGGTAAAGAACTCGGTATAGATTGCATTGTTAACGAGACTTTGATGAATCTGATAAGAGGTGTTGAGATTGCTTGCAGAAGTTCTAATAGTATCGGCGATGCCGATATCCGAGATTAGAGGTGGAATTCCACTTGCAATTTACTATGGTTTAAATCCTATAAGTGCTTACTTAGTTGCATTCGTCGGGAATTTAATTCCAATACCGCTTTTACTCCTCTCGCTCGATAAGCTCATGAAACTTATGATGAGAATAGATATGTTTAAAGGCTTTTACAGCAGATTAATCGAAAGAGTTGAGAAGAAGAGAGATTTGATCGAAAAATACGGCTATATTGGATTGACACTCTTCGTTGCAATTCCACTTCCGATTACAGGAGCTTGGACTGCTACGCTTTTAGCAATTGTTTTAAATCTGAAAAAGGTGAAATCCCTTTTATTCATATCTGTTGGCATTGGAATTGCTGGATTAATAGTTTTAACGACTACTATCGGCGTTTTGAATCTTTTAAAATCGTTTCAACTACCTCTTCAATGAAGTCTCCTTTAAGATCCTTTAAGCTTTCAAAGACTTCACTCGGATTTTCTATGTTCACTCCGAAGTACACGTTCAGAATTGCAGACCTTAAAGTCTTCGCATATCCTACTCCTAAATCCTCTGCCTTCTCAAGGCAGTGAATGAAGTTTACAGAACTAATTCCAAATTTCCTATAGGCTATAAACGCGTAACAAGCGGCTTTGAAGTAATCTATCGCAGCTTCCTCTATTCTTCCATTCCTCTCCAAATTCTTAGCTTTAACGTATCTAATCTTCGCTCTCAAATCTGGAAGTAGTTTATCTTCCAAACTCTCAAGCTTTTTAAATAGATTTTCATCTGTGAATAGTGTGTACAGATTTTGAAGAGCTGAAGCCATCTCTTCATATGCTTTTAACTTCTCAAATGTTTCAAGTGCCTTCTTAAGTAGTATTTCTGCCTCTTTCTGCCTATTGTTTCTTATAAGAACTACTGCCAAGTTATTTAAGATCTTACCAAGCTCTTTTGCATCCTCTTTGCTCTTTGCAGTCAACTTCTTCAACTCAAATGCTTTGAGCAAGTAATGCTCAGCTTTGTCATCTCTTCCAATCCTCGCATACATAGTCCCCAAAGCCGTCAAAACTCTTGAAAGCTGATACATATCCTTTGTAAATTCTAAGACGTTTATGGCGTCTGTATAAGCCTTTTCAGCCTCATCGTATTTCCTCCTAACTTGATAAAGGTTTCCAAGGTTAAACAATGCTCCAGCGACGTATCTCATATAACTTTCGTTTTCCTTTGAGAGGTCTATGTATAGGCTTAGGGCATCTAAGTATGCCCTTTCGGCTTTATCGAATTCTCCAATCGAGTAGTACAGGTTTCCAAGAGTTCCCAGAACCCTTCCCCTTGTATGTCCACTAACTTTTTCAACTATTTTCTCTCCAACCTCCGCGAGATTTATTGTGATATGATCAGAGGAGTTTACAATCTCTATAAACTTCTCTGCCGCCTTTTCTGCATCGATTCTCAGCAGTTCTTCTAAATCCATAATTCAGAGTTAATCGAATAACTTAAATAACTTATCTAATCTAAGATATTATAAAAACATTGTTCATTAAAAAATTATTTATCTCAGCTCAAATCCGCATAAGCTGATGAAGGCATCGGATGTTATGAATCCGAACGTCATCTATGCAACCCTCCCAGGTACGAGGGAGAAAGTCCTTGATCTGTTTAAGAGGTATGGTATATCGGCTGTACCCATATTAAAGAACGATAAGTTGGTTGGAATTGTCACGAGGAAGGATATACTCAGAAAAATCGATGAAAATCAATTGGCATTGTTAATGACTCCTAATCCTGTAACTGTTCAAGCGGATACTCCAATTAAAGAAGTAGTTGAAATATTCCTTAAAACACCGTTTAGGAGGTTACCTGTGCTTAAAGGAGATAAGTTAGTTGGAATTATAACCGTTAGAGATATAGTTAAGAAGATCGCTGAGATGAACATAGATAAACCCGTTAGAGATTTCGTAACTCCAAACATAGTTTGCGTCTGGGAAAATACACCGTTAAACGTTGTTGGGGAGATAATGAGGTTGAGCAATTCCGAACTGTGTGGTGTTCTAAACTCGGAAAACGAGCTAGTTGGAATAGTGGATGAGAAAATAATGTTGACTGAAACACTTATAGAAGAGTTTATGGAGCAGATGGCTTATGCCTCTTCAAGCGATACAGATGACGCTTGGAGTTGGGATACTGTCAGGGATTATTCGATCAAGTACTTCGAAGTTAGCGTTGTTAAGCTGCCGAGAGAGCCAGTTAAAAAATTCATGAAACAACCCGAATTCGTATACCCGCAAACAAGTGTTTCAAAATGTGCTAAAAAAATGGTTAAAAGCGATATAGATCACGTTCCAGTCTTAGATTCCGTGCACAGACTTGTAGGACTTGTGAAGGATAAGGATTTAATAAAGGTCTTACTGTGATGACCTCAATACTTTATGGAGAAAAACCTGAAGGAGTGACAATATTAAATCTGATAAAAAATGAATAAAATGTGTGAACATGTCAAAGTTCAAAAGTAAGCAGGACGTCAGGAATTACGTTTGGAGAAGGATCGCATCTATTTGTAGGTCTAATCCGTATAGGAGAATTCCAAACTTCTTAAACGCCGAGATCGCTTGTGAAAAAGTGAAGAAGTTAGAGGAGTACGTAAATTCCAAATGCGTTTTTTCAGCACCAGACTCGGTTTTGCTGAGATTGAGAGAAATCGCGTTGAAGGATAAAAAACTGTTATTGGTTGCAAAACCTAAGATAAAGGGTTTTTGGATATTGGACAAATACGTCAATCCGACCATAAAGGCTATGGACAAGTTCGGCAGAGATGTTAGACTTGATGAATTGGATGTAAAAGTAGATCTGTTCGTTCAGGGATGTGTTGCAGTTGATGAGAAGGGAAATAGAATAGGAAAGGGCTCGGGATTTGGTGATAGAGAATACGAACTGCTTAAAGATTACGGTTTACTTTCAAAAAACTGCTTGTATATTGTAGTTGCCCATGACATGCAAGTATTTGACGACTTAAGTTATCTTATGTCTGAACACGATGTAAGAGCTGATGTCATATTAACACCAAGTAGAATAATTAGGACGAAAACGTTTTTGTAATTCGCGTAGGTTTAGAGTTATGAAGATAATCGAAGTAACAGACGAGCTTTATCTCGTAGATCTTCCACAGAACTTGGAGGGATTCAGAGATTTCATAAGCAGTTGGATACTGAAACACGAATCTAAGGGATTAGTCGTCGACGTTGGGCCAAGTTCAACTATTGAAAGACTTGTAGAGGCTATAAGGTACTTAAAAATTGATGAGGTAGAATACGTCTTACTCACACACATACACATAGATCACGCTGGAGGGATTGGTAAGTTCTTAAAGTACTATCCGAATGCAAAAGTAGTCGTTCACGAAAAGGGTGTGAAGCATATAGTAAATCCAGAGAAGCTTTGGAAGTCTTCAAAGGAAGTTTTAGGAAAGATAGCTGAAGCTTATGAAGAACCCCTACCAATCAACGAGGAAAACGTTTACAGTGGAGATATCGAATTCTGTGGGAGAACAATTGAAGTAATAAAAACGCCTGGGCATGCTCCACACCACCAGAGTTATTTAATAGGGGATTACCTGTTCTTAGGTGAAGCTGCAGGAGTTCACATGCCATTAAAGGAGGGATACTACTTAAGACCCGCAACTCCTCCTAAGTTCTTCTACGACGTTTACGAAGACTCTTTAAGGAAGCTGTTGAAGATCGAAGGAATCGCATGCTTTGGACACTTCGGATTTGAAAAGAACAGCGTAGAGATCGTGGAGAAAGCTATGGATCAGATTAGACTTTGGGTTGATGTTGTGAGTAGGATTGCTAAGGAAAGAGAGGATGAAAAAGAGATTACAGATCTTGCAAGGAATGAATTACTGAAAAGAGACCAACTGTTTTCGAGGTATAAACTCTTGGATGAAGATGTAAAGAAGAGAGAGGATTATTTTATAGAGAACTCACTTAGAGGAATTCTCGATTACGTGAGATCGAAGTGATGTCCGCTCTTGTAGAGGTATTAGTTGAACTGAGGAGGGAGTTGTTAAGGATAGTGGTAGTGG
>CAYWXE010000050.1:0-11185 GCA_964462505.1 uncultured archaeon | reverse complement strand
ACTTCACTGTTTAAAGCTAAACCTAAACCAACAACTTCGATCATAGCGTATCATTTAAGCAGAACAGCTTTTCAACCTTATAACGAATACAGTCCCACTTGGTTCGTTGTCCTCTATCCAAATCCTCCCTTCATACTTTTCGATCAACCTCTTAACTATGTACAACCCCAATCCAATCCCAGCACATTCTCCAAACTTGAATTCTTCATCGAAAACTTTATCTCTAATCTCGTGTGGAATCCCCTTACCGTAATCGGCTATTCTTATCTCACATTCACCGTTAAGCTTTAAAATCTTTACATCTATTCTATCCGTTTGTCCGTGTTTTACAGCATTTGAAATGATGTTGTCGACAACCGATTCAAAAGCGTCATTTGCTAAGGCGATACAATTACCATCGATATCAAACATCACGTTATACTTCTCTAAAATCCTTTTCACAACTCTTCCTATATCTATCGGTTTCAGTTCTCCATCTGTAACTATTCTTTCCAGCTCTCTAATTCTATTTATATATTCGCTACAGTTTTCTATCGCTTTAATTGCCTTATCTATGAGCATTCTATCACCGACATCTCTGTAAAGCTCTAGATAACCGAGTATGAGCTGTAAGTTGTTTAAAACGTCGTGTCTTAGCATCTTATTTGTTAAACTCAGTATATCCTGCAATTCCTTTGCTCTCTTGTAGAGTTCCTCGAGTCTTTTCTTCTCCCTCTCTATGTCTTCGAGTGTTACGACTCTAACCTCATAACCGAATACCGCTAACAAACCAACTACAAAAGTCGAATAGTATAAGTTGAAGAATACGTCTGGAAGTGATCCAGTGTAGTATATTCCATAGCTTTCGAGGTATGCAAAGCTGAGATCTCCAAGGGTAGCAAAGGCATATGCTACTATTAAAATCAACCAATAGCTTCTATATCTCAGCTTTAGATACAAGACGAAAACAATACACAGCAGTAAGAGTAAAGTCGTATCAAGCGCCGGATACGCCATGGATACAGCCTTTTCCAAAACAGACATGTCACTTCTAGCGATGTCAACGAGTATCGGATATTGAACGAACACGAGAACCCACAAAACGGCTATGGGAAGAATCATATCTCTCAAAGATATGAATTCAATGTCTATTTTCAGCCTTCTCAACGTGAGCCAGAGTATTGGGATATAACTTACGATCCAGAACAGATCTGCTATAGACGGAAACACATCAAATCCAGAAATCTCTAGTATATTCCACGAGAGTTCTGCGAGGAAATCAAAAGACGTTGATATAGTCAATGCAAATAGGAACAACTTGAGTTCTCCCTGAGATTTCGCGTATAGAATCGCTGAAAGTACGACCACTACTGCCGGAAAGATTGTTGTAAAAACGTAGTTGTAAATCCTTGCGGCATCTTGATTAAGCATGGAGTTGAGTATGCTTAAAAAGACTAGTGCTACTGTCACTGATACTATCAGAGTTTTGTTCACAGAATAACTTGTGCATTAGTTATAAAAACGATAACGTTATTACTTGATTAAAGGTATTTTCCGTGGGTGATACCATGCAACAAGAAGTTACGAAGAAGATAAGAGTTCTCGTTGCAAAACCCGGGCTTGATGGACATGATAGAGGTGCAAAGGTCGTTGCAAGGGCTTTGAGAGATGCGGGTTTTGAGGTGATATACACTGGGATAAGGAGGACTCCGGCTGAGATCGCTGAGACGGCTTTGCAGGAAGATGTAGATGTTGTAGGTTTAAGTATCTTAAGTGGAGCGCATCTCGAACTTACACCTTTAGTTGTAGAAGAGCTAAAAAAGAGGGGATTAGAGCCAAATAAAGATATCTTACTCATTATGGGGGGAATTATTCCAAAAGAAGACGTAGAGAAGTTAAAACAGCTAGGAGTTGCCAAGGTCTTCGGCCCGGGAACACCCCTGTATGAAATAATCGAATTTATTAAGGAAAACGTTCCAAAGTTAAAGGGGGGAGGAAAGTGATCAAGAAGATAGATCACATCGGAATTGCCGTATCGAATCTCGAAGAGGCTATAAAGGTATACGAAAGTATAGGACTCAAAGTTGCTGAAACAGAGGAAGTGGAAGATCAGAAGGTTAGAGTTGCAATGATTCCAGTTGGTGAAAGCAGAATAGAGCTACTTGAAGCAACTTCTCCTGACAGTGCCATTGCTAAGTTCATAGAGAAGAGAGGAGAAGGAATTCACCACATAGCGATAAACGTTGAAAACATAGAAGAAGCCCTTAAGAAGGCTAAAGAAGCTGGAATAAAGCTTATAGACGAAAAACCAAGAATCGGTGCTGGGGGAAAGAAAGTAGCTTTTCTACACCCCAAGAGCCTAAGAGGAGTTTTGCTTGAGTTCGTGGAGGGTTAAGAGATGAGAATGGAATTAGTTGAAGAGATCTACAAGAGGAAAGAGAAAATAAAGGAAATGGGAGGAAAAGAAAGAATAGAGAGGCAGCATAAGCAGGGTAAATTGACTGCAAGAGAGAGAATAGAGATCCTACTCGATCCTGGAAGCTTTGTGGAGATAAATGCATTCGTGGAAAAGAGAAATACCGATTTCGGACTTGATAAGTTATATCTGCCAGCGGATGGAGTTATAACGGGCTATGGAACAATAGATGGAAGACCTGTAGCAGTTTTCGCTCAGGATTTCACCGTAATGGGTGGAAGTCTTGGAGAAATGCACGGATTAAAAATAGCTTATTTAATGGATTTCGCTGCAAAGGTTGGAATTCCTGTTATCGGCTTAAACGACAGTGGTGGAGCGAGAATTCAGGAGGGAGTTGACGCGTTAAAGGGCTATGGTGACATATTCTATAGGAATACTATTTACAGTGGAGTAATACCACAGATAAGCGTTATAATGGGGCCATGTGCTGGAGGAGCTGTTTACAGTCCAGCAATTGGAGATTTCATAGTGATGACGAAAAATGCTGCTTGCTACATGTTCATAACTGGCCCAAAGGTTATTAAAGAGGTTACTGGTGAAGATGTAACCCCACAAGAGCTTGGTGGTTGGAAGGCACATGCTATGAAGAGTGGAAACTGTCATTTGGTTGCAGAAGATGATGAAGATGCCTTAAAGTTGGTTAGAAAACTCATGAGCTATTTACCATTGAACAACATGGAAGATCCGCCAAGAGTTGAAACGGGAGATGATCCAGCAAGACCAACTCCAGAGATATACGAGATAATTCCAGACGATCCGATGAAGCCTTACGATGTAAAAGACGTTATAAGGGCTGTTGTTGATAACGGTGAATTCTTCGAGATTCACGAGTACTTTGCACCGAATGCAGTGGTTGGATTTGCGAGAATGGATGGGAGAACTGTTGGAATAGTTGCAAACAATCCAGCTCATTTCGCAGGTTGCTTAGATATAGACAGCAGTGATAAAATTGCAAGATTTGTCAGATTCTGCGATTGCTTTAACATACCGATTATAACGTTTGTAGATGTTCCAGGTTACTTGCCAGGTGTTGAGCAAGAATATGGGGGCATTATAAGACATGGAGCAAAGGTTTTATACGCTTACAGCGAGGCTACAGTTCCGCTTGTAACGATTATACTTAGAAAGGCTTACGGCGGAGCTTACTTAGCCATGGGAAGTAAGCATCTAGGTGCAGATGTCGTATACGCATATCCAACTGCTGAAATCGCTGTTATGGGGCCCGAGGGTGCTGCGGAAATAGTTTTCAAGAAGGAGATAGAGAAAGCTAAAGATCCAAAGGCTATGCTTCAGCAGAAAATTCAGGAATACAGAGATAAGTTTGCAAATCCGTATAGAGCTGCGCAGAGGGGTTACATCGACGATGTAATCGATCCGAAGTATACAAGAGCTAAAATAATCACTGCGTTAAGGATTTTGGAGAGTAAGAGGGAAAAACTTCCACCGAAGAAGCACGGAAATATGCCGGTGTGAGGTGGTTTCATGACGCCTGAAGAGTTTTTAGCAGCAGTTGTAGCTATTCATAAGTACCTGAGTGAAGCCGAAAAACCACTTGAGATTAAGCAATCGCCAATCATGTGGAAGATGAACGCGAGGATGATAGTATGAAGTATGTTGTCAGCGTTTTAGGCAAGAGATTCGAAGTAGAGGTGAAAGAAGTCTCTCCAATGCTCTTTGAAGTAACGGTAAATGGTAAGAAGGCATTACTAGAAGTTAAAAGGAAAGTAGAAGTTGCAAGAGTTGAAGCAAAACCCGCTGAGTTAAGAGAGGTTAAAAAAGAAGAGGTAATTCCAAAAGTTGAAGGAAAAGTCATTACAGCACCGATGAACGGATTGGTCTTGAAGGTTCTGAAAAAGGAAGGTGACGAAGTAAAAGAAGGTGAAACGGTGCTCGTAATCGAAGCTATGAAGATGGAGAATCCGATAGCTTCACCGTTCAGCGGAGTAATAGATAAGATAGCGGTTAAGGAAGGAGATAAAGTTGATAAAGGTCAACCGCTGATATATATAAGGTAGGTGGTTGATATGGACAAAAAGGAGTGGAAGGAGAGTGTTTACAATAAATGGATTTCTAAGGCTCCAGAGAGAAAGAAGGAGTTTAAGACTGCTTCTGGCATTCCAGTTGATGTCGTTTATACTCCTGAAGACGTAAAAATCGATTACGAGAGGGATTTAGGATATCCGGGGACTTATCCGTTCACGCGTGGGGTTTATCCAAACATGTATCGTGGCAGAATCTGGACTATAAGGCAATACTCCGGTTATGGAACTGCTGAGGAGACGAATAGGAGATACAAATACCTCCTTGCCCAAGGACAAACTGGTTTAAGTGTTGCATTCGATTTGCCAACACAGATAGGTTACGATAGCGATCATCCAATGGCTTTGGGTGAAGTAGGAAAGGTAGGTGTTGCCATTTCGACACTTGAAGACATGATGATTCTCTTTGATGGAATTCCTTTGGACAAGGTTTCGACTTCGATGACTATAAACTCAACCTGTGCCCAGATTTTGAGCATGTACATAACCGTTGCAGAAATGCAGGGAGTTTCAAGAGCACAGTTGAGAGGAACTGTGCAAAACGACATGCTCAAGGAGTACATAGCAAGAGGCACATACATATTTCCGCCAGAGCCATCCCTAAGGCTTGCAACTGATATAATAATGTTCTGTGCAAAGGAGATGCCGAAGTGGAATTCGATAAGCATATCTGGCTATCACATGGAAGAGGCTGGAGCTACTCCCGTGCAAGAAATGGCTTTTACACTTGCAAATGGTATAGAATACGTTAAGAGGGTTATAGAGAGGGGAATGGATGTAGACAAGTTTGCTCCACAGCTGAGCTTCTTCTTTGCATGTGGTAATAACTTCTTTGAAGAAATAGCCAAGTTCAGAGCTGGAAGAAGGGTTTGGGCTAAGATAATGAAGGAGAGATTTGGCGCAAAGAATCCAAGGTCTATGATGCTTAGATTCCATGTGCAGACTGCTGGTTGTACTCTAACGGCTCAACAGCCAGAGAACAACATAATAAGGGTGACTTTGCAAGCTTTAGCAGCTGTGTTGGGTGGATGTCAATCGTTGCACACGAACAGCTTCGATGAAGCGTTGTGTTTGCCGACTGAGAAGGCTGTTAGAATAGCTGTAAGGACTCAGCAGATAATCGCTGAAGAAACGGATGTCACGTATACAGTTGATCCGCTCGGCGGTAGTTACTACATCGAATGGCTCACAGAGCAAATGGAGGAGCAAATATGGAAGTACATAGAGAAGATCGATGAAATGGGTGGTATGGTTAAGGCAATAGAAAGCGGATACGTGCAAAGGGAGATTCAGAAATCGGCATATGAAAAGCAGAAGGCTATAGACAGTGGAGAGATCGTTGTTGTAGGAGTTAACAAGTATCAGATTGAAGAAGAGATTCCAATTGAGATATTGAGAGTTGATGAGAGTGTTGTAAGGAAGCAGATAGAGAGGCTTAAGAAGTTCAGAGAGAACAGAGACAAATCAAAGGTTGAAGAGACCTTGGATAAGCTTAAGAAGGCTGCTGAGAAAGAAGAAGAAAATCTAATGCCGTATATACTCGATGCAGTTAGGGCAAGAGCAACACTCGGTGAGATTACAGATGCTTTAAGAGAGGTTTGGGGTGAATACAGAGCTCCAGAGATTTTCTAAATTTTTGATTTATTTTTGCTTTTACAAAATTTTACAATCTGTTAAATAATCCTCGAACACAAGTATATACTCTAAACGATACTTCCTATAAATTTTTAGTTTATAGATTAGCAAATAAATTACTTATTAAAAAATCTTTTATCTTATCTCTAAGCTTCACGACTTCACCTATTACTATAACAGCTGGTGGCTTAACGTTCTCCTTCTCAGCGATATCTGCAATTTCAGCCAGCTTTCCCGTGATTACTCTCTGCTCGTTTGTAAACCCTTTCTCTATTATCGCTACTGGTGTATTTGGGTCTTTACCGTACCTCAGCAATTTCTCACAGTTTTCTCTCAGAGTCTTAACACCCATTAGTATGACTATAGTTGCATTTAACTTAGCCAAGGCTTCCCAGTTGAGTCTTTTTTTCTTTTCCCTTCCAGTCATTATCACAATAGCTGGATCGTAGTCTCTATGCGTTATGGGAATCCCCGCTATGGCTGGAACAGCTATTGCAGATGAAATACCTGGAATTACTTCGAATTGTATTCCATTTTCAGCGAGATATTCTGCTTCCTCTCCACCTCTCCCGAAGACGAATGGATCTCCTCCTTTTAACCTCACAACGGTTTTACCCTGCTTTGCAAATTCTACGAGCATCTTGTTAATCTCTTCTTGTTCCCTCCTATGCATTCCAGCCCTCTTACCAACGTTTACGAGTTCAGCGTTAAGGGATTTAAGAAACTCTTTAACATCATCACTTATCAGCTCGTCGTATAAAATTACGTCTGCCTTTTTTAGAATTTCAATCGCTTTAAGTGTCAAGAGTTCTAAGCCACCTACCCCTGCACCGACTAAGTATACCTTCCCAGTTTTGCTCATTTGACAACTCATAGCAGTTATGACTTTTTAAGAATTTTTGATGGGAAAAACGTTTTTTGTTAGAAGTCGAGTTTTTTACACCGATGATGAATATGTGCCGCTGATGAATGATGAGTGAGCCCCTAGCTGAGGGATACTATGCAACCAGAAATCGTTTATTTAGGCGGGGAGGCGGAAGTAAAGATCTATGAGGACATCGTTGTCAAAAAGAGAAAACCAAAGCGGTATAGGATTAAGGAGTTGGATGACGTTCTAAGGTTTAAGAGAACGAAGACAGAGGCAAAGATAATATCACAAGTGAGGAGAATAGGAGTTCCAACACCAATAATTCTAGACGTTAAGGGAGATACGATAGTGATGGAAAGGATAAAGGGTATTCCCGTTAAGTATTGCATGAGCGAGGAGATAAGCAGAGAAATCGGAAGGCTTGTTGCTAAGATGCATCTAGCAAACATAATCCATGGAGATATTACACCTATGAACATGATACTCAGTGAGGGAAAGATCTACTTTGTAGACTTTGGATTGGCGTTCATAGATAATAGAGTAGAGCCGATGGGTGTTGACATCCATGTCTACTTCGAATCTTTGAAGGCATCATTTGAAAACTGGGAAAGACTGAGGGATGCCTTTATTCAAGGATACCTAGAAGCTGGAGGAAAAATCGAAGTAATAGAGAGAGCTAAAGAAATTGAAGAGAGAGGTAGGTATATAGAGAGGAGGATGACTTAATCGAATTATCTCAACATTATTTAAATAATATTATAAAATTTTTATAAAATTAAAAAATATTAATTTTCTAAATTACGCAAAAAGATAAACTCGGTATTAAGTCAGAGAATTAGTATTAATAGATGATAAAACTGAAGCCTTAAATGTTTTTAGATTTTGAAATCCTAAGTCGATAAAATGAAATTAGAGCTCACGCATTTACATTTAAGGATTTTAATAGGTGTCGCGATTAAGACCCTTGGATATCTAATAGTTGCGGCTGGAATATTTCTAAGTATTAAAGACAAAACGCTAGCACTTAAAGTCGTTTACATTGGAGTGTCATTTGTTGTAGTCGGATGGGTTGTAGTTATAAGGTCTCTTAGGCTTGCAAAAGTTGTAAGAGTTCCAAAAGCGATTAGACTTGAAAAGAGGACAAAAATCTCTGCACACATATCTGGTGGGAGATATGGTGTAATCTCCGAAGGGGACAATGTTGAGGTTAGTGGTAAATGCTTAAGCTACGATCCAGTTGAGAAGAGGTGGAAACCCTCAAGTGGTGTGATTAAACTCATACTGGATAATTCTGAAATCGGAAAAATCGACATAGATGGTGAATTTAAATTCTCATTTAAAGCTCCAAAAAGAGGTGAACATTCTTTAGAAATCAGATTTATTGGAGACGAACCGAACTACAAGGTATTGAGATTTAAAGTTTTAAGTAGAGATGAGAGAAGAAGAATTTTAATCTTAACAAATCTTGCGTACATCTGTATTATCACTTTTTTCATGGCATTCTTTGTAATACTTCTACGATTTCTATTGAAGTTTTAAGATTTATTTAGATTTTAGATTATATATTAATTATTAAATTTAAATTATTTATTTAATGTAATTGCTCTTATGTATTACGCGGATCATATAGAATCTTCGATTCTGCCACGACTGAGAATACGATTAAAGGATGTTACTGAATACGGAATTCCAGATGAAATCTTCACAGAAAAGAGTAGAAAGCGCATTTTAAGGAACTTCTGGGTGAAAATGGAGTTAAGCGTATTTTGGCTAAAGAAATCCAACGGAAAGCTATTAAGTTTAAAACTCAGGAAACTGCTTGTTAAAAAGGTGGTTGTCTGAAGAGTGAAATTATTTTAGAGTGTAATTTGATGTTAAATCTTAATATCTTTCAAGTTGTAGTGTTTACGATGTCAAGAGTTGTAATAATTAAAGGGAGAGATCTGAGAATCGTTGAGAAGGTTTTAGATGAGTTTCAAAATCCGAAAGAGAAGAGGGTCGTTATAAAGCCAAATCTCGTAAACTCTAGTCCCCCTCCAACTACTACACCTGTAGACATCGTTGAAACGCTTGCAAAGTATTACTACGAAATGGGTTATGATGTTTTCATTGCTGAAGGCTCTGGATGGTGCGAAACGTTTGAAGCTTATAAAAGATTGGGATACTTAAGGCTTCAAAGGTATGCAGAACTGGTCGATCTAAATGAAGATGAGTTTGAAGTCGTTAGAAACGAAAATGCTTTATTTTTAAAGGAGTTTGAATTTCCTTTAACGTTAAAGAATGCTTATGTAATATCAGTTCCTGTCTTAAAGGAGCATTCGATAACTGGTGTAACACTCTCATTGAAAAACATGCTTGGAGCAACGATTGGTGAAAAGGCGAGAGTAGCAAAGAAGGGTAGATTTCACAGGAGTTTAAACGAGAGTATAGTAGACGTGAATACGTATATAAAGCCAAAGATGGCTGTGATAGACGGTAGAGTTGCTGGAATCGGCGGAGAGCTATTTTCTAAACCAAAGGTGATGAATTTAATTATTATTTCAAACGACTTAGTTGCGGCAGATGCTATAGGTGCAAGGTATCTTAGCAAAAATCCATTTTCGATAAGACACATCAAACTCGCACATGAAATAGGACTTGGAATTGCAGATTTGAATAGAGTGGAGGTTTATGAAGTATCCGAGGTTCATAACAAAAAACAGTAAACCCTTTGATCCAATTGAACTCGCAAAAGAGACTGAAAAAATAGTTACAAGGAGAGGTGATGGTCTTGAAAGGAAATACACTGCCTTTTACTCAGTTCCAGTTTACAGGGGAATCGCTACTGGGTATGCAGTCGGTTGCTGTTTGAGGTGTATTTACTGCTGGTCTGATTGGTCAAGGGATTTTCCAGAGCTTTTTGGTGAGTTTTATTCACCTAATGAGGCTGCAAAGAGACTTTTTAAGGCGGCAGAGGAGGGAATAACGCATTCCGATTACTGGAGGGAGAGGTATCCAAAGATATACAAGTTGAGACTGTCTGGATGTGAGCCAACGATTGGAATGAATCATCTGTTGGAGTTATTAGAGTACGTTATGGATTCGGATTATCCGTTGTTTATACTCGAAACGAATGGAATACTGTTGGGTTATAACAGGAGTTTCGTGAAGAAATTGGCTGAGTTTAAGAGGAAGTTGTATGTGAGGGTTTCTTTCAAAGCGGCTACACCTGAGGGTTTCACAAAGAGAACTGGAGCAATCGGTAAATATTACAAGCTTCCGTTTAAGGCTTTGAAGTATCTGTTAGATGAGGGAATAGTTGCAAGAGCGGCGGCTATGACAGATCCGGCTGTTATGCCAAAGGAGGAAAGAGAACTATTGATACAAATGCTCGACGAAATCGATCCAGAGGCGAATTATCCAAAAACACTTGAAGAAGAGGTTATAGATCCATACGATACAACCGTTAAGAGATTAAAAGCCTATTACGATCCAGAATACGCTAAGAAACTGGAGAGGGAGATTTTAGGGGAGTTTTTAAGTTGATTACTAAATCTAATTTTTTAATATAATATTTATGGGCGCTGTTTTCTTAATATCAAGTTCTACAATCCTCTTAAAGAGATTGAAAAGTCATGGAAGCATATCGATGAAATAAAGGTTTATGATTAATTATTTCAATATAATAAAATATATTAAATTAGCTTAATTAACGCTTAATCTAAAATTCTTACAGTTCAACCTTATGAAGTCTTAAATCTTCTCCAATTTCATAATAACAGCTCGTAGCAGTTGCAAAATCACCGATTATGCTTTGAATTATTTCTATAGCGTACACATCTCTGGATTCGACAAAACCTTCACATCTCTTTAAGTATAAAACTACATCGTGGAGTATATCCATGAAGTCGCTTAGATTTCTGTCGTAAGTCTTTTTATATATCTCACAAAAGGTTGTGACACCCTCCGGGATCGCTTCGTACATCTCCAGCAGGTTTCTTTTCATGTTATCTCCGAATATCCAAATGCATGGAGTTATACCCAAAAAGCAGATTACATCTCTCCCATTGATATTTCTAAGCGTATTCGTGAGTTCTTTTAGCTAATTCCCTTCTTTATGTATAAAGGCGTACAGCTTTCCAAATGGAATATCACTTCTGATTCCGATTTTTACAACTTTTACATCGTTTAAAATCTCACGGATCTTTG
>CAYWXE010000049.1:0-11197 GCA_964462505.1 uncultured archaeon | reverse complement strand
AAAAGGAGATCGAAAGCTATCACTTTGTAAAAACAGTCAGAATTAAAAGATAATTCAGTATAAAAAATTTAGCTTTTATTGCTATTCAATATAACAATTTCGTTTTACTTCAAATCAAACAAAATGGTAAAGCATATATTTACATTATATAATCTGTAGGCTATGATTGAAACGGTAAAAGGCAATGCTGATGAATTCTTAGAACTATTGAAGGGAGATGTAGCCTATATCCTCGTTATAGGTAATACAAAAACTGCAGAAATAGCTGGAATCACTGTAGCTGGTGCAAATCCTGAACTTATAAAGTATACCCCCCCAGCTGATGCAGAACTCTTGTACTACGGCAAATGCTTATCTATAGATGGAATTCCGGCAACCCCAGATAGAAAACCTACTCCAGCTTTGATATCTTATACTGCCTTAAGACTCATGGAAATTCCAATATTCGTAGTTGATTCTGGGTTGATGATCAAGCCTAAACTTCCCTATATCTCACTCGATGCACCAGTTGGAGAAAATATAAACGAGAAGAGAGCTATGGATATCGAAAAAGTTAAAGAAGTATTTGAAAGAGGTAAGTTACTCGGAAAACAGATTTCAAAGCTCGTAGACATTTTGGTAATTGGTGAAAGTATTCCAGCGGGAACTACTACCGCTGCAGCTGTTTTAAAAGCATTAGGGCTTAAACCCGCTGTTTCGTCGAGTATGCCAAACAATCCAATTGATTTAAAGCTTAAAGTCGTTGAAAACGCTGTTAAAAGAGTTAAGGGTAACGATCCGTTTGAAGTAATGTCTGCAGTTGGGGATCCCGTAATGGTTGGAGTTGCTTCGATTGCAATCGGAAGTGAAAAGCCAGTTGTACTAGCTGGGGGAACTCAGATGGTTGCTATAGCTAATTTAATCTCAAGAATTGGTAAATGTAAAGCGATGATTGCTACAACGAGCTACATAGCTAAAGATAAAAACGCAGATTTGAGTATATCTCCATATCCAGTAGTAGCGGCAGATCCAATGCTTGGAAAATCCAAATATCCGGGTTTAAGGGCTTATGATGAGGGATTTGTTAAAGAAGGTGTTGGAGCTGGCGGTTTAACGCTTTTAGCCTATGCAAGGGGCATAAAACCGGAAGATTTCCTGAAAGAGGTTGAAAAAGATTACAGAAGGGTTGTGCTCATGGAATAGCGAATACAAAACCTTCCCCAATTTCAACTCTTGAGCACTTGGATTTTAAAATCTCTTTAACGGATTTTTCATCGATTTCTACGACTATTAGCTTTGATTTCTTCACAGCCCAATTCAAGTAATTTTCATCGACTTCTTTTACGAACAAAACCAAATCCACATCGAAATCGAAGTCTACAACCTTCTCTGCTACTACAATTCCGACGTTCTTCATATGTTTGATTTTCCTTGCAACTTCTTCGCTATTGACGATCACGTATATCTTCCTGAAGACACTTGCAATTTCATATACGATATCGGAACATCCAATTACCACTGCAACGTTTTTTGGAATATTGAATTTTTGAACTTCCATATCATTTGGAACAGTTTTTAAGTCTAAGAATATTACTGTCTTCAATGTCAAAAGTCGAGTGGTTTAGGAGTGAATGGATAGAAAGCGATGTAAAAGCGCTGGGTGTGTATATAGCCCTACTTCACGCAAGGTTTTGTATAACTGGATGGTGGGATGAGGAGATTCCAGAATGGTTTTATAGGGATGTATTTGAAACACTCAAGAACTTTGTCAAAGGAGAAGAATTCGATAAAGCTTGTAAAACAGCTGTAGATTTCTTAGAAAAAGTCCACAGATTTGCCGAATTGAACAGGAGTAAGGACATCTTAGATGAAATAGAAAGAGAGTACTACGAGATCTTTAAGAGATCTTACCTAAAATTTGTTGATAAATCCGCTTTGTTTAAAAAGATCGGTAATTTCAACGTATTGGATTTCGTTAAGAATGTTTTAGATTTAGCTCAAATCATAGCTAATGACTCAACACCGATGGGTTCTGTGTATTTACCGATTTACAATGCTAAGAACTACTTAAAGGTTCAGTTGTGGTGTGAAGACTACAACAGGCTTAGACAGGTTTTGAAGAGTTCTGGGATATACATCAAGGATTACATAATCCCAGCCCCTGTATTTGAGAGGGATTTCATCGAAAGCTTAGGTGATCTTGAATTCGTGGAGAAGGAGCAAGCGATAAGAGATGCTATATCAGATGTCTTCAAGAAACTGGGCTTTAGCGTTGAAAACATTGCAAGTGGTTTTCTAGCTATTAAAAGGAATGAATTCTATGTTTACATCTCTTACAACTGGAAAGATTTCGTGGATGAGGAGTTCTTAAGTGAGGAGGTTAACAGGATTTCAAGTATTGGAATAGTTCCACATCTAAGGGTTTTGATATGTAAGGGATTTAAGGGTAATGCGAGGGATTTTGCGAACAAAAACGGCTTTTTAACGATAGAATTGGATTTAAGCGAAGGAAGTAGAGAAGAAATATGCAAAAGAATTTACAGAGGAATTAGAGAAACTTTCGTAAACTTATTACTCCCAGATTTAAGAGATGCATTGGTTGATTACTCGAATAAGCTTAAGGAATTAGCAAAAGGAATTGAAGAGATATTATAGCATGTTTGACGCTAAGAAATTGCCGACAGTTCTAACGGCTGAAGAACTCATAGACAAAGCGTTTAGGAGGGCTTCTAAAATCAGTAGTAGAAATGCCAGAGAAAGAGCTATTAACAAACTCGCTACGGTCTCAAACGTTTTATCCTCATACTTCGATAGAGTGATAAAATCCCATCCAAGCTACGATTCCCTACCAGATTTCTATAGGGAGATGGTAGATCTACTCGTTGGAATTGCAAGGGTTAAGAAGTCTCTCGCCGCTTTAAAGTGGGCTAACGAAATGGTTCAAAGAATAGTTTCAAAAGGTATATCTGAGATTAAGAAGGGCAAAAAGCCTGATTTGATCATAAAATCTGCATATGGAAGAATTGCATCGATAGTTGAGCAAATAGATGATGAGCTTAGGTTTTTAAACGATTTAAGGGTTAAGCTAAGGGAAATACCATCTCTACAAGATCTCCCAACCGTTGTAGTTGCTGGGTATCCAAACGTTGGAAAGTCGAGTTTTGTTGCAGCGGTTTCAACGGTTAAGCCGGAAATAGCAAGTTACCCCTTCACGACTAAAAAGATAAGCGTGGGATACATCGAGAGGGATATAAGAATTCAGATAATAGATACCCCAGGCTTACTCGATAGACCACTGCACAAGAGAAACAAGATAGAGAGGAGGGCGATATTATGCTTAAAGCACTTGGCTGATCTCATACTCTTCATAATCGATCCAACTGAGACATGCGGTTATCCAATAGAAAATCAGCTATCACTTTTAGAGGAGTTAAAAGCCACTTTTGACAAGCCGATATTGGAGGTTTACAGTAAAGCGGATTTACACAACAAGAGAGATAAGCCGGCTTTTTCGATCGTAACTGGTGAAGGCTTAGATGAAATAGTTGAAAAAATCGAAAAAATTGTTAAAGAATAGCTATTCACAGATGTCTACACTAATAGCCCCTTCTGGACATGTTTCTACGCATGAGCAACATTCTTGGCACTCTTCAGGATGAGCTGGATAGCTTTTTCCCTCCTCGTTAAACTCAAACACACCACCGGGACATACAGATATGCATTCTCCACAACCGGTACATTTGTCGTGATCTACCGTAATCTCAGGCATTTACATCACCTCCGAATCATCGATAAGACTGCTGCAAGTATTTAATCTTTTTGATTTTTGTTAAATCCTTCTTAGGATTCTTAGAATAAATGCATTTGTGAATTCGGTTAAATTCGTTATAGATCTTTCGGATTTTTCGAACACCTCAAACCATTTCTTATCGAGTTTTGAGAAGAAATCCTCTAATATCTTTTTATACTTTTCATCGTATTTATAGGTTTTATAAGCAACGATCAAGTTGTAGAATACGTTTACCATCGTTCTAAGCCTAAACGCGATTGAGTAATCGTCGAGGTAGTCGTCTAAGATCTCGCCTATCCTCTCAGCCCTCCTGCAATCAACACTGCATGGATAGAAGTTAGAGGTGAAAAAAGCGTAAAAGGGTTTTATCTCCGACTTCTCAAGTGAATTTATTAGTTCCTTAAACAAACCTCCATCAACACATTCTAATATGAGTCGTGTCTCAGCAGATCCTTTTAAGAATTCTCTTATACAACACCTCGGATAACCCAATAGTTTACCTTCGAGTTTTATTATCTTACTCTTACCCCTCTGATAATCGATCTTACCTTCAATAGCTCTCCTCTCAATCCTTTTGATTTCGCCAATACCACTGCGATCTGATACGAAGAAAAATATATCTGGAAAGAACTTCGGGTTCTTTAATATTCTATTAATGAAGTAGATGTATGGGATTACATCTAATCCTAACCTCTTGCATGAAACGTATTCGGTATAATGAGATATTTCGGATTTTATAGATTTCTCAATTGTCTCCTTTTCTCTAAACAGAGTTCCCAATGAAATCAATCCGTGTTGATATCTATTGAATAAGAATTCTATTTTCTCAGCAAAACGTATAACGACGTCACAAAAAACCTGTTGAGGTAATACAAACCTACTCAAACCGCATCTAACCCTCGAAATCTCGAGGAAGAAAGTTGGATTATACCAAAAACTATCTCTGAAAATAGATTTTGTCTTAAAATCCATAAAAAAGGTTAATGAGTTTAACCCTCAGCTCTCTTTCTTTCGAGTTCTTCCATGTGCTCTTTACTCGTTACGAGAGTAGTAGAACCAGTGGACCAATAAGCGGCTTTACCCTCTTCGATTAAATCTTGAACTATTTTTACAACTTTCTTCTTATCCATTCTTAAGACCTTTGCAAGCTCAGGATACTTCCAAGCCTTCTTACCAAGCGCCTCCAAAACCTTTTGCTTCTCCTCCTCAGTGTATTCTACCATGCCTACCACCATAAAAAAGTATGTGGGAGGAGTAGTTAAACTTTACCATCTAAACTGCGTAGTGATTCTGTAAGATGCGTAGAAGTATGGAGTAATCCTATAGTCGTCGATTAGATGAACTGTAAACTCCAGACCAGTCAATTCGAAGAACCTCTCCCAACCAATCCTCTCTACCCACTCTGCAATTCTCTCGTGTTTATTAGCATGTGCCGCCCATGTTTCAAGTATCTTCTTTATATAGCCGACTAGCGTTGGCCATCTTGGCGGCTCGTTTGGAACCCATGGAACTACAACCTTTGAGAACTCTGGTGGATGTCTCGCATCTGATATCTTTCCACCTACTACAATTGCTGCACCATCGTTCTCTGGATCGAATAGTGGCATACCTGGACAGACTGTGTAACAGTTACCACAGTACATGCATTTGCTGAAGTCTACAATTACTGTTTTTCTCTTCATATCTGGTCTTATAGCTCCAGCTGGACAACTCGCAACAGTAGATGGAATCTCACAAGTCCTCCTCACTGCATCGTCATCTACCAATGGTGGTGTTCTGTGAATTCCTACAATTGCTATGTCTGATGCGTGAACAGCACCGCACATGTTTCCACAGCATGCCAAGCTAATTCTGCACAGAGCTGGAAGTTTGTGATCTACAAAGTACTCGTACAGTTCATCCATTATGGCCTTAACAATTCCTGAGGCATCTATAGCTGGAGTGTGGCAGTGAATCCATCCCTGTGTGTGAATTATGTTTGAAAGTCCGTATTCACCCTTCGGCGTATCCCACGTTCCACCACATGGGAATCCCAATCTCTGTTCAACTTCTTTTATCAATTCGTCGATCTTATCTTTGTCTGTTAAGAAGAATTCGACATTGTGTCTGCTCGTCCATCTTAAGTAGCCATCTGAATACTTGTCAGCGATATCACACAGCTCTCTAACAGTGTATATGCTTAACAATCTTGGAGTTCCAAATCTCACAACGTAAAGCTCATCTCCATCCTCTGAAACCCTCTTTATAACTCCTGGCCTTATAACTTCGTGATACTTCCACTTACCGTAGTTCTTCTTTATCACCGGATGTAGCAAATCTCTAAAATACGGAGGGCCAAAATCTGTTTTAGCCATACTATCACTCCTCCTCAACCCATCCCCTCTTCTCTAATTCTTCAACAATCTTAGACCTTACAAGTTCCTTCTTGCTGAAGTACATAAACGGATTGTTCCTTGGATACTTAACCATCCTGACATCTGCATCTTTTCCTATTACCCTGAGGAACTCCCTCATTCCCTTTCTCCATATGAGCTCTGCAACTCTCTCTCTGTACTTTCCTTCTTCATCCCACCACTCAAATATCTTGTCAGCCATCTCCTTTAGTTCGTCGAATATCTTGTCGGCTGGAACCCATGGAACTATTACCCAGCTTGCTACAGCACCTTCAACAAATGGTGCCTTACCACCGATTAGGAACGTAGCACCTCTCTCATCTCCCGGCCTTAAAGCCTTTGGCATCTTGTTTATACAGTGCATACACCTAACACAGTTCTTGTTGTCAATTGTAAGTTCTCTTCCATCCCATTTAATTGCGCCAGTGGGACAGAGCTTTACAACCTCTTTCTCTATATCCATCCATTTTGCATACTCCCTAACAGCTTCCTGATCGATTTTTATCTCATCCTTCCAAGTTCCAACTACTGAGAAATCAGCTCTAAGCTTTGCCGCTACGCAGTCGTTTGGACATCCAGAGAACTTGAACTTGAACTTATAGGGCCACATCGGTCTGTGTAGCTCGTTTTGATATTCCATTGTAACCCTGTAGCAGATTTCAAGCGTATCGTAGCAAGCCCATTCGCATAACGCCGGTCCCATACATGCTGAAGGCGTTCTCAAAGCAGAACCGCTTCCACCCAAGTCGAATGGGATCTCAAGCTTACCTAAATCCTCGAAGCACGGCTGTAGGTATTCACTTCTCGTTCCAAGTAGGATTATATCACCAGTAGACCCGTGAAAGTTCGTTAATCCAGAACCCCATTTTTCCCAGACGTCACATATACCTCTTAAAGCCTTGGTTGAGTAGAACCACCCAGCTGGCATGTTAACACGCATTGTGTGGAAGTGTTCAACTTCTGGAATCTCAGCACCTAAATCTGAATACCTACCAATTACTCCTCCACCGTAACCGACAACTGAAACGATACCACCGTGCTTCCAGTGCGTTACCTTGTCTTTATAAGACCTCTCAAGTTGCTTTAGTAGTCCTCTTGCGGCTGTTGGCATCTTTATGTCTTTACCCTCCTTAGCCAATTTCTCCATCATCTCTGCAGTTTTCTTGATCTCTTTAACAAAGCTTGGCCATGGCCCCTTTTCCAATTCATCAAGCAGAGGAGTCTCTGACATTTATTCACCTCCCTTAACGAACGAGAATTCTCGGGGGAATATATAAGGATTTCGAAATCTTTTTTTAGGTTTACCTCAAATTTCTTAAAACTTCCACTTCTTCTCCCAGTATTCCTTAATAACCTCTAATGCTGGAAGCTTTTCTCCACTTAGATAGCTTATACAAGCTCCCCCAGCTATAGAAACGTGACTCATTTTGGAAGCTAGTCCAAACATCCTTGCAGCAGTGGCTATATGTCCACCGCCTACAACTGAATAATTCGCCTTTGCAACAGCTTTCAGTATCTCATGAGTTCCAAGTGCAAACCTCTCGTCTTCAAAAACACCGGCAGGCCCATTTATAACGACTATTTCATAATTTGGAATAAGATCGGATAGCATGTTAACGGTTTCAACACCTATATCCATTATCCTACTCTTTCCATCGAATTCATCAATACTGACATCAGCTCTAATACCCTCCTTCTCAATCCCAACGTCTATCGGTAGTACTATTTTATCTTTGTACTTTTCATATAGCTCTCTTACTTCTTCATCGTTTAGATCTCCTTTATTGCTTTCAACGGTCTTTCTGTTCTCCTCTCCTATATCAATTCCACTCAGCATTAGGAAGTAATTCGCCACAACTCCCGTTAAGACGACTTTTTCAGCAATTCCATTCTGTAGAACGTTTTTCAGAACTTTAACGGAATCGTCTATCTTTGCACCACCCAGTATGAACAGCTTTCTTCCCTCCCCTCTTAAGGCTGTATTTAATGCTGCTATCTCTCTCTCAACAAGCCTACCTACAACAGATGGCAAAACTGGAACAAATCCGACTATCGATGCGTGCATTCTATGGCAAGCTGAAAAAGCATCGTTAACGAACAAATCGAAATAAGGTTTAAGTCTTCTGACTAAATGGGACTCAGCGTGTTCTTCGGCAGATCTCTTCAACTGCTCTTCTGAGTAAAATCTAACGTTTTCAAGTAGTAAGATTTCTCCAGTTCTCATCTCCTTTATTCTCTCAACGACTCTTTTACTGAACAATTCGTCTATGTATTCAACCGTTTTTCCGAGTAATCTAGACAAAACCTCTGCATGACTCTCAAGTGTAGTGAAATCCCTTCTTCCAGGCCTACTCTGATGGGCTAGTAAGACCAGTTTTGAATCCTCCAATTCCTTTATAGTTGGTACATGACTCTCAAACCTCGTGATGTCGAGGATCTTGGAATTGACAATTGGAGCGTTTATGTCTATACGCATCACAACAGACTTTCCACTGTATTCTACATCGTCAAGAGTTGGTAGATCATCTATCATAGTTGAAGTTGCTTAGGGGATTTATAAATTTTTTAGGATTTTTAAATAAGTATTCTTAAGTAAAAGAGCATCTCTCTCCAAATTTGGGCTTTCACATATCAAAACACCATCTGCTTCGTAATCTATTAAGGCTTTTAAAAGCTCTTGATATTTCATATCCGATTCGTTTAAGTTTAGATGTCTCTTCTCCCCCTTAAGTCCATACTCTATCCCACTTAAGTGTATGTGCATATCCTTAATGGCTTTTGAACCCAATTCGTTTTCGATTCTTTCGAGTATCTTCACAAACTCGCTATAGCTGTTATAAACTCTATACCTTGCATGGATATGGCTGAAATCTATACAGGGCATAACACCATCCAGTTCACTTGAAATCCTTATGATCTCATCTAAATCTCCAAACTGTGATGGCTTACCAGTTGTTTCGGGTCTTAAAATTATTTTATCGTCTATTTTCTCCCTAATAGTTTTTAAGGCATTTAAGACATTTCTATAAGTCGTTTCCCTTGATAGCTTTCCATAGTAAGCGGCGTGAAAAACGACGTTTTTTGCGTTCATAACGCTTGCGATTTTACAGGTTTTTATCAGCCAATTTATACTTTTTTCAAGTTTCTCCTTGTCTGTAGCATTTAGATTGATGTAGTAGGGGGCGTGAACACTCAAAACTACATCTCTCTCCTTTGCAACATCTCTAACGACTTTTGCACTTTCTTCGCTCATCTTAACTCCTCTAACAAATTGAACTTCTAATGCGTTTAAGCCGAGATTTTTTATTTCGATTATACCTTCAACTGTAGTCTTCTTCTTTGCAGAATGTGGGATACCAGCAGTTCCAAATCTCATAAAAAAAGTTTGAAGGTTTAATTTAATTCACTTCCTGTAAACCTCAGCTAAATCCAGCTGAATTCTCTCACTAATTAAATCCATGATCTCTCCAATGATAGCGAGAAGTCTGTTGTAAGATTCTATAAACCTAACAACACTCTCCCTTGCATTTAACTTTGACTGTAAAGCCGTTAGCTCATTTAACAAATCCTGATCGAATTCGCCAGACAACTGCTTTGTAACGAAATCTTGCTGTTTTCTTTGGAATTCTGCAATCATCTGTTGTGCAATTTCATCAGCTTTTAGCAGTTCTTCATTCTTTAAGAACTCTTTGTATTCATCCAACTGTTTTATAGCTTCTGCGAGTTCTATAGCCTTTGTTCTCACAACTTCCAACACTACAACCACCTCGATTTCGGCAAAGTCAACGAGGTACTATATTAACCTTGCTATCAAAACTACAAAAACCGTTCCTATGAGATCTGCGAGTGTCGTTATAGTTGGAACTGTTACGTTGTCTGGATCTACATTGAAACGATGAAAGAGAATAGCAAACACATATGCTAAAAGCATCACAAACACCGATACCACTGGAAAGAGTATTAAAAACGGTAAAATCAGAGATGTCTTTCTTTTGATAATAGCCATCGTCACAGCAATGCCTATGACGTTTATGAGTAGTGATACAACAAAACTAGTTGTGAAAAGAGAGAATATATCGGAAATAGTCTCTTTATCAAGAAACTTCTCTATAGTACCCAAGTGGAGGTTTGTAGACGTCTTCGCGGCTATTATCGCTCCGTAATTTCCAAGCGTGTCGAGAACTGCCGGATATGCTACACTGAATAGAACTGAGGCGTATATCGCATCGCTGTAAACCTCCAAGATGTTACCGGTTATCGATTGCACAACTGCTAACATAGCTAGAACTCCAAGAATTTCAAAGAATATCTTCCAATCTCTTGCCCTAAATTTTGTATGGACGAAGAGGATTAAGACTGTAACAGTTAATACTCCGAAAAAAGTGTAAAAAGTCAAGGAGTTCACTTCGTATAGGATTACAAAGGCTATGAGCATTGGAATCGTTAGGAGGTCTGCCATAGAAGTTATGAGTGGAGCAGCTACCATATCTGGATCTATATCTCTTTTGAATGGTTCTATAGTTACAATAGCGGTCGAAAAACCCAGAAGTAGACTTACAAATATCGTAGAAGATATTACTATAATTAAAATTACCACTGCTGAGTAAACATCGCCAAGTCTCAACATTCCAATTACCCAAAGTATAAAGATCGGTGTTATCGATAGAAGTACACTGAGAACTATACCCCTCAATACATTCTCATCCGTTAGCTTCGGCTCCATTTCACCCATATACAATGCAGTTGTAAATCTCGAAGCCATGGCTCCGAATATGTTGCCCCGCAAACCCATCAATCCCGGAAGTATTATTAAGATAAGCGGATAACCCGTCATCATTTTATGGAAATAAGCACCCAAAAAAGTACCTCCAATGAAGTCAAATATCAAACACATTAGGAGTGATATCAATGTAGCACTCCATACAATTCTCAGCTTTTTCCAAAGTATTGATCTCAAATTTCACCTCCCGAAAACCCTAAGTGTTGAATTTAAAATCGTTTTTATCTCTTAACGAGGTATTGCAGTGGATACTTC
>CAYWXE010000048.1:0-11674 GCA_964462505.1 uncultured archaeon | reverse complement strand
TGTATCTATAATTACGACATCTTTTACTTAGTAAAGCTTATGAATTATTAAAAATATGAATTATTAAAAAATTATTAAAAATTAGATTACTTATGCCATCATGGGATATACACAAGATAGTTTGTGAGGAATTGATAGGATTTTATGAGCAAGAAATTGATAAATTTATAGATTATGAATTTGCTCATGACGCATCAAGATATGATATCAAACAATTAAATAAAGTCATAAATATAATTTACAATAAGTATGGTTCAAATGGATTAAAGCAACTAATTGTACATCATTATTTAGATAGATTAGCTGATATTCTTCTAAGTGAGCTAATACATTATTTTGAAGTTTACTTAATTGAAAATCGTACAATTGAAGAATCCATACATGAGTTAATATCAAGTATAAAGACGAGATTGGATTTAGATCCAGCTAATATTCTTAACTTATTCATTCAATCTCTTGACAGACTGATGTCAGTTACTGGAATTTTGTATTCTGGTAAGGGAAAAAGACAGAAAAGGCTTTCATTAGAAGAAAGACTAAAAAAGGCTTATAATGATTTATTTAACTATCCTAACCTAAAGCATTTATTAACTGGATATATTCGAGATGTTATATCAAGGGTAAAGACTAACCTTGAGTTCATTTTATATGTAATTATTGTCATAGATGAAGAAAGAGTAGATAACAAAATTTTGCAATCATTTATAATGAAACAATTAGGAATTTACAAACCTTGGAAGTATCAATCAGAGAAAGATTTTGAAGAGATAGTAAGGGATAAAATAAGACATTTAGCTAAATTTCATGGAAATATAACTCTATACCTGGAAAATGTTTTTCTTAGTCATCGATGGAGATTAAAAGATGAGAACTTTAGAAAAGTGTTAATTAAGAGAATCAAACAACTTAACAAAATATTTTGTAGTTCCACGGATTTAGAGGTTGCAGAGGGAATTCTAAGGCATATAATAAAATTATCTAAAGAAATAAACATCGATAATATTTTTAAATTTAGTGTTTTAAATTCTACTATGACAGATAATAACAAGAATGAGAGAAGACGCGATTTTAGAAAAATATTAGCAAAGAAGATCTTACAGTTAGATGAGCTTTATAACACTGCTAATGATTTTAAATCGAAAGCAATATTATTAAGTCAGATTATACAATTAATTAATGAGATAAACCCTAATTTAATGGGGGAAGAGATAGAGATAAAAGAATGGTCACATTTACCTTCATCAAAGAAGAAGTTATATGATATAGCATATGATGTGATCATACCTATTGTTGAGGGTAGAGGTATTTACTACAAAATTTGTGGTAAGGAACCCATAATCTGGTTAGATCATATAAGAGCTAAAATCTTATCATATCTTGCAAAGGAGGGGCTAATAAGTTGACTTTTTACTTCTTATGTCAACAACCCTAGAACACCATTTATTTACTTGTTTTACTCGTTTTACTTTGTAAGCATAAAACTAACTGTAATGGAAACTATTTCTGTATAAAATTAAGCCTGAAGGATATAGCTTTTAGTTCATAAATTCAATCAAATTTAAATATAAGCAATATAATATTAAATTCTAAAATTAAGGAGAATAAACTCTCTTAAGGAATCTAATCATGTTTCTCCAATGACTGCCCATCCAGTACAGCTTCTTGCACCTTTCACAATACCAGAGTTCGTACTTCTGCATTAAATCCTCCGAAATCCCTTCCCTCCTCATAACTTCTAGGGCCTCTTCTCTTGTAGGTCTCCTCAGTAAGGAGTTGCAAACGCTACACCTATCCATTACGATCTGAAAAACAACCCCAATTCTCATGAGCTCTCTCATCTGCTCAGTTATATCATCGCTTGAAATGTAAAAAGCAGATCTGTTCAATTTCACAGCTTTTCTATAGAGTTCTTTATCCTTAGTGAGTAGAATTCTATCGTGATGATTTTTCAACATGTATTCATCTTCATCTCCTTCGATATCTAAATCTCCGATGTAAAGCGTGTCGTATCCAGAAATCCTTAACCAAGTTGCAAGCTTTCCGAGCATTCTATCGCACAAAAACTTCATCTCCACCATCTGGGATCTCTCCTCTTCATGAGTTCATTGTATATTTCCTTGGCAGTATCTGTTTTAAACTCTAATCCCTCAGCGAATTCGATTGCACTTTCAACGAGTTTGGAATACTCCACAGCTTGAAATGCGAGTTCAAGTTTATCTGCATCCCTGATGATCTCCTCAACGTCTGAAAAATCTATTTCCAATCCCAAGAAACGCATCTGATCCCTAATAGCCTTTTCCTCGTTTACAGTTACATACTCCTTTGCAACCTTATGTATGTCCATAGTTCTCGTCTCGTGCAGATCGTGAAACAGTGCAGCGGTAGCTGCTTTAAAAGCTGTGTTCAAATCTTTGGTCTCTCTGAATGCTATTATAAAAGCAATTACAGCTGTTCTAAAGCTGTGCTCGGCTACACTCTCAGGATCTTTTATACCCAACTTCAGCCAACCAGCTCTCGGAGTGAGCTTTAAACTTCCGACTTCATGCAGAAACTTCACGAGTTCCATGTGTTAGGATTTAAAAGTTGAAGCTCTAATAAACCTTATGAAAGTTTGGAGATTTGCTGGGATAGACGACAGCTTTAACGGGAGGAAATGCTACATAGTCGCATGTGTGACTTCAAGTTTTTACGTGGAAGGCTTTATGTGTTCCGAGATAGCGATAGACGGCTTAGATTCTACGGATAAGATAACGACTATGATCAAGAGATCGAAGTTTAGAGAGCAGATAAAGTGTTTATTTTTGAATGGTATTACATTTGGTGGTTTTAACGTTGCAGACATTCAGAGGATTTATAGAGATACCAGAATTCCAGTTGTAGTCGTTTTGAGGAGGAAGCCAAACATGGATGAATTTATGAAAGTTGCTGAAAAATTACGAGATTCAGAAAAAAGAATTAGAATTATTAAGAGGGCTGGAGAAATATATGAAGTAAATGGATTATTTGTTCAACTCGCTGGAATAGATTTAGAAGATGCAAAGAAGTACTTGAAAGCTGCAACTCTTAAGGGTAAAATCCCTGAACCATTGAGAATAGCCCACTTAGCCGCTTCAGCTTTCGTTCACGGGGAATCGAGGGGAAAGGTTTGAATCATAGACTCAGCAATCTCTACAAGTTCTTCTTCACTTAAATCTCCAGATATCTCTACAGTGAGGGTTTTGTTATCGATTTCGATTTCAAACTTCAGGATTTTTACTTTGAAAACTTCAGACGTTTCACCACTTATTCCGTCGATCTCTACTCCCTTTGAATTCGGTAACCTCTTACCCTTTGCTAAGTATTCAGATACCACAAGAGATTTACTACCTCTCTCGTAAATTAGAAAAACACAGTCTTTGAATACAACTGCATAGCTGAATTCGTATCCAGCAGTGTAATTGGGCTTTAGAATTGTAAAGTTTACCCTTTTTTGAGCTTCTTCAATCGTTAACTTCTTTGGAAACTTCACTTTGACAACTTTTGCACTACTCGGAATTTTGAATTCGAACACTTCATCGCTCAATCCGGTATTGAATTCAATTTCCTCGTATTTCAACGTAATCTTTAGACCTCTTCCTATCGTTTCGATTTTAATCGGATACCAGAACTCATCGTCGATCCACAGCTTGTAGTAATCCACTAGAGCATTCCATTTCTTGGGTGTGAGTTTTAAGATGTAACAATTCCTATCTCCAACCCTTCCAGTTCCAAGGTATTCTACGTTAAACTCCTCCATCATGTCTTCGATAAATCTCCCGTAATCAAACTCTGGTTTCTTAGCCTTTTGAAGCTTTAAAATTCTAACTTCATTTAGCCTCTTATCGTATATCCACACTACACTTCCATTCGATACGACTATTGCATTTTCATCTTCACTTCTATACTTATCTGGCATCTTTATCGAAAAGTTTACATGCCGAGTGAATTTCATTTCATCGATTTCAGTCGTTATAACGATTTTTCCACTCATGTCCTTTATAGATTCGTATCTCTCCTTTAACTTCTTTGCAATCTCTTCAGTCGATATCTGTTGAACACATCCAACCAAGGAGAATAGGATTAGGATAAAAATTAAAACTCTATACATTTTAAGATTCTTTAACCTCTCTCACGGCTGTGATTAGTTTGACGTTCAAGACTCCCCTCATAGCAGATATCCTATCTACCAATCTCTTTACCTTCTCCATTTCACCTTTAACGAGTATAACCTCTAAACACTGATCTTTGCTTAGATGTATGTGTAGAGTAGTCATTATGTTGTCCAAGAACTCGTGTTGTAGATCTATTATCGCGTCGCTTACCCCACGAACGTTGTGATCGTATATCACGTTCACAACGCCAACTATCTCTCCTTTTTCGCTTTCAAGCCACTTGTATTCAGCGATGTAGCTCCTTATGGCATCTCTTATTGCTTCACTTCTCGAAGAGTATCCCCTCGTTTTTATTATTGAATCGAATTCATCGAGCAACCTCTTCGGCAAACTGACACCTATCCTCGTTATCTCCTCTTCCATAAAACGAAATGGAATTCAAATTATAAAAATGAATCTGAAAAATTTTTTATTAAAATATTAAATCAGATTTTCTCATTGTAAGCCTTTAAAACGGCTTTAACAATTTTTTCCCTTGCTGCCTTATTCATCGGATGGAATACATCTTGATAACTACCATCTTTTAACTTTCGGCTTGGCATACTAACGTATAAGCCCTTTCCACTGTCAACGATTTTTATCCCCCTTACTACAAATTCGTTATCCAAGCTTACGGTTGCATATGCCTTTACTACTCCATTCCCCTTCGTTTTGTATATCCTAACCTCGGTTATCTCAGCCAATTTCACTCCTCCCCAAAGCTTTCGTTTCAATCATCCTCGTCTTATATAAAGCTTTCGTAGAAAATACCAAAAAACTTATATAGAACTACTATTCTACCATTTATTGCGATTGGAGGTGATGTCATGGCAACACTTCAAGGCACACCTGTATTGATATTGAAGGAGGGGACGCAGAGGACTGTTGGGAGGGACGCACAGAGGATGAACATAATGGCTGCAAGAGTAATCGCTGAAGCTGTTAGAAGCACATTGGGTCCAAAGGGTATGGACAAGATGCTAGTGGACAGCTTGGGCGATATAACGATTACAAACGATGGAGTAACGATACTAAAGGAGATGGATGTAGAACACCCAGCTGCTAAGATGATAATCGAAGTTGCAAAAACTCAGGATAACGAAGTTGGTGACGGAACTACTACCGCTGTAGTATTAGCTGGTGAATTACTTAAAAAAGCTGAAGAGCTACTAGATCAGGATATTCACCCAACTGTAATTGCGAGAGGTTACAGGTTTGCATCCGAAAAAGCTCTAAAGGTTTTAGATGAGATTGCAATACCGATCGATGTCAACGACGATGAGACCCTTAAGAAGATTGCTTCAACGGCTATAACTGGAAAACATGCAGAGTACGCGATAGAGCACTTGTCGAATTTGGTTGTGCAAGCCGTTAAAAGAGTTGTGGAGAAGGTGGACGGCAGATACAAGGTTGAAGATGACAACATAAAGCTTGAGAAGAGGCAGGGTGGAAGTGTTACGGATACAGAGCTTGTAGATGGAATAGTATTGGACAAGGAAGTAGTGCATCCAGGAATGCCAAAGAGAATTGAAAACGCTAAGATTCTACTTGTTGATGCGGCATTGGAGGTTAAGGAGACTGAGATAGATGCAAAGATAAGGATAACTGATCCAAACGCATTACATAGGTTTATAGAGCAGGAAGAGAAGATGCTCAAAGACATGGTAGACAAAATCGTTAACGCTGGAGCGAATGTGGTATTCTGCCAAAAGGGAATAGATGACTTAGCACAGTATTACTTGGCTAAAGCTGGTGTTTTAGCTGTTAGAAGGGTTAAGCAGAGCGATATAGAAAAGCTTGCTAAGGCTACTGGTGCGAGGATTATAACAGATCTGAGGGATATCAAACCAGAAGACCTTGGAGAAGCTGAACTCGTAGAGGAGAAGAAAGTTGGCGATGAAAACATGGTATTCGTAAGAGGTTGCAAGAATCCGAAAGCTGTAACGATATTGATCAGAGGTGGAACTGAGCATGTAGTAGATGAAGTTGAAAGGAGCTTGAAAGATGCGATAAAGGTCTGCAAAGCTGCAATAGAGAGTGGAAAAGTCGTAGCTGGAGGTGGAGCTCCAGAGATTGAAGTGAGCTTAAAGCTAAAGGAATGGGCACCAACACTTGGAGGAAGAGAGCAATTAGCTGTTGAAGCTTTCGCTTCAGCAATGGAGATAATTCCAAGAGCTTTAGCTGAAAATGCTGGACTTGATCCAATCGACATACTCGTAGAGTTGAAGAAGGCTCACGAAGCTGGAAAGGTAACACATGGTGTAAACGTATTCGAAGGAAAAGTAGTGGACATGAAAGAAGCAGGAGTCCTAGAGCCGTTAACTGTCAAGAAGCAGGCTATAAGCAGTGCAACAGAAGTAGCAATAATGATACTCAGAATAGATGACGTAATAGCAGCAAAGGGAATGGAGAAGAGCAAGGAAGAGACTAAGGGCGAGGAAGAGAAAGAAGAGGAAGAGACTTCTTCATCTGACTAAACTTTTTTAACTTAACTCCAGAATATTTTCAAATTAAGACCTATAGATGTCACTACATCGCTACTTGAATGTAATCTAATCAGTTTTTGGTTATCTCTGCACTTCTAAATGTGCTATATTTATTAAAAATTAAGCCAACATTGAGCTAAACCTTTTAAAGAGGTTCTTCCAATTCCTATTAGCCGCAATGATGAATACTCCCGCCCCTGAGTCGTGATGACTATTACGCTATCTGAGCGGGTAAGTCCTTATTATCAAAGCTTTATCGCCCTCAATTGAATACTCCCTTGTCGAAGCTGGGATAAGACATGAATAGCCTCTCCTAACCTCAATCTTTTGTTCTCTACCTTTTAGCGTTATATCTCCATCTAACGACATCACTATATTGAACGTATCGATTTTAAACTCCCTAACACCTTCTACTTCTAAAACCTCTGCAATGAAGTTCTTCATCGAGATCTTTCCCTTTTTATCTCTTATATCTGATTCAGATGTTTTCCTAAAGTTTAAAGCTTTCAAAGCCTTTTCTAAATCCGGTTTTCTGCCGTAAAAGTCGTGTATTCGATAAGTTATATTTGAATTCGCTGAGACTTCGAACAACCTTATACCCTCAGCAAAGTGGGGTATTCCAGCTGGAATTTTAAAGCTGTCCAAGAATTTTGCATCAAATTTGTTGAGTTTTTCAACGATTTTATCGATTTCTTCGGGTATTAAATCCTCTCTTAAGCCTATATAGACTACTCCTTCGCTTAACGCTATCCACCCCTCTTCCTTTCCGATGTCTCCTTCGTTAAACTCTTTTGCAACTTCATCTGATGGATGAACTTGAACACTGATCTTATCCCTTATATCGAGTAATTTCACTAAGATTGGAAATCTGTCATATCTATCTGCAAGGACTCCAAGTATTTCCCTCTTGAACGTTGAAAAGACATCTATTAGGCTAACATGCTTATCGTATATCAAAACATATGACGGATTAGATGGATGAGCTGAAAACTCCCAAGATTCCCCGATTTTATCTCCTTCCAAGCCTTTAAGCTTTGGAATCCAGTTTCCTCCCCATGGCTTCTCGACTAAGTTTTCTCTTGCCTGAGTTATAAACTCTGGAAGTTTCATGTATCAAATTACCTCATTAAAATTTAAATCTGTGTCGAAAAGCTTTTTTTACTGAATCCAGATTCAATCTAAAATGGCGTTAAAGGATTTGCTTAAGAAATCTGGGAAGGTTTTTCTCGTAGGTATTGCTGGTGATAGCGGTTCGGGAAAGACTACTTTTGCAAACGCTATAAGGAATATACTCGGTGATCTCGTTTCAACGATTACACTTGACGATTATCATATATACGACAGAGAAACGAGATGGAAATTGAACATAACCCCCCTTCACCCAGAGGCTAACAACTTGAAGTTGGTTGAGACCCATCTGCACCTCCTCAAAAAGGGAGAAACTATAAGGAAGCCAACATATGACCATGAAACAGGGACATTTGGCGAATGGGAAGAGTTTACACCAACGCCGATAGTAATAGTTGAGGGTTTACATACACTCTACGACGGTTTAAGGGATAAACTCGACTTCAAGATATTCGTAGATCCGGCTAGGTATATCAAAAGGAGGTGGAAGATAAAGAGGGATGTCGAAGAGAGGGGATACGATAGGAGGAGGGTTATTGAAGAGATAATAAAGAGAGAGCCAGATTACAAGAGATATATAGACTTCCAGAAGATCTATGCGGATGTAGTTATAAAGATACTTCCAACTTCTCTTCAGAGTGTTGAGAGGATAACGTATTTGAAAGAACCAGCACCAGAACTCTACAGAGTTAGGTTGATTTTAAAGGAAAGTGATAAAGTTGTCCCAACTGAGCCGATAAAGTTAAACATAGACCTATCGGCTTTCATCAGAGCAAGCGAAAAAGATTTTGCATTGGGTTTCTTTTCAGACTACTACTACGAGAAGCCCGCTAGCTTTATAGATATAGATGGATTGATAAACGTGGAGATATTCTCTACATTGCTCGATATACTGCAGAGAGAGGTTGGGGGAGAGATAAACTGGAAAACTGGGAGATATGTGAATGCGATTGAAGTAGCAAGGTTACTCGTCTGTTGGAGGTTCTTAGAGGTTATAAAGTCGAAATTGGAGGTGAAGGATGGGGAGATTAGTGATTAGAGATATTGAAAAATGCGTAGGTTGTGGTTTGTGCATGTACGCATGTGCGAGGAGGAGAGGTGAAGCCGGAATAGATTCTGCCGGTATTTTAGCCGTTAGCTTAAGTGGATTTGAGAGAGGGGCAACCATAATCTTCTGTAGGGCTTGCAAAGAGCCGCCGTGCATTCAGGTTTGTCCAACCAACGCCTTAAAGCCTAGAAGGGGAGGAGGAGTAATTTACAATGAACTCGAATGTATAGCATGCGGTAACTGTATTGAAGCTTGCACGATCGGTGCAATATTCCAGCGGAGGAATGGAAAACCAGCTGTATGCGTTCATTGTGGTTACTGCGTTGATTACTGTCCACATGGCGTTTTGGGTTATGAAGAGGAGGAGGTAGAGTATGCTGAGTAGGGTTTTAACGATAAACCTTTCGAGATATGAATACCATATCGAAGATAGAAGGGATCTGTTTGAAGAGTGGCTTGGTGGAGTCGGTGTGGCTGTTCAACTGCTTAAGGAGAACATGGATTTAAAAGCGGATCCGTTGAGTGATGAAAACGTAATAGTGTTTGCAGTCGGTCCTTTAACATCCGCTTATCCACTTGCATCTAAAACCGTAGCGCTGTTTAAGAGTCCACTAACCGGAAACCTTGGCGAAAGTCATGCCGGTGGAAGGACTGCGACATGCATAGCAAATGCCGGCTATGGGGCTATTGTGATAAAGGGTAGAAGCGAAAAACCCGTTTACATCGTTGTAGAGAACGATAAGGTTCACTTTAGAGACTCAAGGGTTTTGTGGGGTATCGAGGATTCGCTGATAGTCGGTAGAATAATTGCCGAGAAGGAGCACGGTAGAGGAATGAGAACTATTATGAGAATCGGTGGAGCTGGAGAGAAACTCGTTAGATACGCATGTGTAACAACTGAAACGTATAGACACTTTGGAAGACTTGGATTAGGAGCCGTTTTCGGGAGTAAAAATCTAAAGGCGATTGTAATAATCGGAAGGGGAAGTAGAAGGATACCAGATAGGAGGAGTTACAAGGAGATATACGACGAGATATTTAGAAAATCTATTGAGTCTGATGCTATGAAGAAGTACCACTTAATTGGAACTGCTGTAAATGTAAATCCACTCAACGAAATTTCAGCATTACCTACAAGGAATTTAACGTCTTCAAAGTTTGAGCATGCAGACAAGATCAGTGGTGAGAGTTTTGCTGAGATAATAGGTAGAAGGATTGCATGTAGTCATTGTCCAGTAGCGTGTATCCACATAGCGGTTTTAAGAATGCCCTATGAGCAAGAGCCATACTTCTACAAGACGATAATGATCTCGTATGACTACGAGTTGATATATTCTCTTGGATCAATGCTTGGAATCTCGTCAAGAGAAGATTTACTGAAGCTGATATATAAGGTCGAAAGCTATGGCTTGGATGCTATGAGCACAGGTGTTTGCCTTGCATGGGCTACTGAAGCATTACAGAGGGGAATAGTTAGCTTAGACGATACGATAGTCAGGCTCGAATTTGGAAACTGTGAGAACTACTTGAAGGCTATAGATTACATAGTTAAACAGCCGAATGAATTCTACAAGAACCTCGCTATGGGTGTAGAGAGGGCTTCAGATGTTTACGGTGGTAAGGATTTCGCTTTGGCATTCGGTGGAAACGAAATGCCCGGATATCATGTCGGTTATGCAACGCATATAGGTTATCTAATCGGATTAAGGCACAGTCACTTAGATAACGCTGGCTATTCATTAGATCAGAAGATGAGGGATTATCCCGATCCAAAGGATTTGGTCAACGAGTTGATGAGAGAAGAACAGTGGAGACAGGTTTTATCGAGCTTAGTTGTATGTTTCTTTGCGAGAGGTGTTTACACTGCGGATGTAATAAGTAGGGCTTTGAAGCCCTTGGGAATTGAGCGAAGTCCAGAAGATTTAAAAGAACTTGGGAAGAGAATATACTTCGAAAAGCTCAAATTAAAGAAGGAGATGGGATTTGATATTAAAAAGCTAAGGATTCCAAAGAGGATATTTGAAGTCGAGACGATGCATGGAAAACTCGATGAAGATTACATAAAAGAGGCTATAGACTACTTCAGGTGTATTGTCGAGACTATTTAGCTTAAAAGAAGTTCTCATTTTTTCCTCGTTTAGATTTAAATCTTTGTCATTCACCCACGTATGATCACTATAGGTTAGATACATTCATGCGTGAAGATTGGAATTGATAATTATTTTTCAAAAATTTATATTATAATAATAATAAACTTTTAAAAATAATTAAGGTTGAGATTAAATTTATACAAATTTATATATTTTAATATTATATCTTAACAAACTTTCTCCTTTCAACTTCCTTAATCCTATTCTCCCTTAACAACTTCGTTATATGTTGTTCTATCATATTCCTCTCGAAGAAGTCAAGCATCTCTTTAGCAAATGGTTTTTTACGGTAAAAAGGTGATATATCTACAAGCTCATCTAAGCTCCTTGGCTCGATTAGTAAATCGAGTAAGATTTCATCTCTTTTATCGAAGAATTCGAGATACCATATAAGTTTCTCCTCTATTTTTTCTTTACCAAATATCGGATCTGCATGAGAAGATACGTATATTTCAGCGTCTAATTCAAGGACTCTCTCTACGCTTTTTTTGAAGATTTCCATTTTTCCCTCTGGATTCCCATAAAACGGGCCAAATGGTGTTAGATCGATATCGGCTCCGTATACGACTTTACCATTCACAACGAATACGTGGTGATCATCTGTATGTCCCGGAGTTGATACCGCTTCGATATCGATATCACATCTCAACAAATCGTTTAGGTAACCCTCTTCATAACCTTCAGCTTTAAACG
>CAYWXE010000047.1:0-11677 GCA_964462505.1 uncultured archaeon | reverse complement strand
AATGATACGCTATGATCGAAGTTGTTGGTTTAGGTTTAGCTTTAAACAGTGAAGTAGTTAAAAGTGGGGACACTGAAAGTTAAATAACCCTTAAGGTTGAAATACCCTTAGCGATGATGAAAGGGCCCCGCTGAGATGTGATGAAGGTCTTGAGTTCTGAGCTATATCTGCCTTAACAACTCTTCACAGACCTCTATTATCTTTTTGTTTGCCTCTTTTATAACTTCTATTGGATCTGTTCCATCGGTTCTAACGTACAACTCAGGCTCACCGACGAGTGGGTGTGGTATGTTGTATTTAGCCAACACTACGTTTTTGTTCTGTGCGAGGTAATGCTGTAGAAGATTTAGAAATGTATGATCTTCTCCTTTAATTATCATCTTGATGTAGTTATCCCCGAGTTCAACTATTTTTATCTCCATAGAGCTAAGCTGTGTAAGGAGTTTAAAATCCTTTACGTCTCTTAAGCCTAAACACTTCAACTGCTATATCTCTAAACGGTTTCTCGTGAAACGAATAAGTTTTCTTCAGTGGTATCAGAAACCTCCAGAGATGTGTAATCTCAAAACCGTGAGATTTTGCAAGGGATTTAACGAATTTTTCGCTTCCAGCGCAGTGTATTGTATATATCACGTCTGAGATTTCAAAGGCTTTCTGTAAGAACGGTTTATCGGCATGTCTTCTATGAATTCCAAACGGTGGGTTCATTACTGTTGTTACCTTCTCTTTAACGAATACATCTTCAATCCTTGAGACCACGAAATCTACGTCAACTCCCAATCTCTTCGCATTCCTCTTAGCGATTTTAACAGCTTCACAATCGATGTCGAAACCTACTGAGTAAGCTCCCAGAAGAGATGAAGCTATTGAAAGTATTCCGGTTCCACAGCCCAAATCTACAACAGTTGTATTCAAATCCCCCAGCAGTTTTGCATTCGTAACTATGAATGCCGCAAGCTTTGGGGGAGTTACGTATTGCTCTAACTCTATTTTTGGATTTTTAAATCCCTCAAGGGATTCTAAGACTACTTCAAGTTTTCTTTTCATATCGAATTTACGATCTCTGCAAATACCTTAGCACCCACTTCCTCGGGACGTTTTTCTGCGATTTCGGAATCAATTTCAACTTTTATATCTTTTCTCTTATTCCATTCCTCCACGATTTTGCCCATCTTCTTCCTCTTCATCGAAAATGCAAAGGTCACGAACTCTTCAAATAGCCTCAGGTTTTTAACATTTACAACGGGTTCTGGGATTATCTTAACAACTGCCGCTTCAACTGCTGGCTTAGGTTTGAATACACTAGGTTTTACGATTTCTAAGATTTCAGCTCTGCAATAGGCTTTGCTTATCACACCTAATCTGCTGTCTTCCCTTACAAGTCTTTCTGCGAATTCCCTCTGATACATTATCACTGCGAGATCGAATTCGTATTTAAAGAGTTTAAACGTTAGAGGTGATGAAATCTGAAACGGTATGTTAGATACGAATTTTGTAAACTCTGGAAAATCGACTTTTAAAGCATCTCCATGGATTATCTTTAACCTACCGATTTCGATTTCAAGTGAGAATTTCTTTTTTAGTAGATCTACGAATCTCCTATCCTTTTCAATACCTATAACTTTGCACTTCTCGAGTAGGAGTTTTGTAAGCTTTCCTGTCCCACAACCGACTTCGAGAACTATATCATCATCGCTTAGCTCTGCGTAATTTACTATTCTTCTGAGTAGAGACTTGCTCATGACGATGTATTGTCCCAACTCCTTTCTGAGTTTCACATAGGTATTTGGATTTGTAGTTTTAAAAAATTGTAATAAACTCAACATTTATTTACGCTAACTATAAGCTATTTAAATTAGTTCGATTGAGCTTACTTGTTAATTTATATAATCTCTATACGTTTGTAATCATGTTCTATGTTTAAGTTCTTTAAAGAGAAAGAAAATTGAATTCATTCTTAGATTGGATAAGAAACTGGGCGATAGTCTGGATTGGTTTATCGATACCTATTGTCTTTTATGGTATCAGTTTATTCAATAATCTATTTATGGGGTTATGAGTTTGGTTTACAACGAATTAATTATACGACTAGTCTTAAAATCCTTGATACATTCTTGCAACAAACAAATCCCTTTACTTTAGTAGTATATCTATGTTCTGGAGTTATGTTTCTTATCGAGGTCTGTATAATTATACTACTCAAATCTATACAATTTTAAAAATCTTAAAAGGCAAATGGAATTTATTTTTATTCTTGGTCTCTGTATACTTATTACAACATTATTATTTAAAAATCCTATATTAGTAATTTTAGCGTATTATGCTGTCTAGTTAATATCAGGTCACTTTTTAATAAAAAACAGAAGATAAACAAAGATAAAACACAACTAAACCTCAGTTTTCAAAACAGTGACAGCATCATCTACTACTCTAACTTCAGCGTAGCCGATTGTAACTGGATTTCCATCACAAGAGATAACTTCATCAGCCCAAATCTTAACGATTTCATCATCGAAGCTTAAAGTCATCGTTGTTATCGGTTCAAGTCTTTTCACGTCATCTTTTGAGTAAGTTGAAACCACTATTCCCTCACTTATACACGCCACAACACCTTTAAAGCCTAAAAAAGCTGAAAGCGATATACCACCGGCTATACCTTTACCAAGAAATCTTCTATCCGTCAAAGCTACGAAGATATTTCCAAAGACTCCTTCAACTCTTCTATCCCCAACTTCCACCCTTGCTTTAAACTTTTTAGGGGTTGTAATAACCAGCTTCCCCTTCATAAACTCTCTTGCATCTACTTGAACCCTTCTACCATTTACAGTTGCGAGAACAGTCGATCCTACTACTACATCGTTAAAGGCTATGCGAAAATCCCTTTCCGTTCTGAGTTCAAGTCCACGAATCCTTACTACTTTGAGCTCATCTATCTTAAAATCTGGATCGCATAAAGCTGGGCTGACGTTTGTAGTTCCAATTCCAATACACAGCAGTGGAGTTTTCGGCTTAGCTGAGGCTACATCGCTTATCGTACCATCTCCACCAAACACAACAATCATATCTACGAGTTCGTCGAGTTTTTTTACGAGTTCAACTGTGTCCCATCTGTTTCCTCTAATCGTAATTGGAATGTCAACGACTCTAAAACCCTTAATCGGAAAAAGCCTTTGAGATGTAAAAACTACATCTGGGTTTAGCTTCCTGAGAGTTGATGATACCAATCTCATCTTGTCTTCGTTCAAACCTCCTCCAGCCTTCGGATTTACAATCAATCCTATCTTCATAGATCTTAATACTATATTGAAACTTTTAAACTCAACACTTTCATCGCTTTGCGATTACTTTCTTAGCAAACTATTTAAAATTGAAAAATCTTTTTAGAAACTTTACGATGATAAAGATAAACTTCTTTGGTGATGAAGAGAAATTACAAATGGTAATGGAAAGAGAACTGAGAAAATATCCTTATAAGAAACTATTTGACTACTAAGCTTTTCATATCTGAAGTTCTGAAGTATTGCGAGAATAAACCTAAATTTATCGTAGATCTGGTCGATCGATGCTCTGAAAAGTCTTAATTTGGAATACGAACATCAATCCTTTCAGAATGAGAAGTAAGTCGAATCAGTATTCTCTTCATTAAAGCAGAGAATTAAAACCTTCTTTTGCTCTATCACATCTAAAAATCCAGTTAAAAACTGGAATCTCTTCTGTAAGCTGTTCATGCTCTATTACAATTACCTAAGATGATGTCTGGTGTTAAGTGGACACATTTACCAAATTTACCAAAACCTTTAAATATAATTACATCGAACGATTGTTCGATGAGAATTCTAGAGCTGATTGTTGTAATATTCGCGATGTTGATACCTTTTATAGCCATGAAGTCAGAAGATTTAACCACATATTTGTTTTGGATTGCTGTTGTTGCGATTTATCTTGTATACATAGCTGTGAGGAGGTGGGAAATTGAATAGCTTTCTCATACTTGTATTCGTATATGCGATAGTTGGGACAGCTATAGCTATTTATTCCAGAGCAGCTAAATCCCAAGAGGATTACTTCATAGCTGGGAGAAGAGTTAGTGGGATAATTTCAGCTTTAACTTATGCTGCAACGACTTATTCAGCTTTCATGATGGTTGGATTGGTTGGATTAACGTATTTGAGTGGAGTTGGTGCTGCCGGATTTGAACTGATGTACTTAATTGGGACTTTATTTCTCCTCTCCTATTACGCACCGAAGATATGGAAAGTCGGAAAGATTTATGGAATAGTATCACCAGCTGAATTTTTAAAACTGAAATATGGCGAAGTTACTGCTAAGTTAGCGGCGTTAATAGCTTTAATAGCACTAATACCCTATACTTCAGCCCAATTAATAGGAGTGGCTCTGATACTCGAAAACGCCGGAATTGAGTTTATACATGGTATAGCCATTTCAGCGATATTAATAGCTCTATGGGCTTACATAGGTGGTCTTAGAAGTGTTGCCTGGACAGATGCCGTTCAAGGATTAATTATGATTCTATCTGCTATTTTAGTGGTTTTACTTGTAACGAATATGACCGATTTCAGCAGAATTTACGAATTAAACGGTTTATTGATCGTTCCAAACGAATTTTGGAGTTACAAGAGGTTTTTAGCATTTGTAACTCCATGGTTTTTCTTTGCTTTAACGAATCCACAGGTTTTTCAAAGATTGTTCATTCCTAAGAGTGAGAGAGATTTAAAGAGAATGGTAATATACTTTGGAACTTTTGGTCTGATATACACAGTTCTTGTAACAGTACTAGGGCTGGAGTTGAGATTGTTAACTGAAATCGGAAAGTTTCCATTTGTTTCAGATAGAGATAAGGTTACACCAACCCTACTATCTATGATACCGACGTGGATTTCTTTCCTAGTGGCTTTAAGTATATTGGCAGCTGCCGTAACAACTGCAAATTCGATAATACTGTCTCTATCCTCAATGGTTTCGAGAGATTTAGTCAAAGAGAGGGGTATAATCGTTGGAAGATTGAGCGTTTTGATATTGACTATAGTAGTAGCAATATTTGCTTGCAAGAGGGTTAGCTACATAGTTGAGCTGTCTGTGCTGTCGTCAACGATACTCCTATGTCAGCTACCACTCATAATAGGCTACTTCCATTGGAATAGAGGAGGAAGGATTACGGGAGTTTTAACACTATTAGTGGGATTCATTACATCGATAGCTCTTTGGAATTTCAAGGTTTCGCCACTTGGAATCCCAGCATCAGTTTTTACATTGATATCAGTTGTTGTTGTTTACGTGACTGCAGCTGTTGCTGAAGGAAGAACCCAAAATATTAAATTAGTAAAATTAAATTAGATTATATTTAACTAAATATATTCCGAGAAGCCTTAAACTTTTCCACAATGATCAAAAAAGCTGGAACTACAGTTAAAGCTGAAACAAAACAGAGTATTATCGCTAAAAACGATAGAAATCCTGCACTCTTTGCTATCGGAAACTTAGAAAACATCAGAGAGAAGAATCCAAAAGCCGTGGTTAATGCTGAAATCGTTACAGCTCTTCCTGTCCTTTCAACAGTTCTTCTTATGGATTCAATTGTATCAAACCTCTTTCTCTCTTCATAGAACCTTTCCACGACGTGAATTGAGTAATCTATTCCCAAACCGATTATTATTGAGTTTAACGTGATGCTCATCATTGTATGCTTAATACCGAGTAAGAACATTAAAGAGTTCATGAGACAGATCACAGTCGTTATCGGTAGAAGTGGAATTACTGCCTTTTTAATAGATTTATAGATTAAAAGTAGTAAAATAACAATTAAAAAATAAGAAATCGTTGTAATCCTCATCTGACCTTCAATCATCAGTCTACCAGTTTCCATATCCAAAACTGGCTTTCCGGTTATGTAAAAATTTGAAAAACCAAAGAATCTAAGCGAATTCTCTATTTCATCATAAGACCTCTTATAATCTTCATAATCCTCAAGTCTCTTCGATATGAGTAAGAGATCTCCTCTAACCTCGCATCTGTAACCTTTTAACTCGATATACTTCTCGAAATCCTTTAAATTCCCTATTTCTCTATCGTTTAGGACTACTATAAACGTGCTCTGCCCACCTAAAATTCTTTCGAGTTCATTAAAGAGTACAACAGCTGGTAAATCCTGCGGAGCGTATTTTCTGTGCTGAATCTCCATTCCTATGTGCATGGAGGAATAAAATCCTGATACTGCTATCAGAACTATGAAAACAATTATATACTTCCTATTAGATATTGAAAATTCAATTAACTTACTCAAAAACAATTCGAGAACTCTTTTACCCCTTTTTACGTATCCCTTATCAAACGTATACATTAGAGCTGGTAGAAGTGTTAAACTCAGTATAAAAGCCATTGTTAAACCGACTGAAAGTATAAATCCAAAGTATCCCAATCCCGGAACTCCACAGAAAGACATTGATGAAAAACATAAGACACTGGTTATCAAAGCCAAAAATATCGCCAATCCAGTTCTCCTCATAGCTATCTCTAAGGCAGATTTAACATCTCTTCCCTTAGCTTTTTCCTCTTCATATCTGTTCTGAATTTGAACAGCGTAATCAATTGATAAACCTATTAGGATCGGCAGAGCTCCATGTGTTAATTCGGTCATAGGAATTCCGAGAGGTGGCATAAGTCCAAATGTAAACAAAACGGCAAGTACTGAAATCAAAAGTGGTATGAACACAAAAGAACTCCTTGAGACTACTGTTCTAAAAGTCGTAAAGAGTATTAAAATCATTAAAATTATAGATGTCGACATTGTTATTTCCAAACTCCTACCCATCTCCTTCTTTATCTGATACCAAAGGAATGCTCCCCCCGTCATTTGAACGTTCAATCCTGGTGGTTTTGTAAATTCTACAACTCTCTCTATTTGCTTTGCAATCTCTTCTAACTTCGCTTCGTCATCCGTTGTAATGGTAATAGATATTAAGGCAAGATTATCCGATATCAAGAGACCACTTCGCTTTGTAACCTCTTTGGCAACACTTACATCATCTGGAAAACAGCCAAGAGACTTGTAAATGATCTTCGCTGGAGATAAAACTTCTCCCACACCATCGATTCTCTTGAGTTCTTTTTCGAGTAGAAGCATATAATTTAGAACTTCTCTACTCAACACGTTGTCAGATTTCAAAAACAGATAGGCCTTCTCGTAAACTCCATAGTTCTTTGTGTAGAGTTTGTAATTGACGTATACTTCGCTATCTTTACTGAGATAAGTCTTTAAACCCCTCTCAAATTTTACATTACTCGCAGAATACGCTGAGATTAGTGCAAGTATAAACGTTAAAACTATTATCGCTTTGGAATATCTAAGCAGCTCCATAATCTTAACCCTTTAAACCTTTCAGCAAACATTAAAAATGCGGGGACTACAGTTAAAGCACCCATTAAGCTAAATACGATTGCTACAAAAGATAAAAATCCGAAATCTCTAAGCATTGGGAAACTTGAAAGTATTAAGGCTCCAAATCCACCAGCCATCGTTAACGCTGAAGTTAAAACTGCCTTTCCAGTTCTCTCAATAGTCCTTCTAACCGAATCAAATGGTGAAAATCTGAGTCTCTCTTCAAAATACCTCTCAGTTATGTGTATTGAGAAATCGATTCCTAAGCCTAAAACTATTGCGTTTATAGCGATAGACATCATAGTCTGTTTTATCCCGAATACAAACATCGTGATGTTTAGAATTCCTATGACAGTCGTTATAGCAACAAGTGGAACCAAAGCCCTCGTGATTGAACGATGGATTCCAAAGAGTAGAAGCACTATTAGGCTATAGGCTACAGCAGTCATCAAGAATTGGCTGTTTATCATGACCTCCCCAAGATGAGCCATTACAATCGGCATTCCCGTAACGTAGTAATCGTGTAATCCGAAAAACTGGATATCCCTCTTCAAGTAATCCCACAGTTCAAGTCTCTTGTCCTGTGTATCTGCAGTCGTGTAGAAGTAAACGGCTATTTTATCTCCAGAGATGTACCTCTTAAGGTTCTCCTCTGAAATCGTATCCATAACACTTAAGAGCTCGGTATCACTCTGCGGAATTCTTCCAGTAAACGTCTTTAAGAGAGTTGAAAGGGAGTCGTAGTCGTAAACCATATCTTCTTTTGAAACTATGTATTTAGAGAGTTCGTCGACAACTTTAAGTGTTTCTGCATCGATTTCGTCGAAGTTTAAGACCACTGTATAGATGTACTGCTTACCTATAACCCTTTCAAGCTCTTTAAACCTAACCATAGCGGGCAAGTTCTCTGGGAAGTACTTCTTTATGTCCGTTTCAAGCTTTATCTGTGTATTTGCATAAGCCCCAAATACTATGACTACAAGTGCTACTGCTAAGATCTTTCTCGGATTTGATGCAGTAAATCCAGAGATAACTGTTAAAACCCTCTCTATCAATCCGACTTTCTCTGATTTGCTCTTGCTGTTCGGATTCAATGTTACTTCCTTATCTGTTAACTTTAGAGAGGCTGGGAGAAACGTTATCGATAGTATATATGCTATAATCAATCCAACCGACATAACGATACCGAAGAGCGCGAGTTCTGGGATTAGAGTTGTCGTCATCGACATGAAACCTATTATCGTTGTAAGCATTGCTAAAACTACTGCCAATCCAGTTCTGGTTATAGATAAAACTACTGCATCATCTCTACTCTTTCCATCCCTCCTCTCCTCTTCATATCTGTTCTGAATCTGTGCCGCGTATTCGATAGCCAATCCGATCAGAATTGGAAGTGTCGAAGCCAAATCCATGTCAAGCTTTAAGTTAAAAACTGGAAAGAGTCCCACTACAATTACCACTGAGAACACAGAAATTATTAAAGGCATAAACGTAGTAATCTTCCTCCTAACCACACCACTAAACGTTAGGAGCAAAATTAGTATCATTGCAACTATCGATGCGTTTGTAGTTATGGCGGTATCTCTCTTCGTCGCCTCGAGTATCTGATATCCTAGGACAGGTGTTCCGGTTACATCTACACTTATCCCCACTGGCTTATGCGTAAACTCTACAACTCTCTCGATCTGCTCAGCCAATTCACTCGTTTCCGTTGTCGTTAAGGAGATTGACATCAATGCAAGAGTAGGTTTTGGGATCAGTTGAGACGCATATCTCTCAGTTAAAGCTTTCAATACGTTCTCATCCTCTGGAATTCCACCGTATATCTCAGCCACTATCGATGCAGGAGATGTTACTTCGCCAACACCTTTTAATCTCTTCAAGTTTTCCCCGAGTTTCAGCATGTACTCGTATACCTCTCTGCTAACTATACTATCACCTTTAATCATTATAAAGATGTTCTCCGCTCTAACTCCGAAATCCTTTTGATAGAGTTCAAGTCTCGAGTAAACCACATCTCCGCTCGGGAAGTAGTTCTCGTATTCTATACTTGTAAACTCCACGGTCGATGCAAGGATTAGAAAGATTACTACAACAACAAATGTGATAGAAACTACTAATCCCGGTTTCTTTGCTATGAATTCAGAGCTTCTCCTTAGAAAGTCTTCGAACATTACTTCTTATACCTCCTGTAAACGTAGGCAATAACTACTAATACTATCACTAAGATTGCAATTGCGTGGTAGGGTATAGTCGGTTTGGTAACCTCAATAACGGCTTTAACTGGTTCGCTTATAGCCCATTCCCCTTCTGGATCTCTATACTTGACTTCTAGGTTCAATCCGTAAAGCTTTGGAGTTGCATCTGCATCAACACTCAGCTTGAACTTCACAACTTTACTCTCTCCAGGTTTTAGAGTTCCTATATAGGCTGTGTCGTCTGTAGACGAGAACGGATCGACTATTGTCAACCTCGCAACTGCATCTCTAACAGTGAAATTACCCCTATTCGTTATAACGAATTCGACAATCCTTTCACTCCCTGCCGGAATTCTTGGAATTTGGCTGTGGTGAACTTCGAACTCTATCTTTGGATTTACCTTGATTCCTATTCTAATCGGATCGCTCTCGAAGTACTCGTTTAAGGATTTATACTTGAACACTAAATCTGCTGGATACGTAATCGGTTTTGCCTCATCACTTGCTTTAACTTTAAAAATCGCTTTGTACACCTCTCCAGCCTTTAAATCACCTAAGTAGTATTCAGAGCTTAAAACGGATAGCGGAGATTTAGCAGTCAGATAAACGCTCACATCCTTCAAATCTGTTGAAGGAACGAATTCAACTGTTACAGTTCCCTTCGTATTTACAAATACAGTGCTCTTAACGGATTTTATATCGAATTCTGGGGCTTTTGCAATGTGAATCCCGAATGGAACACTATCACTCTCTTTAGTTTTGCCGTACTCGTCTAAGTAAACGGCTTTAAGCTTAAACGTGTAGTTCCCCTCGTCTTTTACATCCACTTTTAAATAGAAAACGGCTTTAGCTATTTCATTCGGCTTGAAATCGCCGATGTAATACGATGGTTTCGATGATGGCGTTGTTTGTGTTGGCTGAGTTGGAATCGTAGGCATAGATGGCATTAAGGGCATAGAAGGCATAGCAGATGGCATTAAAGGCTTTGAAGGCGTTGTAGAAATACCAACAGCAGAAGCTTTAAACCCCGTAGGAGTTTCTAAAACGAGGTAGCAATTTCTTCCAGTCTTTTCTCCGACGTTTTTAACCAATATCGTAATCTTAGCTTTTCCCTTTCCAACTGCGTTCTCAGTAGTTACGTTAACGATCTCAAGCTTTACACCCTTCTCATCTACGTAAACCGGTAATTCTATTTCCTCTTCAACTTTTTTATATCTGATTTTGTAAGATTCCGTTAGTGATTTGTATTCGTAAGTTACCGTTTCATTTCCTCCTTGAACGACTTTTTGAACGGGGACGAGTTGTGGTGAATAGAATTCGAGGTAACTCAAGCAATCTATTACATCGAATTTAGCTTTGAGCTTTAAACTGTATTTGCCGGCTTTTGCAGATTCCTTTACTTCAATCACGAACGGAACGTCTATCGGTTGGAGCGGCGGAAGTGCAGATATGTTTTGTTTAGGTGTTTTCACTTCAATGAAATCGTTACCTATCAACTCTAATTCAACGTTGTAAGCTGTGAAAAGCATTTCCTCTCTTTCAGAGAAGAACATCGCCTCCTTTTCGTCGAAATAGTCGACTTTCTTTCTCTCCGCTGAATTGTAAATCGTTACGTATATTGTCTGTTCTCCCCTCTTCAAGTGGTTTGTGTTTACTATATATGCTGAAATACTCGGTTTATCCTCATAGCTTAAGCCGTATGCGATTGGAATCAGCAGTACAAATACTATCATTAATAATACAATTCTCATTGCAATCACCTGTCGTAGTTATACAAACGAAAAATTTCCGATATGTATATTACGCTTTCGATTCTTTGCATAAAGATGTCGATTTTTCAGAGATCACATCACTTAGTAACATCTGATGTTTAAATTTGGGATTTATAACCTGTGATTTATTGCAGTATATATCTTAAAATTCTTAAATAATTATATTTTATAATTTATTCTTATACAGTGGTGATTTGAATTTTCTCATAGTTACTAATTTTTTAATAAATGGTGATAAATTCGAATCAAAACTAAATTAACCGCCAAGCTCTATTCTCAACCTCTCTGGATCGTACTTCCAATCTGGAGGT
>CAYWXE010000046.1:0-11699 GCA_964462505.1 uncultured archaeon | reverse complement strand
ACTACTACTTCGGAAAATTTGCGGCAAGACTTGACGATTTACTAAACTACATTCCTGCAAGGCTATCTTTAATCCTATTTGAGGTTTTGAAGAGGGGATCGATTAAATACGGAATTAAAAACAACGTAAAACTGAATGGTTGTGCTATTTCTGCAATGTCTTATGTCTTAGGTGTAAAGCTCGAAAAACCCGGTTATTACTCTCTGCCTGGTAAATATCCAGAAGTTGAAGATGTGTTTAAAGCTATAGATGTGTTCAAAAGACTGTGTATGCTTGCAGTTTTGTTTGTTTTATTTATTATTCTTTTTCGAATTGCTATGTTCTATTAAATAATTATAATTCGTATAATACAGCATCGATATAAGGAAGTTCTTTGACATCAAAATCATTTTCTGATAAACCTAACTTCTCTAATCTCTCTCTTGTATCGGGAGGTAGTCTCAATCTACTCGGAGCCTTTAAGTTCCATATTCTACAAAGCTCACAAGTTCCCCATAGGCTTACTCTTTCCCCAACACCTCTTATATCTCTAAAATCCCCATAGAATTCATCTGGATCAATATCTGATAGATCCTTTTTACGATCTAATTCATATTTTCGATTTAGATCTATTAACCCTTTTAAAGCATCAGTAAACCAATCAGGTAACCCACCTACACATCTCTCAAGTATATCTTTAAGAGCGTTTAAATCAGTTTGGGATAAGTACTCTGCAACTGTATTAAAATCCCTATTTTTCTGTTCAAGTTTTATACGATAATAGATTGTAAATGCCCTCTCATCACGACCTATGACTCCTGTCGCTATGGCAAGTAAAAGCGAATCAATTGGGTATTCAAATGCCTCCTTAATGAAATACATACTTAGTTCTACTTTTACCATTCCAGCTAACACTATTAATCTTTTTAAAAGCTCTTTATCTGCTTGAATCTTGCTCATACTTTAATTACTCATAATAAAAAAATAAAATTTAACTATTTCGTTAAAATAACATTGCAGTAATACACAATAAACAAAGGATTAAAGCTTAATTAACAAACGTAATCTCCTTAATCCAATGAAATGTGAAACATGTAACGGAAAGGGTTACATAGAGATTGAAAAAACGTGCGAAACTTGTAACGGAACAGGAAAAGCTAAAAGCTTCAATCCGAAGATTACAGCCGAGCTTACAGAAGAGCAGATAAAGATGTTCATGAACGGAATTTGTGGAGTTTGCAGGGGAACTGGTAAGGTAAAGGTTTTACAAGTTTGCAGAGACTGTAATGGAACTGGAAAAGTCAGTAAATGCAAACTCTGTGGAGCGAAAGTGATTGGTGGTCATGATTTATGTCCGAGTTGCAGAAGAAAGCCTCACGTTTACAAGCTTAGGAACAGTTGTGGAATAGAAGACATAAGACTTAACAGGGTTTACTTAGGCAAGGTTACAAGTGTAACGGATATAGGAGCATTTGTAAGCTTAAACAAGAGGCTTAGAGGATTGATCCACAAGAAGAATTTGAATATTAAGGTTTCTGAAGACGACGAAATTCCAGTTAAAGTCGTTAACATAACTCTAAGTGGCGAAATAGATTTAGTTCCAAATCCAATGGAAAACTACGCAGTTGTAGAGGTTTCTAAAGAAGTTCCATGTGTAAACGTTTCGGAACTCGAAAACTACATGGGAAAAATAGTTGAAGTTAAAGGCTTAGTTACACACATAAAGCAGACAGCTGGGCCAACTGTTTTTACAATACTCGATTCAAGTGGTAGCGTTAACGCTGCTGCGTTCGAAGCTGGAGATAGAGCTTATCCAGAGGTAAACGTTGACGATGTTGTTTCAGTTATAGGAATCGTTAAGAGGAGGGACAAAAAGCCACAGATCGAAGTCTTAGAAATGGAAAAACTACTCGGAGAAGAAGCCTACATCATAAGAAAGGAGATAAAGAACGAGATCGAAAAGAAATGTGAACCAGATTTCAAGGGTTTTCTGATAGAGAGTGAAGTCTTGAACAGACTTAAAGAAGAGATGATGAGAGTTGCCAAAGAGTTGAAGAAAGCAGTCTACGAATCTCGCCCTATAATAATAAGGCATCACTGGGATGCAGATGGAGTATGTGGTGGCGTAGCCTTGGAAAAGGCTTTGATAGATTTAATAGAGAGAGTTCATGCAGACAGTGAAGCTAAGTATTACTTAGTTAGACGTAAGGTTTCGAGAGCACCATTTTACGAGTTAGAAGATTTAGTTAGGGATTTAGATGAAAGCCTTGAAGACATGGAAAAGTTTGGAGATAAAATTCCGTTAGTGGTTTTAGTCGACAACGGTTCTGGTGTTGAGGACATACCATCCATAAGGCAGTTCTTGGCTTTTGGAGCAGATGTGATTACGATAGATCACCACTACCCAGATGAAGAAGTTGATAAGTATCTACTCTACCACGTAAATCCGTACAAAGTTGGAGGAGACAGCAACTACACTTCTGGAATTCTATGTGTTGAGATTGCGAGGATGATCACGGATTTAGATTTAAAGCATCTCGCCGCTATTTCGGTAGTTGGAGATAGAGCCGAAGGAGAAGTGGAAAAGTACATAGAGATTTCTGGATTGAGCAGAGAAGAATTAGAGGATATAGCCTTAGCAATAGAATACGAAGGGTTTTACCTGAGATTTAGGCCAGCAAGTCCAATAATTCATGAAATACTCGGATTTGGGAGGAAAGATAGGCAGAAAAAGCTTGTAGAAATGCTTTCAAGCTATGCTAAGGAGGCAATAGAGGAGCAGGTTAAAGTTGCAATGGAAAACGTGAAAATTCAGATTTTGCCAAACGGTGTAGCTTTAGCGGCTTTAGATGTAGAAAACTATGCGAAGAAGTTTACATTTCCACCACCGGGCAAGTTGACTGGAGAGGTTCACGATAGGCTAAAGCAGAAATATGACAAGATCGTTACAATTGGATACGGACCAGATTTCGCTGTGATAAGGAGTGAGGGAGTTGAGTTGGATATTCCAAAGTTGGTTAAAGAGTTGCAGGAGGAGGTTAATGCGGGAGTTGAAGGGGGAGGACATCTAGTTGTTGGCTCGATTAAGTTCGTTCAAGCTAAGAGAAGGGATGTCTTAGCAAGACTTGCGGCAAAGATTGGAAGTATGAATCTCTCAAGTTAAGAGTTTCTTAACCCTATATATCACTGAGATGTTTACATGGAAGATATGATAGATATAATCTGGTAGCATCTCTGGGATGGGTTGTTTTTGGAATGCTGTTTAGTGCTGCGGTTATGATTTTCAACGGATTAACGATGTTAATCGGTTTTAATCCGTGGTATCTTACGGCAAGTCTGATATCTGCTGGAAGGACATGTTAACATAACGATCTTAAATGATTATAGTACCACATGAACAGCTTACAGAAAAGATTCCAGCATTTAATAGGATTTCTAGTAATAGAACGAAAGAAGATTTTAATTCTCTGTTTGAACACAGATTCAACCAAGCTACGCTTTCCGAAACCTTTCGTGCTCGAATTCCAGATTAAGGCTTTTATAAGCCATGGAGCTTTATCTATAACGAATTTTGGTTTGTTCTCGCAATACTTGAGAACTTCTTTGATGAAAGATCTGGTTACAAGCCAGTTTCTCGTTGGATAAACTTTCATCAGAATCAGTTCATTCCTTTCAACATCAACAGCCAAATAAACGTAATATCGCTTCTTGTTTGCTTTAACAACTGTTTCATCTATTGCTATAAGATTTCTTTTCTTCTTCTCCGTCGAAATCGGCAATTTCTTTATCCACTTCCAGATTGCTGTGTGGGAAACTCTGAAAGGATTTTTGCCGTCCTCCTAGTTGAAGAAGTCTAGATGTAAGTCGCTATCCCGAGTATTCTTATCTCCATCGGTGTCCTTTCTCGCTCAAACAAATTTAGCTCCTCTATAAGCTCCTTCAGCTCCATCAAAACTCATTAAAGTGTATTCTGAAAAGGTAAAGTTTACGGGTCTGCTGGAATAATTGAAGCAATCATTTACGGCTTGTTTTGGAGGTTTGCATTGAGGGTTAAAGAACTACACAGAAGATGGAATATAGGCCGGATGCTCCTTTTTATACCGTTTTTAGTAGCCTATGCAGTGATTCCTAGGTTTTTAAAATCTTACACCACTACAGATGGATCTATACTATTTATTGGTCTGGTATCCCTCTCTGGGCTTTGGATTTCTATTAATTAGTGTTATAGTTGATTTTGATTAATTACAACTTTAACCATCCAAAAGGTTTTTATAATTACGCGTATACTTAAATCATAATGATAATAATCAAAATACTTATATACCCACTCTTACTAACATATTGTTAATAGCAAAAGGTGAATTTATGGACGTAGACAAAATACTCGATGCACTTGGAAACGAAAGCAGGAGGAGGATTGTTGAGTTACTTGCAACTAAGCCGTGCTACATTACAGAGATATCTTATAGTCTAAGAATGGCACCAAAAGTCGTGCTTGAACACTTAGAAAAGCTAGAAAGAGCTGGAATTGTAAAGAGCTTTGAAATTGGGAGAAGGAGATATTACTGTATAAACAAGAGCTTTGGTATAGAGATACTTGTATCTCCACACAGGTTTAAGGCAAATGTATTTGAAATCAGGAATGGAGAAGTTTTAAACATCGTAAAGGAGCTTGAAGAACTGTTAAAAACTGTTGAAGATATGAGAGATGACAGTATTTCAAGCATATACAGAGCTTTAACGAAGTTTAACGAGATTCAAAGTAAATTCCTAATGATTCAAAGTGTATTAGCCGCTAAATTCAACAGATTTGCAGAGAGATTGCTTGAGGAAATAAACAGATGTATCGAAGACGATCTTGAAAAACTTGTGATGATTGCCTTAACAAAGGGATTTAGAACTACTGCTGAGATTGCTGATTGCTTTAAGATTCCCTATAAGGATGTTGAAAGGGTTTTAAATGTCTTGATGAGTAAGGGGTTTGTTAAAAAAATGGGTGATTTATGGGTGATAGTATGAAGAAAAAGGAGGTAACGCTTAGAGTAGCTGAAGCATACTACAGAGATGTTGGAAGGGGTATTGCGAGAATTGATCCAGAAGTAATGGAAGAATTGGGTTTACAGAGTGGTGATGTAATCGAAATCATCGGCAAGAATTCTGTGCCAGCGATAGTTTGGCCGGGTTATCCTGATGATAGGGGTAAAAGGATTATAAGAATTGACGGCAGTCTAAGGAATAATGCAGGAGTTAGCATAGACGACAAAGTCAGAATTAGAAAGGTTGAGGCGAAACCAGCTGAGAGAGTTGTCTTAGCACCAACTGAGCCAGTAAGGTTAATGGGTGGAGAAGCTTATCTGCTTAGATTACTCGAAGGTCGCCCAGTTAAAAGGGGCCAGAAGATAAGAGTTGAGGCGTTCGGACATGTGCTAACTTTCGTCGTCACAGCGACAAAGCCGGCTGGAGTTGTAATAGTTTCAAGGACAACTGATATAGAAATCAAAGAAAAGCCAGTTGAAGAAGTTAAGCGTGCAGTTCCGAGTGTTACATACGAAGACATAGGTGGACTCAAGAGGGAACTTAGGCTCGTTAGAGAGATGATAGAACTCCCACTCAAGCATCCAGAACTATTCGAAAGATTGGGAATTGAGCCGCCTAAAGGAGTTCTGCTTTACGGTCCACCGGGCACAGGTAAAACTCTAATAGCTAAAGCAGTCGCAAACGAAGTAAACGCACACTTCATTCCGGTTAGTGGCCCAGAGATCATGAGTAAGTACTATGGTGAATCGGAACAAAGACTTAGAGAGATATTTGAAGAAGCAAAGGAAAACGCTCCGTCGATAATATTCTTCGATGAAATAGATTCTATAGCACCTAAAAGGGAGGAGGTAACTGGAGAAGTTGAGAGAAGAGTTGTAGCACAGCTCTTATCCCTAATGGATGGTTTAGAAGCGAGAGGACAAGTAATCGTGATAGGTGCAACGAACAGACCAGATGCACTAGATCCAGCTTTGAGAAGGCCTGGAAGATTCGATAGAGAGATAGAAATAGGTGTTCCAGATAGAGAGGGAAGAAGGGAAATCCTTGAAATCCACACGAGGAGAATGCCTCTTGCTGAAGATGTAGATCTGGATAAGTTGGCAGATTTAACACATGGATTCGTCGGAGCGGATTTAGAAGCGTTGTGCAAGGAAGCGGCAATGCACGCATTGAGGAAGAGGATTGAAAAGGGAGAGATAGATATAGAAGCGGAAGAGATTCCAGAAGAAGTGCTTGAGAACCTAAAAGTTACTATGGAGGATTTCATGGAGGCTCTGAAGAATATAGAGCCTTCAGCAATGAGGGAAGTTCTTGTAGAAGTTCCAAAGGTCACATGGGATGATGTAGGTGGATTGGAGCATGCAAAACAAGAGCTTAGGGAAGCTGTTGAATGGCCTCTGAAATATCCAGAGCTTTTCAGCACTTTGAATGTCCGTCCACCGAAGGGTATTTTGCTTTACGGCCCACCGGGAACGGGTAAGACTTTGCTTGCGAAAGCAGTAGCAAACGAAAGCAATGCTAATTTCATAAGCGTTAAGGGGCCAGAACTCTTAAGCAAATGGGTTGGTGAGAGTGAAAAGCACGTTAGAGAGATGTTTAGAAAAGCAAGGCAGGTTGCTCCGTGTATAATATTCTTTGACGAGATAGATGCACTAGCACCAAGGAGAGGAATGGATGTTGGAACACAGGTTACAGAGAGGGTTGTAAGCCAGTTGTTGACGGAACTGGACGGTTTAGAAGAGTTAAAAGATGTAGTCGTCATCGCAGCAACTAACAGGCCAGATCTAATAGATCCGGCATTGCTTAGGCCGGGAAGGATTGAGAGACACATATACATTCCACCGCCTGACAAGGAAGCGAGAAAGGAGATATTCAAGATACATCTAAGGGGTAAGCCTTTAGCCGAAGATGTAAATATAGATGAGCTCGCATCGAAGACAGATGGTTACAGTGGTGCTGATATAGAAGCGGTATGCAGAGAAGCGGCAATGCTCGCAATGAGAGAAGCGATTAATCCGGGAATGAGTAGAGAAGAAGTCAAGGATATAGCTAAGAAGATCAAAATTTCAAAGAGACACTTCGAAGAAGCTCTGAAAAAGGTTAAGCCAAGTTTAACAAAGGAGGACTTGAGGAGGTATGAAAAGATTCTTGAGGACTTTCATAGGATGTACGTATAAGGGGTGATGTGAATGGTTTGGAGAAGGAGGAGAAGAGAATGGGAAGATGACTGGGATAGATTCTTTGATGAATTCTTTGGAAGGTTTGGATTCTTCGATGACATATTCGAGAGAATGATGAGAGACTTAGAGGAGATGTTCAGAAGGGCTGAGAGTGGAGAGATCAGACCCATAATCAGAGGTTTCTCAATCAGGATTGGGCCAGATGGTAAGCCAGAGATAAGGGAGTTCGGAACTAAACCGATGATTAAAGAGGGAGTTGAAGAGAGAAAACCGCTAATAGATGTTATTGAAACGGATGACGAAATTCAAGTCATTGCAGAGATGCCGGGGGTAAATAAGGAGGACATAGAGCTGAATGCAACTGAAAACAGCTTGGAAATCAAAGCCGAAAGTGAAAACAGGAAGTACTATGAAGTAGTAGATTTGCCAGCTGAAGTAATACCCGACTCAGCTAAAGCGAGATACAACAACGGCGTGCTCGAAGTAGTCATGAAGAAGAAGTATCCTAAGAAGTCTGGAAAGAAGATAAAGGTTGAGTAGTTTTACTTTACAACTCTTTCAATTTTTTTCCATTCTACACCTCTTCTCATTATGAAACTCGCTATTGCCTCTATTGAAGCGAATTGAAGTAGTAATAAATGCAAAAACAGCCCAAATGCAACTCTTAATTTTTTAAAACTCCTATAATAGTATAGGAGTAGGAACGGTGATAATAGTAGAAATGGTATAAATATCGCGATGATATATGTGAGAGTTAATGAAAGCAACCAAGAAACCTTAAACCTTGTATCCGAGTTCTTTGTAAATCTCCAATACTTCCAGAGCTGTAATCCGCCGTAATACCAACGCTTTCTTTGATTGTACAGATCTCGCCATTTCATCGGTGCTTGTTCATACAGCTTAGTCGTTTCCACGAGCTTAGCTTTGTATCCCTTTATGTGCATTCTCGTTGCAAAATCAGCATCTTCAGCTATTGCATCTTCGTTCAGCATCTCCTTCATCAGTAGATCTCCCCTTAAAACACCTATAAGTCCATTGAACTGTTTAAAGCCGCTTTTGCTGAGTAAATAGTTTATTACGTAATATTCAGCTTCAACAGTCTCAGCTACTAAGTTTACTCCGTTGTTTATGTATCGCTTGGAAGATGCTATGTAGCAGTTTTTACAGTTCTCTAAAGCCTGGACACATTCAACTATGAAGTTCTTTTCAGGTCTGGAATCCACATCGAATATCGCGATGTAATCAGGCTTAAATCTTTTTAAATACCTTAAAGCGTGATTTATTGCCCCAGCCCTCTTACCCCTTGAATCATTTCTAAATAGAACTTCTATATCAGTCCTTCTAATTTTATCAGCTAAATCTCTGTTTTTGTCCACTACGTAAACGATTTTTAGTTTAAAATCATCGTAATCGAGAGATTTCAGGTGTTCAACACTTTTAAGCACAACGTCCTCAGGCTCAAATGGTGATACTGGAACTATTACAGCTATTTTCATGATTCGAGCATTTTCGCAAGTATCTTAGCGGTCTCAGCTGGATCAGCTCTTCCTCTTGTCTTTTTCATAACTTGTCCAACTAAGAAGTTCAAAGCCTGTTTTTTCCCACTTAAGTAATCGTTCACGGCTTTTGGATTTTCTTCAATAGCCTCTCTACAATACTTAATTATTTCTTCCTTTGGAATCGCAAACAAGCCTTTAGCTTTTATTATCTCGTCTATTTCACCACCTTTATCGAGTTTAACCCTTATAACTTCGACTACACCCTTCTCGGTAATCTTCTCCTCTATGAAGTATTTCAAGAGTTTTGCAAATTCGCTCGGCTTAAAGACTTCATAGCATTTCTTGAAATTCCATCCTCTATAGTTCAACTCACCCCTCAAAACGTCTACAATCCAACTCGCCGCGACTTTTGGATCTACTTCCCTTGCAACCTCCTCGAAGTAATCTGCCATCTTCACATCCAAAACGAGAACCTTCGCAAAGTTATCACCTATACCATAGTCTCTTTTAAGTCTCTCCCTCTTCTCCTCTGGCATTTCCGGCAGAGTTCCAATTACCTCCTTAAGCAACTCTTCAGTGTAAATCGGAACTAAATCTGGCTCTGGAAAGTATCTGTAATCCTGCTCCTCCTCTTTTCCCCTCAGTGATACCGTTATGTTCTGAGATTCATCGAAGTGTCTTGTCTCCCTTGCAACAGCTATACCTCGTTTTATCAGATTTCTCTGTCTCATTATCTCATAGTTCAAAGCCTTTTCGACACCTTTAAACGATGATATATTCTTGATCTCTACTCTTCCACCACCCTTAATCGATATATTTGCATCAACTCTCATAGCCCCCTCAAGCGAGCCGTCGAAGACGTCTAGGTATTCTAAGATTATTCTGAGCTTGTTTAAGAATAATCTCGCCTCCTTTGGTGAGTTCATTACTGGCTCTGTAACTATTTCAAGAAGTGGTACTCCACTCCTGTTGTAGTCTATTAGCGAATAAGTGGCAGTTGTAATCGAGCCTTTATAACTCAATTTCCCCGGATCTTCTTCTATGTGGATCCTCTTTAGCGTTATCTTCTTTTCGCCGTTATCCGTTTCGATCGTTACGTATCCTCCTATTGCGAGGGGACGATCGTATTGACTTATTTGGAATCCCTTGGGTAAATCTGGATAGAAGTAGTTCTTTCTGTCGAAGACTGTAAAGGGCTGAACTTTTGCATTTAAAGCTAAAGCAACTTTTATAGCGGCTTTAACAGCCTCTTTATTAACTACTGGCATCGCTCCGGGCATACCTAAGCAAATGGGACATACATGAGTGTTAGGGGGACTATCGTGGTAATCTATCGGGCATGAGCAGAAGAGTTTTGTTTTTAACTTGTTAAGCTGAACGTGAACTTCAAGACCTATTACCACATCGTCCATACCGATAGTTTTGCGGAAGGTTAAATTTGTTTTTGTATTTGTCTTTGTGTATGCATATGAGGGTTGCAATAGCTCAGGTTAATATTACGAGGGATAGAGAAAAAAACTTGAAAAATTGCCTGAATACAATTGAAGAAGCTATTGAAGCGAATTCGGATCTCGTAGTTCTTCCAGAGGTCTCTAATACTGGTTTTTATCCAGAAAACTATAAACTCGTTAAAGACGATTTAAGAGAAGAGCTAAAGGATTTTTTAGAACTCTCTGAAAGCTCAGATATATTAATAGTAATTGGAATAGCTGAGAGATCTGAAGGTAAGCTTTACAGTTCTGCTGTAATTTTACAGAGGGGTGAGATAATCGGTAAGCATAGGAAAACTCGTCTGTTTCCATTGACAGATGAAAAAAAGTACTTCACTGTAGGAGATAGAGTAGATGTCTTCGACACTAAAATCGGTAGGATTGGAGTCATGATTTGCTATGAGATAAGGTTTCCAGAGATAGCGAGGAAGTTGGCAATGAATGGTGCAGAATTGATAGCAATCCCATCTGCCTTTCCAAAGGCTAGAATATATCACTGGAAAATCCTTTCAATAGCGAGAGCTATAGAAAATCAGTTGTTTGTAGTGGGTGCCAATTGCGTTGGAATCGGTGGTGGAAAATCAATACTTGTGGATCCAATGGGAAATGTATTAGCTGAAGGTAAAGAAAAACAGGAACTACTGATTAGAGATGTAAACTTGGGAGAAGTTGAAAGGGTTAGAAGAGAATTTCCGTTCTTAAAGGATTTGAGGGCTGATATACTATGAGAGTGTTGATCTTAAGACCTAAAGAGCTTATAGATGAAACAGTAGGGAGATTTAGAAGAGAGGGTTTTGAAGCATATGGATGCCCCTTTATTGAAATAGAGTATTTAGATTTTGAGGTTCCAGAGCACGATTTTGCAATAGTTATGAGTCAAAACGCGGCAAAACAAATCATTGAAAGAGGTATTAGGTTGAGGAATGTAATTGCAATTGGTAAAAAAACTGCTGAAGTTTTAAAATCACATGGTTACAGTGTTGCTACTCCAAGTAAATTCGATTCTAAAAGTTTGGTTGAAGAGTTTAGTGGTGTGCTTAAGGGTAAAAGAGTGGTAATCTTGAAGAGTAATGCAGAAAACAAGGAGTTAAAAAAGCTATCTAAGATTTCAGAGCTTAAGGAGGTAGTAATTTATAGGATAAATCCACTTAGGGGGGAAGATCAGATAAATACAGTGAGAAATCTGTGTAAATTTGATGTAATTGTGTTTTCGAGCAGTATAATAGCAAAGACATTTTTGGAGTTGTGCAGGGTTGAGGATTTAAGAGATAAGATTTGCATAGCAATTGGGCCACCAACCGCTGATGTTTTAAGAAGTTATGGAATAGAACCAATAGTTCCAAAGGAGTATACGTTTGATGGAGTATTGGAGGTATTAAGAACACTTAAAAAGTAGTTTTATTGACTATATATTAAGTATTGTCGGTAGTAGTATTAATTACGACACTTCATAGAAGTTTTTATATGATATAATCCTGAAAGTTATCAGAACTACCTGCGAGAAAAAGAATTTG
>CAYWXE010000045.1:0-12057 GCA_964462505.1 uncultured archaeon | reverse complement strand
ATCAACAGTAAAAGAAAAATTATCTAACCACGACTTGTATTAGTTTAAGATATGATCATAACGGATGACCACATGCATATCTACAACAATCTAAAGCTTAAAGCTTTAGAGCAGTTTAGAGAAGTAGGTGGGACGCATGTGTTTATAGTTTCACTCGTAAGTCATCACTACGAAGTGTATCCAAAGTCTGGTAAAGACTTCATTGAGATATTTGATAGACATGTAAAACTCGTCGAAAAGGCGAATAAAATCGTTAAGGCTTATGCTGTTTTGAGCGTTCATCCAGCAGAGATAACAGTCATAGGTAACAGACTTGGATTTGAAAAAGCCGCTGAAATAATGAAAGAGGCTTTAGAGATAGCTGGAAAATACGTTGAAGAGGGAAATGCTGTAGCTATAAAGAGTGGGAGACCCCACTATCAAGTGAGCAAACACGTCTGGAACCTCAGTAATGAGGTATTAATGCATGCATTCGAAGTGGCTAAAGACGTTGGATGTGCAGTTCAGCTTCACACTGAGAGGTATTCAAGAGAGGGTATGCTTGAAATAGCCGAAATGGCAGATAAAGTTGGATTGAAGAGGGATAAAGTTGTTAAGCACTTCTCTCCGCCATATGTCAAGGAATTCGAGGAGATTGGAATATTCCCATCTGTAATAGCAATGGACGACAACGTTCTAAAAGCGGCTAAGCAGAGTAGTAGGTTTATGGTTGAAACGGATTACATAGACGATAAGAGAAGGCCTGGAGCAGTATTAGGGCCAAAAACTGTGCCAAAAAAGGTTAAAGAGTTGCTTAAACATGGATTCGATGAAGATTTTATATACAAAATCTGTGCTGAAAACGTTGCAAAGGTTTACGGTGTCGAGTTATGATGTGTGAGATAAGGGGAAATCATGCGGTTTTAAGGGCTAATAAGAGTGTTGAAAGGTTAGGTATTGGAGTTAAGAGAGGTAATCTACTGTATTTACATCCAGTTGAAGCAGTTTATCTTGCCTTAAAGGGTTATATAAGATTTAAAGATTTCAATTCCCTTTTTTCATGGGCTAAAAGTGTTGTAAAGGATTTTCATATATATTACACTGTCTATGAGGATTTGAGAAGTAGGGGTTACAAAGTTAAGCCGTCTGGAAACCTACTGTTATCTAAAAAGGCCTTCTTACCATTGTCTGAAAGTAAGCTTATAAGAATTCCAGAGATAGCAGAAATAGCTGAAAAATTCGAAGATTTCGTTTTAGCAGTTGTAGACGACGAGAGTGAAATAACGTATTACAGTGTTTACAGACCGGAATTAAGGGGAGAACAGGATGAAGAAAGAATCGGAAAGTTAGTAGGATACATCGTAAACGATAGGGTTTTCGTGAAGGATTTAAATCTGTTTAGAAAACACTTCTATGGCAGTGAAAGGGATGGATTTGTTGTACTATCACTCATAGAAGCTGTTTACCTATCGGAGAAAGGCATTTTGGAAGTCTACGATGAGAGAAGAATTAATTACAACGAATTGGTTGAAAGAGCGAGAAGAGTTATTCCAAATTTTGACGAAAAGTATAGGGTTTACAGGGATTTAAAGGAGAGAGGGCTAGTTGTGAAGACTGGTTTTAAGTTTGGGAGTGATTTTAGGGTTTATACAATGGTTAGAAGTGTAGAGGATTTACCTCATTCCGAGTACCTTGTTTCAGTCGTGGGAAATGATAACATAAAACTCAGTGAAATCGCAAGAGCTGTAAGGCTTGCACAGAATGTAAGAAAGAAAATGGTATTCGCATACGGTAATGATTACATATGTATCGAGAGAATTAGAATCTAATTCCTAATAAATTAAGCTCAGCACCAACTAAAAAGAGAATAAATTTAAGGTTCGACCACTGTTCCTATTCCTTCCTTTGTAAACAGCTCAAGTAAGATTGCATGGGGTTTTGATCCATCGATTATATGAGCTTTCTCAACTCCTCCCCTCAAAGCCCTTATGACTGCTTCAACTTTTGGCTTCATACCTCCAGTTATCAAACCCTTTTCTACCATCTCTACAAGCTCCTTAAGCTTTATACACGAAATCAGCGAGGTCTTATCCTTTAAATCCTTCAAGATCCCGGGGACATCTGTTAACATTATTAGTTTTTTAGCCCTCAAAGCAGCTGCTATATCCCCTGCAACTATATCTGCATTCAAGTTGTATGTATTTCCTGCTAAATCAGTCGCGATAGGAGAGACTACTGGAATAAATCCATTTTCGAGTAGGATCTTTAAAATCTCCGGATTCACGTATTCTGTTTCACCAACAAACCCCAAATCGATTATTACCTCCTCATCACCCCTTTTCATCTTCATCTCCTTTTTCCTCGCAACTATTAGCAAACCATCCTTACCACTTATCCCAACGGCTTTAGCTCCATGTTTTATAAAAGTTGTAACGATCTTCGAGTTTATCTTACCATCTAACACCATTTCTACAACCTCAAGCGTTTCTTTATCTGTAACCCTTAGTCCTTCAACAAACTTCGGCTTTAAGCCGAGTCTTTCCATCTTTTCAGAAATCTCGGGCCCTCCACCGTGAACTACGACTGGCTTAATTCCAATTAAATGTAGTAGAACTATATCTTTTATTGTGTCTTCGAGTATTCTGTCGTTTACCATTGCATGTCCTCCAATCTTTACAACCATCGTAGTCCCATGGAATTCCTTGATATACGGCAAAGCTTCAATTAATAGCTGTATTTTTTCCATATTCATCTCTTTTCCTTAAGTTTTTTAAGCAATTCTTTCGCGTAGTCAATCCTTATCTTTCTCTCTTTAACCATGATATCTACAATTTCATCGATTTCGTTGCCAGTAGCTCCAGCTGCTATCGCTATATTCCTCGCATGCAATTCCATATGTCCTCTCTGAATTCCCTCAGTTGCCAAAGCCCTCAAAGCGGCGAAGTTTTGAGCTAATCCAACAGCTGCCATAACCCTTGCGAGTTCTTCAGAGGTCTTAACACCCAATATCTTTAAACATATCTTTGCTAAAGGATTTACATTTGTAGCTCCGCCAACAGTTCCAACTGCAATCGGAAGCTCAATCGTTCCAACTAAGTTACCCTCTTCATCAACTTCATAGCTCGTTAAAGGCTTATATCCAAATAAAGCCGCATAGCTATGTGCTCCAGCCTCTAAAGCTCTGAAGTCGTTTCCAGTTGCTATAGCTACTGCAGAAATTCCGTTCATAATCCCCTTGTTGTGTGTAGCACATCTATACGGATCCGCTTTAGCAAAGGCGTATGCGTACATTATACCCTCAACAACCTCTTCTCCACCTATGACTTTTTTATCGAATACCGCTTTAGCCCTTGCAAGCCTGTAAGTTGCAAGATTCGAAACTATCCTTAAGTAAACCTTTCCGCCAGTAATCCTCTCTATAAGGGGCGCTACAGCTTCACACATTGTATTCACAGCATTAGCTCCCATCGCATCTTTTACATCTACGAGCAGATGAACTATCAGCATACCTCCCTTAAACGTGTTTATAACTCTCGCCTCCAAATCCTTGCAACCTCCACCTAGTTTAACTAATACCGGATCGCATTCGTTTGCTTTTTGAATTATCTCGTCTTTATTTCTCAAGATTTCAAATCTCGCCGAGTTTGGATTTTTAAGCTTTGTAACTTGAATCTGTCCGATCATTATTGAGCCAGTGTAATCAGTGAAGAATCCTCCTCTTTCTCTTGCCATTTTTGCTGCATTACTTGCAGCTGCTACAACACTCGGTTCTTCGATAACCATTGGAATGAGATAGTCCTTCCCATCGATTAGGAAATTAGTAGCAATTCCAATCGGCAATTCAAAAGTTCCTATAACATTCTCTATCATCCTGTCTGCAATTTCAAGGGAGAGTGACGCAGTAGATATGAGCTTATTCTTCTCCTCTTCGCTTAGATTTGAGAACTTTGCAACTATCTCGAGCCTCTCTTGAACACTTAACTTGTAAAATCCCGGTATTCTTGAACTCATACATCTTAGGGATTTGAGTTGTATAAAAATCATTTGACATAAAATCGTTCGAGCCAAAGGAAGAGATAAAAGATTAGATAGATTTAAAATCTATAAATATAAAATCAATCAAAATAAAGTAGCATAATTATTTTTCCTTCTATGGAATTAGCAGTTAAAAAGTTATAAAGTCTGTTAGATTAGAATTCCTCAATGCTTGAAACAGTCTTAATGGTGTTAATTGTATTTTTGATTTATTGGACAATTGTAAAGATACTCGACAACAGAGGTCTTCTTAGCAAGTATAACATCTCCTCAATAGGACCGATTTTGATGATAAGAACATCAAGAGGGCTAAAATTCCTAGACAAATTGGCAAAATATAAAGCTGTTTGGAGAACTGTTGCGAATTTAGGCATACCACTTGTATTCTTAAGCATGGGATTCATGTTTTCACTCGTTTTGTTGTCAGATTACATAATGTTTACAAATCCACCTAAGGCATCAGCACTAACAAATCTCAGAAACGTTATACTTTTACCAGGAGTTAACGAGTTCATACCCGTTTTATGGGGTTTGCTTGGATTAGTTGTTACACTAATAGTTCACGAATTCAGTCATGCAATCCTTTGCAGAGTTGAAAATGTTAGAGTGAAATCTCTTGGAGTTCTCTTAGCCTTAATTCCAATAGGTGGTTTTGCTGAGCCAGATGAAAACGAGCTTAAAAACAAGATTAAGAGAATTCAAAGGGTTAGGATATTTGCGGCGGGTGTTGTGAGCAACTTCATAGTTGCAGCAATAGCATTTCCAGTCTTTTTCTACCTATTGGGTTTTGTAAGTCCAGCAGTAGTCGTTATTGACAGCGATGTTAAAGAAATTGCGAGGGGAAGTATCGTTTTAGAGGTAAACGGATTTAGTGTTAGGGATCAAGCAGACGTTTATAAGGCTATCGGAAGTTCAAAAAACGTAACTCTAAAAATCAGAGAGAAAAACGGAGAGGTAAAATTTGTAGAAATTCCAAATTTGATGGGTGTCAGAGTTGTGGATTTATACAGGGAAGATAGTAAAGTCTATCCAGCTGAAATCGCTGGGATAAAGAGGGGTATGGTTATAGTAAAAATCGATAACAAAGCCGTTAGAAACTTCACGGAGTTTAGGAAGATTATGTCGAATACCAAGCCTGGACAAAACGTAACTGTTATGGTATACTACAACGGAACGTTTAGGACTTTCAACGTAACGCTCGCAGATATGAACGGGAGAGGATTCCTAGGTGTTTACGTTCAAAGCACGGATTACATAGGTGGTTTAAGCTTAGCCTACAGTTCCTATATATTAAACGAGCTCAAAAGTATTCCAAGGACTTTGAGCAGTTTATACGGATGGCTTTACATGATAGCAATGCCTTTTAGATTTCAGGGGTTTGTAGGTGAGATCAAAAACTACTTTGAAGCTCCTGAGCATGTCTTCATACTTTTGAACGCCTTTTACTGGATAGCTTGGCTAAACTTCTACGTAGGGCTTTTCAACTGTTTGCCAGCTATACCGCTGGATGGGGGTAGAATATTCCAAGAATCGTTCAGCTATATACTCTCAAAGAGGTATCGTGAAAGAGCTGATGAGATTTCAATGAAAGTCGTAAAGTTTCTTGCAGTTGTAGTGTTTTCGTCGTTTCTGCTTTCGATAATAATACCTAATATGAGGGGCTGAGTATGAAGTGTAAAAAATGCGGAAAGAACGCTATTACTTATTTAAAACCTTACAGAATCGCTCTGTGTAAAGATTGCTATGTGGATTTTTACAAGAATTTGGTTAGGAGAAGTATAAACAGGTTTAAGATTCTGAAGAGAGGTGAGAGAATACTTGCATCTGTTTCTGGCGGAAAGGATAGCTCTGCAATGGCATCGATTTTAAAAGAGTTGGGTTACGATGTCGAGTTGCTATACATTGACTTAGGTATTGGTGAATATTCCAAGGTTTCAGAGAAAGCTGTTAGAGATCTCGCAAGAGATTTGGATTTAGATTTAAACGTCGTAAGACTTAAGGATTACGGATTTACGATTTCAGATGTCGAAATCTCTAAGGTTTGCTCCGCTTGTGGAATCTCAAAGAGGTATATAATGAACAGGTTCGCGAGAGAGAACGATTTCGATGTAGTTGCCACTGGGCATACAGCTGAGGACGTAGTCGTATTCTACATTAAGAACATAGCATCTGGCTCAAAGGTTTGGGCTGAGAAGTTGTTGCCTAGAGTTGAAGGATTTGATAAATTCGTAACTAAAGTCAAACCACTTTACGAGATGAGTGAAAAGGAGAACTTACTCTATGTAATCTGTAAGGAAATACCCCATACTTTAGAGGAGTGTCCACATGCACCCAATCCGGATTGGAAGGAGATTGTTTATGAGATAGAGAGGAGAAAGCCCGGATTTGTTAAGAACTTCGTTAGAGGTATTGTAAAAGAGGAAAAACCTATGAAAATCATGCATTGTAAGATATGTGGAGAAGTTTCAAGTGGTGAAGTTTGCGCATTTTGCAAGCTAAGAATGAAGTATTGTAGAAGTAAAGCATAAAGCTTAGAGATTTTTGTGTACTACTTTAGACTCAGATAGTTTATAAAGCATCTCATCACTGCAAATCTTTTATTATCATTTTTCAATTATAAATTAAAATTTATTTAGTATAAATATGAAATTGCTATCAGTTCGGTTATCTCCTACAGATGTTAACGAAATTTCTGTAGAATTCAGTTCCGTATTCACTGTGGTAAACCTCTGGATGCCATTGAACGCCATATATCGGTTTTTCTTTGTGTCTCATCGCTTCAATTTTGCATATCTCTGATTCAGCTAATAGTTTAAAATCCTTTGGTAAAACTTTAACTTCATCCATATGACTTGCCCAAACTTTAAACTCTCTTGGAATTTCTTCAAAGATTTCATCGTCCTCAACTACTCTTATCTTAACTTCTGAATACTCTCCAGCTCTCCCTCTTCCCACTTCTCCACCAAAGACTTTTGCAATTAACTGGTGTCCCAGGCATATACCAAGTATCGGTATATCGAGTTCTTTTACGTAGACTTCACAATTTCCAGTCTTATCGAGTGATGGTCCTCCACCTAAGACTATCCCATCTAAATCTTTGAGTTCCTCAACTGGTGTTGTGTTTTCGATTAACTTCGTCTCGACTCCTAAATCCCTAAGTGTTCTATAGATCAAGTGATTGTACTGCCCATAGTTGTAGATGACGTATATCTTAACCATGTAGTTGTTTAGAGAGCAGATAATAAAACGTTCACGATAACGTTTATAAGCAGGTGGTGAATAGGTATTCACGTGGCCCGGATGGGGTAGTGGGTATCCTCTGGGACTGTGGATCCCAGGAGCCGGGTTCGAATCCCGGTCCGGGCCCTAGAAACTGTTTCAAGATAAGAGTTTATTTCTCCAATTTATTCAAAAAATTATTTAAAAATAGCTGTTAGTAATGATAATCTCACCTTTACTTAAGCTCCGAACGATAAGCCTATAAAGTTTGTTACAGCGAAAGACATAGAAAGAAGGCTGAATTAAGTGAGAAGAGGTTACATTGAGGAGAGATAAATTTCAAGAGTTAAACTTATCGGAAAGTTTACGGCGATCTCTTCTTTATGTTATGAAGGTATAAATCGAAGCATTGAATTCTACTCTTTTCTGAAAACTTATATATTTAATCCTTAAGTTTCTGGTATGAGGATTGCAGTCGCTGGTGCTTCGGGAAGAATGGGAAAATTAATCGTAAAAAAAGCTGTAGAAGAGGGTTTAAGTATAGTTCAAGCTTTTGATATAGTAAACGTTGGAAGAGACGCTGGAGAAGTTGCTGGAATAGGTAAGATAGGCATAGTAATTCAAAACGATATAAATAGGTTAGATGCAGATATATTAATAGACTTTACAACTCCAGAAGCTGCAATTGAAAATGCGAGAGTTGCATCAGAAAAGGGTGTTAAGCTCGTAATAGGAACTACTGGCTATAATGAGGAGCAGAGGAAGAAGTTAGAGAAGTATTGCAGTAGAGTTCCATCGGTAATCTCTCCGAATTTCAGTATAGGTGTCAACGTTTTGTTCAAGATCGTAGAGTTTGCAGCAAACTACTTATACAACACAGATGTAGAAATAGTTGAAATTCATCATCGTCACAAAAGAGATTCTCCAAGTGGGACTGCTATAAGGTTAGCTGAGATAATAAAGGAGGTGTTTAAGACAAAGGGTAGGGAATTGGATCTCAAATTCTCAAGAGAGGGGATATCGCCTAGGGGTAACGAAATAGGGGTTTTCGGTGTGAGAGGCGGAGATGTAATCGGTGAGCATACTGTATTCTTCTTCGGTGATGGTGAAAGGATTGAAATAACTCATAGAGCTTTAAGTAGGGAATGTTTTGCATCTGGTGCAATATTAGCTGCTAAATGGATTGCAAAAGTTGAAAAGCCTGGAATTTATACGATGAGAGATGTCTTAGGACTTTAAAATTTTAATATTTTAATTTTATTCATCCTATCTCTAAGCTTGTGGTCATACTAAACATTTCTAAACATTTTATATTATGTCGCGTAATGTAAACGTTGTATAGTATGTTAACAAAATTTATATTATATCAAAATGAAGTTATTTACTATCGAAATCGTTAAAAGTCTCTAAAATGAATCTAATTGATGATGAATTCAGCCTTGGCTGAGCGGTGATGAAGCCTGGCAACTGATCTCTTCTATTGCCTTTTTCAACTTGTCGTAGGTTTCCTCCAAAGCCTCTGGAATCACCTGAACATCGGCAAGTATTGGCATGAAAGACGTGTCTCCAATCCATCTCGGAACTACGTGTATGTGTAGATGCTGTTCTATCCCAGCTCCAGCTACTTTGCCGATATTTACTCCGATATTAAATCCATCGGGATTCATAGCTTTCCTCGTGGCCTTTATTACCAAATTCACGAGCTTCATACTTTCAAGCATTTCATCTTCGTTCATATCCTCTACTGAAGCTATATGCCTATACGGACAAACCATGACATGCCCAGGATTGTACGGATTTCTATTCATAATTATAAAGCACGTCTTACCCCTGTAAAGAATCAGGTTTTCTCTATCTCTGTTCTGTTTTGGATACTCACAGAATATACATCCCTTCGGCTTCGGTGCTAGTATATATCTTATTCTCCATGGAGCAAATATGCGTTCCATAGGGACTGTTGCTATTCGATTTATAGAAATATTGCCTAAACACGGTTTTATACGTATTCAATCGAATGTCATACGGTAAAGCTAATAAAAGACCTTTAATCAATCGGTATTGAGGTGATCGATATGGAGTTGCCACTTGCTCCAGTTGAAAGATTACTCAGAAAGGCTGGAGCAAGAAGGGTTAGCGAGGAGGCAAAGAGAGAACTCGTAAAGGCTTTAGAGGATTACGCGGTGGAGATTGCAAAGAAAGCAATTGAAATAGCTAAAAACGCGGGAAGGAAGACTGTAAGGCTTGAAGACATAAAAGATGCTACGAAGGGACTTTAACCTCTTTTTTTATTATAAACCTTGAGAGGCAAACAGTCGCATACAAAAACGGTGTATCTAAAGCGGCTATTACGACTTTTATCAAGTACTGTCCTTTTATCAAATCGACTATTGGATATACTCCATAGAAAGCAACTGTTATAAATACAATCGTATCTATTGCCTGAGAAACCATTGTAGATGCGTTGTTCCTAAGCCAGAGGTATCTGCCCTTTGTAACCCTTTTCCAGAAGTGATAAGCGTAAACGTCGTGAGTTTGTGATACAACGTAAGCTAAGATCGATGCGAGGACTATTCGTGGGGCTAATCCCAAAACCTTATTAAACGCTTCAACGTCTTCTAAGCCCATAAAAGGTGCAGCTTTCCAGTTTATCGCTATATATATCGAAACAATTGCCACCACGTTTGCAACTAATCCAGCGATTACAGCTCTCTTAGCATAGCTTTTGCCGTATATCTCGCATAACATATCTGTGACAAGGAAAGTTGATGCATAAACTATTACTCCAGCTGGAACTGGTATGTAAGAGACTAAGACTATCTTGTAGGCTATAACATTAGCAATGATTGTGAGTGATGCATATATCGCAATAGCTATCTCTACTCCATACCTCTCTGCCAATAGCAGTGTTACAGTTACTGTTCCAAGCGTTAACACTACCCATTCAAAGAACTCTATCATTTCATCTTGCGAGATCTTTTCGCTTTAAATCCATTTCTGTAATATTCAATTGGGTGTTTTACGTCGCAATTCGATACACACAGCTGATAGCTCCGCATCGTATCGCATGATGGACATGAGTACTCAACACATCTCCCCCTTTGCCCGGCTATGTGCTCGACTTGATATCTTGTCTTATCCTCATCGAAATCTGGAGCGGACTTGAAAACCTCAACTACTTCGTCAACTCTCATCCCTATGTTCAATAAGAATGAAGCGAGTGTAAACCTCGCTATGTGTGGAACGTTCATACCGCTTTGAACTTCTGCAATTATCTCTTTTATGCACGGAGGAAACTTATCAAAATCAACTATGCCAATATCTATCTTTTCAAAACGCTTTTTTCTTTTCTTAAGTTTTAAATCTTTAAGTATTTCAGCAAAGTAATCTTTAAGCTCTTCAGCTTTAATTTTTTCAGCCAATCTCTCCCTTAAAAACTCCTCTACAACTCTTAAAACCTCTCTTTTATTTGTATATACATAACCACTTGAAAATCTCCTATTTACGAGACGCCAGTTTTCAGCTTTTATCCTTGAAGAAGCTTTAACATAAGATGTCACATGAATTCTCCAGCCTTTAAGCCTTATCCCTAAATCGCCTGCAATGAGCTTAACAACATAATCTTTTTCTTTTCTCAGTAGTTCGGCATAGTAATTCGCTTCACTCACGGCGAACCTCATCCTAACCCAATCGTCCGAAAGAGATACGATTACCTTTGATGATATGTAGGCAAGTATTGCAAGTTTAGCCTTAAGCCTTAGCTCCTCGTATATACTCCTCGGAAAATCGATTTTGCAGTTCTCAAAGTATTTCACACATTTGTCGTAGTCATCAAATCTCCTCAAGCATTTCTCATCACAACTTAAACACAGTAAATCCCCACTTTCATAATCCCTCTCAAACACCTTTCCATCCAGACTTGCAAAAACTACATTTCTTGCAATTTCTACGGCTTCTGGAAACAGATTCGAATTCAGAGCTTCGTCTAAACTCTTAAACTCACCCTTAAAGAATTCAGCAGCTAATCTTAAGAATGGATACCTCGTTAAAATCGGTAAAATGGGAAGAAATCTCATTCGGCTTCTATACGTGGAGCTAATATGTATTCAACTCTAACCTTCCCCCCTGCCAATTCAAACTGAAGCCTAACTGGATAATTTATTCCCAAATGGATTGTGAGCAAGTCACCACTCCCAGCTATCTTACAGAACTCCTTTAAATAGTCTACACTAAACATGCTTTTAGCTTCAGCTTTGTTAAACTCTATAAGTTCAGCCTCACTCATGTGAAAGGTAATCCTGTCAACATCACCTTTGGCTTCGATGTAGAAGCCACTGTTATCCGATCTAAATATTACGTGATCGCTTATCTTATCAGCGGCTTGAATTGCCTTTTTGAACTCTCCAGCATCTAAGACAACTTTAGCCGGCAAATCTAGCTCTGGAATTCTTGGCTCCTTTCTTATAGCGGACGGATCGATCAGGTTTACCGTGTATTCAACACTTCCAAACTTTATCTTTAGAAAACTCTCGTCTTCAAGTGTTAGTTCGACTAAATCCTTCTTTTTTATAGATTTACTTATATCGTGAATTCTGTCAAAATCTACTCCAACTGTCTTTTCTTCATCAACTGTGTACATCTCACAGCTGTCTTTTGGAACGTCGACTATCACCATTGCAACATTTGCTGGATCAACAGCTCTCGTATGCAATCCATTGTCTAAGAAGTGTAGTCTCGCCTCGCTTACAAGTGCTACTACTGCTCTCGTCACAGTTTTTATAATCTCTCCGTTAACGATTACATCGATCATAGTCATTAATATTTTTT
>CAYWXE010000044.1:0-13315 GCA_964462505.1 uncultured archaeon | reverse complement strand
TGCTCACTCTTCATAATCTTCATCCTGGAATATCCTACGCAATTCTTCCAGCCTATCTTCATCTATCTCCCTTTTTATGTTCCTGTCACTTACCTCTTTGCCCTTTAAATACTTTTTAAGCGCATACTCCAAAGCTGCAGTAAGTTCTCTCCCTCCTACTGTTTCCTCTCCCATTATCCTTCTCCAGAACTCCGAATCACCTCTCCTTACCGGAATCAGCTTGAATCCAGTTCCTGCTTTTATCACCTGCACAACGGGAAAGTCGAAATCGTCTGGCGGGAAGATGAGCACAATGAAGTCTCTACCCTGTTCAGGCATAACTTCTCCAAACTCCTTATATGGGTCAAAAACCATCTTTTTGACTGTCCAACCCTTGTCCTTAGCCTCTCTAACCGTGCACTCCAACTCGTTGGTTTTAACGTTGAAGAGCATACCGTTTGATTCATACGCAATCTCACCAGTATGCTTGTTTACCCAAAGCTTTCTGCCCCTATGATCTCTCTCCGGCTCGTCAGTAGTGTAGAATCCACTTCTACCTCTCATATCGGTAAGAGTCTGAAGTATTTGCCTCGCAGTTGAAGTATACTCTTTTACAGTAGTTCCAGAACCCATTACAACAAATATTGTAACCCTGCCAGAGCTGTACGCCTTTTTCAGTTTCGTTAAGAGCTGTCCGGGACGAGTATGTGTTGTTGTTTCTATCTCAACAGCAGCTTCTCTCCCTCTCGTTAACTGCCATGCTCCGCTCTTATTCATCTCCCTGTAAACTTTGTCCATCTCCTGATAGTTCATTGCAGCGGGATATTTCAGCAGTAGATCGGGCATGTACGCATCTCTAGCTATGGGAACTTCAACAACGAACCCGAGCTGGGTGAAGAACTCGTAAACCCTCTCAACAAGCTTTCTATGGTCAATTAAGCCAGCAAGAATTGTGTTAAACTTGCCGTCCCAGAAGTAAGATCTAATTTTGTCGGGCTTAGGATTAGCTGTATACTTCCCCTTAACGAGTTCACTTTTGAGTTCTATCAGGTCCATTCTGTCAAAGATTTCCAAAAGATTGGCATATTGTTGCTCAGTGACACTTATTGCTCTCCTTCTTGCCTCTTCAGCAAAATTTCTGTAATTTAGCTCTAAGCCCTTAATAACGAGGTTGTAAAGGACTTCGACCATTTCATCCGTAAAACCATCTTTCAGCGAGAACCTGCTCATCTCCTTAATTCTTTTCAGGCTTGCAGACAGATCCATTTCTGAAATGCGCTCTCTGCCGTAAAGCGAAAGAGATCTTTCGATAACTTTGTTGATCTCGCTTCTGCTCCTAACTGGAGTTGTAGGCGGATAAGTTCTGATTATGAATGGATCGGATAGTTCGTTCCTCACGGTAATTCGGAGCATGACAGTGTATAGCCCCAGCGATAGCAGATCTTCATCCTTAACACCCGGAAACCTCTTTATCAGCGTTTTTGCATCGTTAGGGTTTTGTGGGTTGAAAGTAATAATCGTCCCACAGTTTCCGTAGACTGCTTCTCTTATTTCGTGGGAGAGCTGGCTCGGATATTGGGTGGCTAGAATCAATCCAAGTTTAAACGCTCTTGCTTCAGATAAGATCTCATCGAAGGTTGAACCTTCAAACGCGAAGTTTGCGAATTCATCAACGTACAAGAAGAATGGGACTCGATCTTCTGGTGGCGTATCAACTCTCGACTTCGCAGCAGCCCATATCTTCGAAATTACAGTTAAGCCTACGAGCTGCATTATTGCTTCTCCAACCTCACCCTTCGGAATTCTCACCAAGATTATTTTTCCAGAGTCGATAGCTTCTCTGAAGTCGAAGGAGCTCCTTCTATGGGCAACAATCTGCCTAGCAACCTTGTTCATAACCCAGTCGTTCAAACGTCTAATAACAGGTTCCATTACATCTTCTTTCATTTCATTTATCTTCAGCAAATACTCTCTGATGATTGGATCCTTCACCGACTCTGCAAACTTGTTCCTTATCTCTTCATCCGTAAGAAGAACGTAGAGATCAAGAAACGTTAGTTGATCCTCCTCTGACGCTCTCTCGTTGAAGTCAAGTATAGCTCTGATCAAAGTCTCAAAAATCCTACCGAATCTCTCACCCCAAATCTTCGTCTGCTGTTTCATTAAAGCTACAAGATCGCTGACTATTACCTCCTTGATCGCATTCAGCTGAGCATCGCTCAGATTCTTCTTAGGCAATTCAAGAAAGTTTAATCCAACTACTTTATCGTAATTTGCCGGATCAATTAAGATTACATCGTCGATTCTGTGCTCTGGCACCCGCATGAGAACTTCTTCAATAGCATCACCCTTCGGATCGATGAAACATAATCCGTAGCCCGCGTGCATGTCTTGGACGATCATGTTCACGAGAAGAGTTGACTTCCCTGATCCGGTAGCGCCGCAGATGAATACATGGCGGAATCTATCCTGAAAGTTAATTGGAACGTGTATATCTCCCCTTATATTGTCCGTATAAACCCCTAAATAAAGTGGATCACCATACTTCTTGTTGGTTAAGAGTTCCTCGTAACTAGCTTCCTTTCTTTCTTGTACATGCTCAGAATTTGATTTTTTGCTCTTTCTAAGCTTTTTTGGTAATCCCAGCATGTTCGTCACACTCTTTAAACTCCTCTTCCAGCAGTTCCCAGAAATTCCAATTCGCCCGGAGATGCAAGCACATTAATGTGATAATTCCCTTCTCCTGGAATAGCTACGAGAGCTGAAGAGTATCCAGAAGTTTTACCCTGCGCAGCTTCCTTTACAAACCTCTCTCCGAAACCGGAGATGTTCAGGATCTTTTTGACCTCCTGCGGGATAGAATCGAGCCTGAAAATTACAACTATATTTGCGTTTGTCAGAATAACCCTTCCTTCTTCATGTCCTACAAACTCCTCAAAGCTCTGGCTGATCAGAGTATACCCAACTTTGTAGTGCCTCGAGTGCCTCACACTCCTCTCTAAAAACGCTCTAATCTGCTTGTACCTCATGAAGTAGTGCGCCTCATCTATTACGACAATCTTCTTACCACTCTCACCCCTAACTCTCGAATCAATCCATGTTAACACTGCATGTAGTAAAAGAGGACTTCTCACAACTCCCTCAACCTCGCTGAAGTCGAAGTAAACTATCCTACCGTAAATATCTACATTCGTTTTGCCGTTAAACATTCCCAGTTCAGATTTCTGCGAGAAAGCCTGTAATGATGACTTAAGTCTTGCAGCAGCACTTTGCTCTTCCTGATTTTCAGCAACATCGTCAAGCTTTGCAATTACGTCATCTATTATCGGTGTCTCGAATTCTGAACCTCCGAATCCTTTCTCCTCGTACGCTCTCTGTATTGCTTTTCTTAGTACACCAGATTCAGTCTTGTCCATTGGGCTTCCAACTTCTTCTTCGAAAAATGTAGAGAAGAACTCCATTAAAGCCATTAGCTTCTCTCTCAGTACGTCAACTGCCTTTTTATCTTCTGGAATGATAATGTCGAGTGGGTTCATTGTAGCCTTACCAACAACGATTCTCTGTGCTCCAAGAACTTCAGCCAAGTCAGTAAATCCACCAAGAGGATCAACGAGGAATATCTTGATTTTAGGATCGTTTATGAACCATCTCAGCATTTCAAGCTTAACAAAGAACGATTTACCGCTTCCAATTTTCCCGACTACGATTTCATTATGGCCTGCAAAGCTGAATCTGTCAATAATGACAGGAGCACGAGTTGCTGCATCGAAGCCGTAAAGCACGCCAGTGGGATGCATGATAGTAGGAAAAACGAATGGGAAGCATGATGCTACAGCATCGCTGTCAACGAGTATTCTTCTTCTGAGCAAATCCTTACCTTCGGGAAGGAAACACTTGAATGCATCGAGCATCCTGTATCTGATCCTTTTCGGCTGGGCACCTTTAGACTTCATCTTTTGCATAAACTCTGCATAAGCATCTTCGGCAGCTTCTCTGTCATTCTTTAAGGGAGAAATTGCGAAATACGTGCTTAGAGTGAACAGTCTTATTCTCCTCGCTGTAAGCTCCTCTCTGTATCTATAGAGGTATTCAAGCTCCTGTTCGATGTGCTGTGTATCTATCCTCCCCTTCCTCCTCATTTCAGCAAGCTTACCCTCAAGCGACGTGATCTTCCTGTTCAACTCTGCAATAACTCTTTCCTCGCTCACGGGTTCGATAAATTGGGTGAAGTCAAGTCTGAACGGTTTCCATGCAAACTCGTCGGCAATCCAGCCTTCATAGACCTTAGCCGGGTAGACAGAGATGTAGCTCAAAACTAATGGGTTACCGTTTACCGTTATTAACCCCTTCTCTACCTCTATTAGCTCAGGTGCTATTATACTTCTATCCACTTCCTCTCTATGTCCATCTCTGTCGAGAAGCTTTGGAAGAAGACCTCTCTTCTTTACTCTCTTGTCTTTTTTTCTTATTGCTGCATCTCTCCTGGCTGCTTGTGTGTTATCGTTAACAGTAGCTGAAATTGTTCTCATTGCCCCACCCCCTTTAAGAGGAGCTTTGTAGAATCGTAGTTTGCCGGCATAATTCTTCTGTAGTTTATGAGATCGTATAAGGCAAGTATTCCGTCCCTGTCAAGAATTTCAGCCTGAATTCCACCCCTCCTAAGTCCAGCAATAACAGTCTCAACCCTTCTCTTCAGCTCTGAAACGTCTTCACTCTGAACTGTAACGACTATGAAGTATCTCCTCCGGATTGTTTCTTCAACAACCCGATTGAGCCACCTTATGTAATCGTCGAGAACATTTCTGAGCATGGGATTTGCGGCTATGTCCTCATCCCTGTACCTCAAAACAAGGTGGTTCATGTAGCTAGTGATGTCGAATTCACAAGCTATGCTTAAAACCTGGATTGGAAAATCTAAAGAGTTGAGCATGTCCTTGTAAGAGTCGAGATAAGCTCTCTGCTCAGCTGGAAGGGCATAAAAGAAGTTTACTGGCTTCACTTCAATTACAGAAGCTAAGCCATCTGACAGCTTGCAAATCCAGTTGTCAACGAACCTTAACGATGGAATGTACTTGGTTGTGTCAACCTCGTGAGCGTAAACGGTTTTTCTCTTTACTAGAAAGTATGCAGCGTATGCTGGAAATGCGTATCCTGTTTCTTCCGGCATCATTGCCTTTAACAGTACAAGGAATGCAAATGTGAGGAGTGATGCAGCTATGGCGAGTTCGCCATAGTCTGCTAAAAGCAGCCAAACAAATCCTGAGATTAGCCCTATTACGAGTAATTCGAGGGACGTGAAGCCGAATATCTTCAATTCACCTTCGAGGACTGATGGAAAGTCAATCACTCTTAGACCTTCATCCATGTATATACTTCCACATCGATGTATTTAAATCTTAGGTGAAAGTATTTATTTAAGTAAGTATAAGTGGAGGTATGCAGTTTAGAAAATTACCGCGCAATGTATTTTCAGGAGGTAACAGTTCAAACCGAAATGGAAGTAAATCTAAACAGGGTTTTGTTGAGATTATAGGCGAACTCTTAATGCTTGCAATCGTAGTTTTCGTGGCTTCGCAGATAGCATTAGCTTTGAAGCCACCAGAAATTGAAAAATATGCAGATGTGCTTGTAAAAGATGCTAAGGAACCTCTCGTAACCAATCAGGCGTTTGATGTCATCATGCTTGCTGGAAATGTTAGATATTCCGATTTAAAGGTTGTTTTGAGGAATGCCACTGATGGCGATCTAATAGACATTGCAACGTATAACGGCAATCAAATCGCTGGAAACATTATTCAAGCTATGATTAATGACACAGATAGTTACTTTTCTACGGGAGATGTATTGAGGTTCGCCCATAATGGAGTTCTGTGGTCTGGAAAATACGCAATAACAATTGCTGATAAAGACTACACTGTTGCAGATTTATTTGTTGAGCTAAAATAGCAAGATTTCTGCAATAATTAATAAATGGTAGCTGTTCAGCGATGAAAGCAAAAATGCAGCCTTAATTTTTTAGCATGAGGATATATCAAGAGTGCTAGAGTTCATTTATTGACTTAGAACTTATTATATTTTCAAAATCAAAGTAAATTTCATGACCAAAACCAGTTGGAACATGATAAACCAGAGGATACGGGAGTGTTTATAACTCCAAAAACCCTTTAAGTTGCCTCTTAAAGCTTTTTAAAGAAACTGACGATGGATGGGTCGCTTTTCATATTGGAAACGTCCTCAAAGACACGGGCAAGCTGGAGGAAGCCATAGAATATTACAAGAAAGCTTACGAGAGATTACCTCTCCCCAAATACAAGGAGATAGCAAGGGTTGAAATTGAAAAATTGGAAAAACTGGTCGGTAGGACAAACAAGAATGTCCTCTTTATCGTCTCCTGTACGAGAAAGAAAATATGGGGTGAAAAGAACGCTCCAAAATATGTTCCTGCAAAAGAGGCCTACACTGGTTCGACAATGAGAAAGTGGTTGAAGTCCAAAGAAGCAAAGAAATACCCATGGCTAATCTTTAGCTCGAAATATGGGTTTATAGAGCCAGATCACCCAATAAGAAACTATGACATTCACTTCATTAGAAGTCCGGGAGCGGTTTCTGAGGAAACTCTGCTCAGACAAATTCTCTACCATGACTTTGATGGGTTCAAAATTGCTGACTTCAGCAGGGTTTACTTCGTAGGTTCCGAAGACTATTTCAGAAAGCTCAAATCGGTGTTTATGAGAGCGGAAATGGAGGTTGAGATATATGAACTACCAGGAGAGGATTGAAAGGCTATCAGACATTCTTCGAAGATTTCTCGAAGTTAAACAGATCAAAATGGCTGAGTTAAGTAGGATTAGTATCCCTGAAAGTCCAGGTATCTATGCTATCTACGCTCCCAGCAACCAGAAACCGCTTTATATTGGAACTACGAACAATTTAAGGCGTAGAGTCTACACGAACCATCTAAGGGGTAATAGGGAAGCAAGTACATTGAGGAGAAAACTCTTCAAGAAGTTCAAAGATGAGGGCAAAATAACTGAGTTTTTAGAAACTTGCTCAGTACGGTTTATTTCACTTGAAGGTATTAGCGAAAAGGAGATAAAGGCAATTGAACACTTCTTCATTGCTGTTTTAGAACCAGAAATGAACGATTAAAAACGCTGGTAGCGGGAAGTTCAAATTTCCAAATTACTTCTCTCTAAATATTTAATGTAAAAGGTATGATATCGACACCACTATTGCTGGAAGCCTTGTAAAGTGATATGTCACTGCGAAAGTAAGAGTTAGGGATATTATTAGCACAGTTCTCCTCCTCGCTGACCTCTCAAACTCGTCTTTTGTTTGAACTCCCCACAATCGAAGATAGGTTCTTCGAATTCCTAGTCTATTCAATCCAGATGAGGCTGCTGTTTACTCTTCGGGCATCTTTATACGTTACGATGAGAAAATTCGATTACTATGTCTTAATAGGGATTCCGTGTTCAGACTTTTTATGTCTGCAAAGGATCTGAAGACTACGCAAGATTAGCGGATAAATTCTTGTTTGTTATCGATAGAATTGCGAGAAAAACAAAAAGTTAATTGCTTTGAAAGTGATGGTTTTAACAATTTAAATCTCTAAGAGAGATAGTTATTCCACATCTGTGTGACAAGAATAAAGTTAAATTTTTTAAAATATATAGGATTAGGAGGAAAATAGATTATGTGTCGAAAATATGAGTTAGAAATAGCTAAGTTAGTGAGGAAAAATGTGCTGGAAAGTATACCAATCTTCTACGACTTGATAGAATGTGATCAATATCTTAGAATAGAGGATAAAACGGTTTACTTTCCAGATTTAGCTTTAATTTCAAAATATACGCTAAGAAAAATCTGTTGGGTCGAGCTAAAGTCAACTTCAAGTCTTATAGAGGAAGGAAAGGATTTTGAGTGGATTCAAGGTAAAAGAAGAGAAATAAACTGGGATCTATGGAATGAATTAGAAGAACTTGCTCAAAGTAAACTCTGGTACGATGGATTAAATGTTGATAAACATGAAAATTATAACATTGTAGCACAAGTATCTCAGCTACCAGTATTCCTAATTGTAAAAAAGGGTAGTAAACTTTATTGGAGCAGAATAGATGTTTTTGAACCAGATCTTATAGAAGTTCATTGGATTCGCACAAATCGTGGTCGCATAAATCCAATACCAGTTTCTGAAAGACTTGATATATTTTTCGCAGTAATTAAAAAACTGATAGAAACTGATAGAGGACACAATTCATTAAATTTAATAGAAGTGACTGATCGTCTAAAGAAGAAAAAGTAGAAAGAAAGCTGACTCTTTTAGGATTAACATCTCTATTAAATAACTTTTTTTAATTTATATTTAATTTATATATAATGAATCACAAGTTCAACACTTCCTCAAGTCTTATACAGTCTGCTTCATCTTCGACATCAAAACTTTCAAATCCCTCCTCCCTTGCTCTCTTAATTAGATAGTCGTCTGCTGCAACAAAGATTTCGCATAGAGTAACTATTGCAGAGATTATATGGATTGAATCATCTGCAGAAACGTGCCTTTCGAGAATTATACGCCATGAAGCTTGTACGAGCTGGGGTTTAACTGGTACCAAAATTAGATTGCCTTTTTTGGCCAATTCCATTGTTTTGTTCAGCAAGGTTGCAATAACTAAGTCCCTTTCTTCTAAACTCAGCTCTCCTCTCCTATGCTTTTTGTCTATCGCCGCTATGCTCTCACTTAACGTCCATTGAGAAGTAACCAAAACAACCTTTCCATTTTCACAGGCACTAAAAAGCTTGGAAATTGTCTCACTACCAGTTTCTGGAGAGAATTCTTTTAGATAAGCAGAAGTGTCGAGGTATATCCTCTTCATCTCTCTCTCATCTCTACAACTATTCTTGAGAGAGGTTTACCTCTTTTTAGGATTTCTCTCGTTCTTTTTAGATCAGCTTTTTTTAAGTCTATGTTGAGCTTGTATGCTACCTCCTTAATCATCGAGGCGACTTCTTCTTCACTCATTGTATATATTCCTGTTTTAAGAAGTCTTTCAGCAATTTTTGACATATTCTTACTTATCTGCGTTGCTTTAAAATGATTTTGGAACGGGAACATAATCTGGATACATGCGGCTAGAGACGAAAACATAATGTAATTTCAAAGATAAAGACAACTCATGGAGCTACTAGTGGAGAGGGGTTCAGCGGACATTTGATAAGACATATGTCCGCTTTGGGACACATCACCCTTCGAGGGCTCGTCCCCATTCGGGGTAACCCCCAAGCCCCACATCCGAAGGTTCAGAACGGCTATAACGTCTCTATCTTGAATGAATCCACATTTACATTTCATCAACCTGTCCCGATAGGCAGATAATCTGCCTGAGCAGACGGGACAGGTTTTGGATGAATTAGAAGGATTAACGTATTTAACAGGTAAACCAAACCACTTAAGCTTGTATTCGAGCATGAACTGAAACATTCTGCAGTTCCACTTTGACAGCTTACGGTTTAAGTCATTACTACTGTTAAGTATTCTGTCTTTAATGTCCTTCAAGTCTTCTAAAATTACCCCATGCTTTATCGATACGAGTTCTCTTACTATTGTAGTAGTTATTTTATGCATTAAATCCATTGCACGATTTCTTTCTCTCTTTGAATACTTCTCCATTAATCTTTTAGCCGTTTTCGGTTTTGTTTTACTTAACTTTTGAATTCTCTTTCTCTTTTCCTCGTAAACTCTGTGAATGTGATATAACCCTTTCAAATCGAATCTAACTATTCTTCCATTTATCAGACCAGTTATATTCGTTAAGTTCACGTCGAAAGATGCATAATCTCTCGGTTTTATTGGCTCAACTTTTTTCTTGAAAGTTATAACCAGTTTGTTTTCCGTAAGAATTAATCCACCGATAGAATCGTAATCCTTTGGCAGATAATCGAATTTTGCTAAGTTAATTTCGAGATAGCGTTTCTTGGGCTCGATTGTAATCTTAATTTTACCACCCTTAACTGAGAATAACGTAGTTTTAACGTAAACTGTTTTCTTTGTTATTTCTGGTTTAGACTTGGCTTTACCTTGATTGTGTAACTTTATCCAACCCTTAACTAATCCTATAATGGAGTTTATGGCAGAATCAACATAATGCTTTGCGAATTTCCAATTCTTAAGCAACATATCCCTTAATTCTTTTCTATCATTTTTGTTAAACTTTAAATGAGCTTTTCCACTCTTGGAATATTTGATATGCTTGAATACTTCATCTAACACTGTCTTTTTCAGCTTAAAGTATTCCTCTATCAAATCTTTTGGTGCAGTTAGTGGGATACTGTACGCTTTTATCATTTCCACAATTACGACTAAACGTAAAAATTTATAAACGTTTCTACTTACGTATTATTATGAAGATGACTGTAAAAATAGAAGAAGAGCTCGGTAGAAAGTTTAGAGCTAAAGTCATAGAGATTAAAGGTAATAAAAAAGGTGCTTTAAGCGAAGCAATTGAAGAAGCTATCAAATTATGGTTAGAAAAATATGGATAAATGCTTACTAATGTGCATCAATGTCTACCAAATCTTGAGATGTTTCGTAAGGCAAAAAATGCTGGTATAAACTTTGGGGAGAAGGTCTCGGTAGCTCCGGTTACTCCGAAGGTTGCAGAGTTTGTAGAGGTTAGTTGCAAAGATCAATTATCAGCTCATACTTGGCTACCAAATCTAGTGGCAAAATCGGAAGAAGAATTAATTAGGCTCACTACAAAAGGCAGAGCTATTGCTACAGGAGACTTATTAGCAATTAGGGGACCATCGAGTAATCGTGTAGTTATATTCAAGATTATCAAAACAATTCCAAATGGGTTTGTAGTAATTGGAGACAACACGAAAATTGAGCTAAAAATGGAGAATGTTGTTAAAATGTGAAGTAAAAAATGAAGGGAAAAATTCTGGTTTTGGCTGGGTTGATTGCTATTGGATTTCTCGTTTATGGCTACTTAAATCAAGATAACGTTAATTCATTGCTTGAATCAGCGTTCGGCGTAAAAACTGTAGGAGTCGATGAACTTAAGCAGATGGCCGAAAGAGGTGAAATACCTTATGAACTTTATAGACTAGCTTTATACAAAAAGTTGAGAAATCCTAATGTACTATTCAAGTACACATTTGGGAAGGTATATGTCTTCGAAAACGGTTCGAATAACCTTCTCGAGGGGAGATACATTGAAAGAATAAACGATACGTGGTATAAGGTTGTAGTTGTCTTTTACGATGATTTGTTCACAAAGAAATACTGTTCTGTCAAGGTTAATGTGAGCACAGAACCCAGAAGTGGCTATGTGGTAGATAACTGGTTCCCGAGCTATCTTAAGTTCTTACACAGGGAAAAAGGAACTATAGAAGCAAAAACTGAAAATGGAGTAGTTAGTAGAGAGTTAGAGGTGTTGATTTACAAAAATATCAATCCTGAAGACAGGAGGATTGCCGAGGAGATTGGCAGCCAAATCCAAGACTTTGCACGTGAAAATGATTTGACGAAGTCTCAAGCGGTTGAATTTACATATTCAAAGTTCGTACCTTTTGCGGTTGGGTATCTCTACGGAAATGAATGGATAGCTAAACCGATCACTTTCATAGCTTTGAATAGTAATAAACTGGTAAAAGTACGGTTGAATACCAGCGACAGCCTTATGAAGTCCATTCTTCTCCGCGGTAAAGGTAGTTGCTACGCTCAAACCTTTGTTGCAGTACAGATACTTAATAGTATGGATGTTGTATCCGCTGAATTGGAGCTATTTCGTCGAGGATATAATGAATATCATGCATATTTAGCGATACCGTATGATCAAGTGGAGATAAACGAACTGAAAGGTTCAGACTTCATATCCTCAGCAACTATTAAAGTTGACAAAAAACAGACACAATGGATAATTTACGATATCGGTTTGTCGTATACAGAGGGATATCGGATGTATTTGGATGATATTACTTCTGATAAACCAGCATATATTGTATCTTATTATATTTAAAAATTTAACAATATATAATACAAAAATTAAAAATAAATTTTATTCTTCAATGACCTGAACTGGATAGCTGGGTAATACTTTCCAGCTGTAGCCCTGATACATCGGATTGGTTATGCGCAACACTGCATTGTTCCCGCTTTCAATGCTACCTGTCCACTCGTAATATCCGAGCTGAGTGAATTTAGTAAGGCCACCGCGGAGGTTAATGTTAGCAAGACCATCGTAAGGTGGCGATGTCGAGACAGGATTAGCAGCACTCCATACTGCTCCTATTGCAGTCATCGGATCGACATTACCGAAGTAGTAGTACTTTCCGTTGTACTCTCCAATGATGTAGTATGGAATCGTTCCTATACCGCTCTCGACGAGATATACTGGGATTCTTTGTGGAGCTGGAGGTGGTGGAGTCGGTGTTGGCGTAGGAGTTTGAGTCAGTGTAGGCGTTGGCGTAAGTGTGGGTGTCGGCGTTGGGGTTGGTGTGATAGTTGGCGTCGGCGTAGGAGTTGGTATTACCACTACAGAACCTGTGAAAATCTTCATTTTCTTAACATCGCATCCAGCTGCATTGCAAACTGTGACTATTGCATAATCTGACTTCGTAATCTTTATCCTGAAAGGTACTTCTACAATTTTCCTTTCGTTATCGTTCAGCTCTTTTGGCCAGTACAGCGGTTTGTACTTCTTTCCACCGTACTTAAACTCAAGCTTGGTAACTGGTCCAATTCCCTTGTCTATCCTAATGTAGACGGTAATCTCTGAGCCCGGAAAGAACTTGCTACCTCTCTTGACCTTTATCACTTTGGTTTTAGTTATCGAGAGGCCGTCAATGTCCACGGTAACTTTTACCTCATAGCTTTTAACAGCCCCAACCTTGTTCTTAAGCCCGCTGAGAGGAATATCTACGATGTAGCTGCACTGACTTTCACTACAGCTCTTTTCAAGCACTTTCTTCCCATCTATGAACACTCTTATTACAGCGTTTGTCGACGGTTTCTTGATCGTTATCGTAACTGGAAGCTCACCAGCGAAGTACGGCACCTCATCGTCAAGCGACAAGTCCACGCTAACGTCTGCTTTTACTATCTCGAACGTATAGCTCTTTGAAGCTACGTGTCCAGCGGTATCGTAAGCTTCTACTTGAATGATATGTTTGCCCTCGTTTAAGTAAGTAGAACCAACTAACTTGCAGGTTGTCCCTTTACAGTTCTTGTAGCCAATCTTCTTTCCGTCCAAGTACACGTTCAAGCTTTTAAGCCCCTTATCGTCCGAAGCCCAGGCAGAATATTCAAGCTTATACGGAACTTTGATTACTG
>CAYWXE010000043.1:0-13446 GCA_964462505.1 uncultured archaeon | reverse complement strand
CATAACCCTATACAACTTAAAGTAATTGTAATACTCCTTAACTTGTCATCCTCTCGAGGTTAAGTGTTCTAAACGCGTAGAATTCAACTATCCTAAAAATATAAAAATTGGAGATGAAAGCATACAGAACGTTGCTTCATGCTGTACTTAAGCTCCCCTTTTCTTTTCCTTCTTTGTTTACGTGACTTTTTGACTACTGTGAAATACGGGCAAATCTTTGCTATTGAAGATGTTACTATGCACATCCACTTCGAACAATAAAGTAGTTTCTGAATATCATTCTGAGGATACATTCCAAAACTTAGCTTGATGATTCTATGCAACGAAAAACAGTTGATCTGTAGTTTTTTGGTTGTTTCTTCTCATTTTTCCTGATTTTTAAACGCACTACATCTGATTTTACAAAAATTCCAGTTGTCATCACTTTTTTATAACTTCGCAATATTTAAATTTTTCGTTTGCAGGAAAAGTTAAGTAAGAAGAATAGTAATAAAGTTTATATAAAGATGAATCTTAAGTGATGAGAAAGTATTGGCGGTATGCAACATTGTTGATGAAGTATTTAAATCATCCACAATGTAGTGTCATGACCAAAGTATTTTTGTACCGTGTTTTAGGATTTCAGCATAAGTGCCAGGATATTCCAGTAAGAGTTAGTGTTAACAAATCCAAAAAAGCGAGTGCTGTTCTACTACTCTTCTTAATTCTCTCTTTTCTTGCTGTAATCCTATCGCTACCACATAGTGTATATTTACCAAAAAACGCATTGTGAATAGTTTTTTGATTAGATTTTTCCAAACATCGAATAACTTACTTTTCAATCTCTTCAAGTCTACGTCTTACTGCATCCTTCACGAATTCCGAAACTGAAGAATAACCAAGCTTACCTCTTCTTACAATCTCTTCAACTTTCTCATAAAGCTCTTCAGGTAATGCAACTGTTCTATACCTTTTCCTACTCATTTATTTCATTGACACAATAGTTATAAGTTTAGAAATTTTCATAAATAAGTTAGTGATTAGTTAGTCATGTGTTAGTGATAGATGATAATAAGCGGTGATAGTATGAGGCGGGTATTGATATTAGTGATGTTATTATTAATGACTACAACAGCAACAGCAATAACGATTCCAACAGGTAAATTAAAGATTCAGGCAATTCCATCAATGCCAAACGTCAATGAAGAGGTTAGATTTATTGTAACTTCATATTTAACCAATGAACCAGTATCAGATACAGAAATTTGGATTGCAAAAGTTGGAGCAAAAGAGACAGTAGAAGCCGTAATTCAAGCTTTAACAAAGGGTAAAGTAGGAGAGTTAGTTGGTTATACAGATCAAAATGGAGAATTTAGATATAGCTTTGACGATTGGGGAGTTTACGTTGTTCAGGCAAAGAAGGAAGGATTTATAAGGTCAATAACGACTGTGGAAGTAAAACCGTTGGGAACTTTGAAAATTATAACGAAGAAAGAAACTAACTGGATTTTCTACGTTGATGAGCCAACGTTCTATAAAGTAATGGAAATGTGGAGTCAAGGAGCATCTGAGGAGGAGATTAGAAGTTACATAGAAGAGCATATGACACACAAAGATGAAATCTACGTTTCTGTAAAGGTAATAACATCAGAATGGGGAGGAGGTGTTAGCGGAGCAAAAGTGTACGTGAATGGTCAGTTTGTTGGAGAAACAGATCAGTATGGATGCCTAGGAGTTTATCTTAAGTCAGGAGTATATTTAATCACGGCAGAGAAGAAGGGTTATATCCCAGGAGCAAACGTTACGGTTACGATAACGAAAGAGGATATCGAGAACAGAGTTAAAGAGTTAATTGAGAAAGCCAAGGAGAAGGTAGAGGAGAAGAAGGAAGAAATTGAGGAATTCCTGAAATTTCTCAAGGTTAAAAATCCGAAAGTCGTTAAAGTTAGAGAGGAGTTTGAGATAAAGGTTACATTCAAGGGAGAACCAGTTAGCGATGCAACAATAACCATTACGAGGCGTGGTATTGTTGTACAGACAGGAAAGACAGATGTTAATGGAATTTTCAGGACAAGTTTGGGTGAGGAAGGAGTTTACATCATAACAGCGACGAAGGAAGAGTACAGGAGCGGAAAGTCAGTTATTGCAGTAGTTCCAACTGTTGAGATTGAGCCATTAACCTTTGTTCACATTATGCCAGTTATCGAACCAGAAAAGCCAGGAATTGTAGAAGTCTGCAAGGCATTCGTAAAAGAACTCAAGATAAAAGTGAAGAAGAAGATTGAAGATGTTATAGTCGAAGTTAAGCAATTAAAGGAGTTGCCAAAGGAGATCACAAAGCCACCAGGGCTTGTTTATGTGTGTATAGAGATTGAAGTAACGGCTGAACCAGGTACGGTTGAAGAAGGTGAGATAACGTTCAACGTCAGCAAGGAATGGTTAGCTGAGAATAACATCGATAAGAACAGTATAGTTTTGATGAAATATGTTGACGGGCAATGGATTCCATTAGAGACGAGAATAATCGGAGAAGATGACCAACATGTATATTACGTAGCGAAAACTCCAGCATTCTCAATCTATGCAATAACAGCGGGAGCAGGTAAAGCTACAACAACTCCAGTTGAGGAGAAAACTCCGACAGAGATAGAAACTCCAACTGAAACACCAGTAGAGGAGAAACCAAGTGAGAAAAAGACGCCAGCAGGGGTAAAGACGCCAATCGAAACTCCGGTAACGGAGGAAAAGCCATCAGTAGAAAAAACACCAGCTGGAAAGGGAGCTCCAGGATTTGAAGTTGTAGTAGCATTAATAGCAGGAGCAGTTAGTTTAGCTTTAAGGAGGAGACTCTAACCTACTTTTTTTATTTTTAAACTAAAAATTCGCTAAATTTCACCACCATATAGTTTTTCAATTTCTTTCCTCGGAATATACCACTGTTTTCCAAATTTTACAGCCTTAATCTTTTTCTTCTCGACATACCTAAAGATTGTAAAATGACTTAGCTTAAACATTTCTGCTACTCTTTTAATACATTTTCTGTACAATTCCATTCTCTATCTTCTAAACAATCGTTAAACTTATCCATTTTATTTTCTAACCAATCCATGTAAATAGATTATATGGATTAAATAACTAAATATTATAGGCATGAAAAATAAAAAAGAAAAAGAATGTTTTTCATAATAAAGGAAAATACTTTATACATTATTTAATAAGTATTAATAATTTATTATTAAGTATGTTTAATTGTTTTAAAATATTCTCCACTCTTTCAAATCTTTATCAAGAAATTAAGCAATCGGATTGTAGAATTAGTAGATTAAAAAAAGAATTTAAATTTGAAGGTGAAAATATATAGTTTAAGTTGAAGAATAATGTGATGCAAATTAATGACTACCATATGTTAGCACATTGATTACTAAACCGCTGATATATTTCATATATAAACCAAATTTTGTCACTACCGTTGCAGCTACTGTTCAAAAATTGACGATAGCTCGGTAGCGTTCTGAGAAATAATTAATATAAAAATGATAAATGTAAAAATTTTATTTCTTCTTTCGTTACTTTCTTGCCTTTTCTGTCGTAATTAAATATAAATTATAAAAACTTAATTATTCCTGCTCTGTAAACAGTTTTCATATTTCTACTACTATATAACCCTAAAAACCCCAATATTCTTACCATGTATCCAAAACGACTACTGGAAATAAAATATTTTCGCATTAATATTCCGAGAATTGAATATTAAACACATTTAACGATAAGGGTTTAGAAAAAGTTTTATTAATTAAATATTCTCTCCCATAAAAATTCCTTTATAACTCCTTGTTCTCGACGTAAGCTTCACGAATACGAGCTGAATTATCCTCGCATTTCTCTTAAGCCATACTCCATTTTCGTTGTGAACTACTATTCCAACTTCACTCCTTCCCTCATAACCCGCATCCCATACCGCGGTCAACACGTCGACTCCGCATCTGATGAGAGAAGATCTTGGATAAGCTATCGCACATAAATCATTACCGATTTTTATCACTTCGTTTAGCGTAGCTCTATACACTCCTTTTTGCAAGTAAACCCAATCGTTTTCGAATGGTATCATCTCAACTTCTGATATAACTCTCTCGGTGTTATCGAAGTCCACCTTTCCAGCACTTTTTATCCTTGCAACGTATTTGAGTGTGCAGTCAAATCCGTTCGGCTGGAGTTGAGTTTCTAAATTTACGTAATCCCTTATCAGTCCATCTTTTTCGATTCTCTTTCTTATCTCGTTAGCGGTTAAGACGCACATAAGTCAACTAATCTCGTAATTTAAAAAGTCTGCATAATAAGCATCAATCTCGTCGTACATCTTAAGAATCTTCGAAACCTCTACCGCGATTATGTGCGCACACGGCTTTTTGCATTTGAGGTTTATCTGAAAATCTGGGCATGTACAAAAGAATTCGTCAACTATGTACTCCCATCTTCCAACAACTACAAAGAAGTCTTTATACTTCTTGACTCTCCTATCCCTAACGTAGAAGTAAGCCTTCTCACCTCTTCTACCGTAGTTTAATAGTAGAGCCTTGTACAGTTCGTAACCCAAACCCTTCCTAGCGGCTCTTAAAACCTCATACCTCAGACGTATCGATCTCATTTAATCTGATGGCCGTATTTATCGCATCGATTCCATCAATCCAACTCAAAATAGCACTGTCGTCGGGAATCTCCAACTCAGGGAATTTTTCACCTCTTAAAATCTTGGCCCCGATTCTAGCTATTAAATCGAAGGAGCCAGTTAAATCTCCTTTTTTCTCTTTTTCTAACGCTTCTAATAGGAGAGTTCTTATATCCTTTTTGCTCGTCTTTCCCTCAAGATAGTATTTAAATGAAGCCAAAACAGCTTTAACGCTCTCGATCGAGAACTCGTAAACCATGTTCTTTAGATCTGTGTCAAAACTTATATCGCTGTCAACAATTCTCCAAATCTTATCAATTTCTCTTATCGCATCATCTTTCTTTATCTCTCTGCTCTTAACAGCTCTTACAATATTCATACAAGCCACTACAAAATCTTCAACCATTTGATCGAATACGTTAAGCGTATCAACATCGTTCTCATCGATCTTCGATTCCTCTATTCTTTTTATCCAATTCTTAAATCGGGATTCGGGATAAAATTCCATGTGGTACTGTATTGATCTTGGATATATGAAAACTTTGACAAACGTTAAAATGTAAAGACAACACTTAGGAACATGAGAGAGTATAAGTTTAAAAGAGGATATAAGGCGAGTGAGGAGAGATTAAGGGAATTAATGCTTAAACATTTCGGAAACTGCGAAGAAAATGATGGAATATATGTTGCAAGGTTTGGAGCAATTGAGGAATTAAGGGCTTGGATAAAGGAAAAAAAGCTATACGTAGAAACAAAAACGAACCCAAACGTAGATGAAGAAACTGCTATGAAAACTATAAAGATTTACAACAAGTTTATAGAGGAACTGACAGGCTATTCTGCAAAGGAGAGGAAAAAAATGCTTATGAAGTCTGTAGAAGGTGTTTAAATAGCTATATTTACACTATATTTTGCCTCTTGAATTGTTAAAAACTTAGAGTTGATGTATCTGTTATAACGTACTATTAGCGAGATAATCTACTCGAAGAGTAAATTCATTACTTCGTAATTACATCATGAAACGATCTTAATCCCATCTTATCTCGACTTCTTCTATCCTAAAATCGGGTTTAACGTAGGACTTCTCAATCGGCATTTCATATCCGTGTTTATACATCAACAAGCCCGTATAAGCTATCATTGCACCGTTGTCACCCATTAGCTCTTTTGGAGGCATGTAAAACTTTGCCCCTCTGTCTTCACACATAGTTCTAAGCATCTCTTGCAGTCTTTCGTTTGCACCAACTCCTCCAACGAGTAAAACTTCATTTAAACCCAGATACGCCAAAGCCCTTTCTGTAACCTCCGTAAGCATTGCAAAGGCTGTCTCTTGAAAACTGAACGCGATGTCTTCAGGCCTAACACCTGAATCGTAGAGCTTTTGAGCAGCCGTAACCATTCCACTGAAAGAGAAGTCCATTCCCTTAACCACGTAAGGCAATGGGTAGTAGTTCTTCCCCCTCTTTGCGAGTTCCTCTATTTTTGGCCCACCCGGATGCTTTAACCCCATATATCTCGCGAGTTTGTCCAAAGCGTTACCGATTCCTATGTCGAGTGTTTCTCCAAACACCCTATACCTATCTCCCCTCCTCGCGATTACTTGACTGTTTCCACCACTAACATAAAGTGCCACTGGATTCTTAGCTTTAGTTTTCCACTTACCAACTTCTACATGCGCTAAACAGTGGTTAACACCGATTAATGGAACTCCGAGCTTTACAGACAAAAGCCTTGCGGCAGTTGCAACTACTCTTAAGCAAGGCCCCATTCCTGGCCCCTGAGAAAAGGCAACGAGATCAATCTCACTCGGATTAACGGCTTCGAATACCTTAGCCAAAACATCTGGAAGTCTTTCTGAGTGGTGCTGAGAAGCTTCTCTTGGATGAATTCCCCCCTCTTTTGGTATATATGGATCGTTTACCATTACTATTACGTCTCTTTCATCGACTACTGCAACACTTAAGCTCCAAGCAGTTCCTTCAATTCCAAGTGCTTTCATCTTTTAAATTCAGTATAACCGCATTTTCCGCAAGTTCTCCTATCCGGATGCTCAGCTAAGAAAACTCCTTCTCCACATCTTGGACAGAACTTCCTCTTCCTAACAACCTTATCCCCTTTGATCTCGTAAAACTTCGAAACACATTCTGCACCTTTAGCCATTACTCTTCGCCTCCTTCCTCACCTTCTTCAGATTTCTTGCCGAAGTTTCTCACTATTATATGCTCCTCCTCTATCGACATCAAATCGTCTATCGTATCGTAAATCTTCACGTAGCACTTAGCCTCTGTCTTTCCGAATTCTGTTTTTATGTAATCTACAACTATCCTATCGAGTTCTGCGTTCATAAGCCCAGCAACCTTCTCTCTAACCTCCTTCCTTGACGGAGTTTTCCCATTAAAGGTTATTCTTAGGTGTAGTTCTCTCCTCTTAAGCAGTGGATTGTATTTATCGCTTTCAACGTAAACCTCCATCAAACCACCTCCTGAACTCTTCGCACTCTTCAACAATCTCCATCTTTTTAAGGAATTCGAGTATAATAGATTTCCTTTCATCATCAATCATTAAGGCTACAACACCTACCCTTGGCTGGCCGTACAAAATCAGCGAACCATCTGGCATGAGTAGTCCAAGTGGAGCAACCGCTAAATCCTCTTCCCCCTCTACAACGACCTTAACTCTCTTACCCTCTATAGCAAGGTTTACAGCTTCATTAAGCTTCTTAACGAGATCACAACTAATACATCCAGCTGGATTCTTAGCCTTTAATTCAACGAATTCCTTTGTCAGTTCATTTAGCTTATCTATTGAGATCTCTTCCCTTATAGTTTTACCATCTATTACTATCAGATCGGGCTTAAAAAGCTTTAACGCGTAGTAACTTACTATATCTCCAACGCATGCGAGCATTTTACAGTGTTTTACTTCCTTTATCTTTCTCATTGTGTCTTCTCCTCTACCCCTATACAACCTCCCAAACGGTTTTGAGAACCTCACCCTGAATTCATCTGGGAGTTTTAACATCAGCCCACCTTTAACGCATACTTTCCAGGTGTTTTAATCCCAAGTTTTTTAGCTATTTCACTCCTCTCCGGATCTATCACGATTACATATCCATACCACTCCTTTGTAAGCTCAGTGCTTCCACAGTTCTTACAAACATCGGAGTCGATATTTATGAACTTACACTTCCTACACGCAAGCTCAGCCAACCTTCTCACCTATCACCTTCTTTACGTCTTCTTCAATCCACTTAAGTGCTCCCAACCAAGGCTGCCTCATAGTCAAACCAATTCTACTCTTACTTGGTTCTCTTTCCTTAAGACTTAAAGCGACAATCCTTGCCCTAACGAGATCACCTTCTTCAAGAACCCTCTTGGTTTCCTTACCCACTAATCTCTTACCCTTTTCATCGAAAACCATGTAATCGTCTGTTATTTGGCTCATGTGGAGTAATGCATCAAATGGCCCGATTGAGACAAATGCTCCGAATTCAACTACCTCAACGACTTCTCCCTCCACAACCTCTTGCAGTAGTGGCTTAAAGCAAATCGCATTAAAGACTACATCGAAGTAAACTGCACCATCTCCTTCAATTATCTTACCCTCACCAATTTCTTCAATACTCTCTATCCCGATGATCATCCCATACTCCCTATCGAGTCTCCCCTCAAACTGCTCCCAAAGCAATGAGTTTATAACTTTCTCGAGATCTTCTCCGAGTTTTGAAGGTGGAACCCTAACTACATCCCGAACCTTTATCCTCGCATACATATCTATCACCGGAACTACTAACAGCCCTTTCGTAATCCAATTCAGTTAAAATACCGGATTTATTCAAGAGTTTATTTGCCTCTTCAATATCTCTCGCATCTCTTACGATTTTTGCGGCATCATTTATCTCGAATACACCTCTCGAATCGAAATAAAAAGTTAACGTTGAGAGAGGTGAGATTAAAACTGTTCTACTCTTTCTAATCTTCTTTATACCGAATTCACCTTCATATGCCATTATAGGAATTTTACTTGCTTCTGTCACAACGAACTTCGTAATCTCAATCATCTGCTCGTAGTCTCTCTTACTCATAGAACTGCAACCGAGAAAACTACCTCTCTTAATCAATTCAGACATATTAAGGAGTAATTCCTCAATCTTTAGCTCCCCATCACTTCCAAATCCAAATACGCCAACAATAGCATTTAAATCACTTAAGGCGGCAACACTTAAGGAATCTGCGAGTGGACTCTTCACACCAGATTCGTAACCTATCGCTATTGCATCTCCACCACTGTCTATTCCAAATATCAAAGAGATACCACTGTCATCTGCAAATTCTGCAATTCCCTTACTGAGCTTTTTCGCACCTTTAGTTATATCTAAAGCCACTACTTCACCAAAGAACTTAGCAGCTCTTGCAACAGTTGGAATTACTCCATAGTAAGTTTTAGTATTTTCATTTGCAATTGCTATTACCTCGTTAAAGATTTCGATGTTTTCGAGCTCTTCTATACTCCTAGGGCCAGGTTTTGGATCTATTACAAGTCTATCCCAGACTATACTTCCGTGAAAGACTTCAAAACCGAAATCTCTTAACAGATTTGCAGTTGGTATTGTAGCTACTATATCTCCACCTCCCCCAATCCCGAAAACCAGAGCTCTCTTCGGATTCGATTCCTTTAAGATTCTGATTATCTCCATATTAGAACTTTAAGTAACCCTTCCTCTCAAGCCATTCGACTTGTGGATTTGTGTATCTCCAGATTATATCGGCTTTTTCGTTTTGGAAAGGCCATGGAACTACTATAACCACATCACCCTCTCTAATCCAAACCCTCTTTCTAAGCTTTCCGGGAATTCTTGCAAGCCTTTCCTTTCCGTCTTCACATCTAACCTTAACATGCCCTGCTCCAAGCATGGTTTCAACTATTGCAAACATCTCGCCCTTGCTTTTATCTGGTAGTCTTACTCTGACTACTTCTTCCTCGCTCAGACAGACACCTCTAGTCTTTTTCTAGCATTTTCGAGTAGTTTGTTTAAATACTTTGCCACAGCTCTCTTCAAATCAAGTGGATGTAAATTTCCAGTTTCGAAATCCAAAGCAAGATCTTCAAAGCTCTCGTATTCCACATCCCCTCCGAATTTTAAATCCCTTTCTATTTTTATCTTTTTAAATCTTGGAAGTACGTGATATCTCACTATCTCAATTATTGGATTATTATCCAAGGATTTAGCTGGGCAATAAGCTTTTAGAATTTTTCTCTCAACCTCTTCTGGCGGATCTCTAACGGATATGTAGTTCCCCTTGGATGAGCTCATCTTCTGTCCGTCTAAGCCTAGAAGGATAGGAGTGTGGAGGCATGTCGGTGCCCTGTATCCTAGCCTAGGTAGGTTCTCCCTTGCAAGCATATGAATTTTCCTCTGATCTATTCCTCCCACTGCTAAATCTATGTCCAAATATGCTATATCTAAAACCTGCATAAGCGGGTATATCATCTGGGAAACCAATGGATCTTCTTTTCTCCTACTTATCTCATCCATACTCCTCCTCGCCCTCTTAAGTGTTGTTATCCTTGAAAGCTTAAGTAAGTCAAGCGTGTAATCCTCATTTAGTTGATATTCGCTTCCAAGCACGAATTTTGCTTTAGATTCGTCTAAGCCCAAAGCTATGAATGCTCTCTTGTTGTATTCAGCTATTTCCCTTATCTCCTCAAAACTACCCTTTTCGTTTAGATAAGCGTGAATGTCTGCAAGCAATACGACTATATCAAAACCAGCCTGTTGTAAATCCATTAACTTTTGAACAGTCATCATATGCCCGAGATGAATCTCTCCACTTGGCTCATAACCGACGTAAGCTCTAGGTTTATCTTTGGTTTCCAACAAATCCCTCAGCTCTTCTTCTGTAACGACTTCAACGGTATTTCTAGTAATTAATGCGAGTCTTTCCTCGATGTCCATGAGAAAGCTCATCTACAGCTGATTTTAAAAGTTGCGTACGCGGGATTTAAACTACAAACTGATAAAGTTAATCTACAATATTGATTTAAAAGATATATGAACCTTGAGAAGTCTAAGAGACTCTATGAGGAAGCTTTAAAACTAATGCCAGGTGGTGTTAGCAGTCCAGTTAGAGCAGTTAAGCCTTTTCCGTTTTACACAACTAAAGCTAAGGGATCAAAGATTTATGACGTCGATGGGAACTGCTATATCGATTACTGCATGGCTTACGGCCCATTGATACTTGGACATTCCCCAGATATCGTTAAAAGGGCAATAGAAGAGCAGTTAAAAAAGGGCTGGCTTTATGGAACTCCGATAGAATTGGAGATAAAATATGCCAAACTAATCAAAAAGCTGTATCCATCGATTGAAATGCTAAGGTTCGTTAACACCGGTTGTGAAGCAACGATGTCAGCCTTGAGAGTTGCAAGGGGATTCACAGGCAAAAATAAGATCGTGAAAATCGAGGGAGGCTTCCACGGTGCACACGATGCAGTTTTAGTTAAAGCTGGAAGTGGAGCTATGGGAATTCCAAGTTCTTCAGGAGTTCCAGCTGAATTCGTTAAAAACACGATTCAAGTTCCGTTTAACGATATCGATGCATTGGCAAATGTATTGGAGAAAGATAAAGACGTTGCATGTGTTATAATGGAGCCAGTAATGGGGAATTCAAGTCTAATCCTTCCAGAGGATAACTACCTCAAAGAGGTTAGAAAGATCACCGAGGAAAACGATGTGTTGCTGATATTCGATGAAGTAATCACGGGATTTAGAATATCTTTAGGTGGAGCTCAGGAGTACTATGGTGTTAAACCGGATTTAACGACTCTAGGCAAAGTCGCTGGTGGTGGATTGCCAATAGGAATCTTTGGAGGTAGAGCAGATGTGATGGAAAGAGTTGCACCGTCAGGCGATGTATATCAAGCTGGAACGTTTAGTGGGAATCCCCTTAGCCTAGTGGCTGGGTATACAACAGTCAGATTCTTAATCGAAAACAACGTCATCGATGAAATAAATAAGAAAACAGAAAAACTCGTTAAGAGTTTAAGGGATGTAATCGAAGATAAAAAAGCTAATTGCGATATCGGCAGTATCGCTTCGATCTTCTGTATATACTTTGGAGAGAGACCGAAGAATTACGTAGATGCATTAAAACTCGATAAAGATAGATATATAGATTTCTTCTGGAAAATGCTAAAGAATGGGATATTCTTTCCTCCATCGCAGTTTGAGGTTTGCTTTATGAGTTATGCACACACTGATGAAGATTTATCCAAAACTGTTGAAGCGTTTGAGAAGTCTCTGCATGAAGATTAGTTCTGGCAATTACTATCTACCGTTCACATCATCCGTAGCATCATATAGCGAACTATAATGTTTTATATCTGCCACGGATGAGTTCATCACGGCTAGCATCCCCCCAACCACCCTACGGCGGACTGCCACCTTCAGGTAATCGGGGTTCATCAGGGATTCATCACCCTCATTAATCATTGGGTTCAGTACATCAGTAATAGATTGTAAGGGAAGTTTTATAAATCTTACTTCTCATAGTTCTCATAGGTGTATGAGATGGTGAGAAAGACGATTGAAGTATCTGATGACCTCTGGAGAGAATTTGAGATTTACGCTGTTAAGAAGTTCGGATATTATGGTGCTATAAAGAGAGCATTAGAGGAGGCAATTAGACTATGGTTAGAGGTAGTGAAGAAAGAGCTACAGTAGTTGGAAGATTAATCCTTAACAATGAAGTATCTCTAGCTAAATTACTCACCGTAATGAGAATGTTTAGAGATGCTGTTGAGCTAGCTCATACTCTACTCTTCAAAAAGAAACTTAGCGAAGGTGAGGTTAAGAGGAGATTAACTAGAGTTTTATCTAATGCTTGGTACTCTAGTTCAGCAATTAAAGTTGCTAAACTGTATAGAGAGCAGGTAAGGATAAAGCTCAGAAAACCGCTACTGTACTCTGTTGGTGCTAAAATTGAAAGAGGTAATCGTAATATCAGATTGATAAGTACTGATAAAGTGTTGATTAAAGTTTCACATGCTAATGGTAAACATGAGTGGATTGAAGCAGAAGTTAGATTTGGTAAGAAATACCTCTCACTACTTCAAGAGTTAATCAACAATAGTAGTTACAGTTATGGAGCTGGTATAACAATAAAGCTTAAGAACAAAGGGGAGGATTGGAGAAAAGTGCTTAAGAAGAGGTTATATCTCTACCTTAACATTCCAGCTAGCCTATACGTAAAGTATTTTAGTAAGGTTAAGGTAAAACCACAGAGCAACCTCTATGCAGGCTTCGACTTTAACGTTGACAGAATTAACGTGGTCATTGTCGATTCTTATGGGAGAATTAGAGACATAAGAAACATCCACTTTCCCGAAGTTGTTAACTACAATAGAGATAAGTCAAAAGCCATTAGACAAGAAAGCCTCTCAAAACTTGTAGAGTATGCAGTTTCGCATGGAGTAAAATACTTTGTAGTTGAGGAACTCTCAAAGCCAGATAACTTAAGAGGTAGAGTTAGGAAGTGGTCTATTAGAGAATACCAACAACAAATAGAGATGTTAGTCAAGAAAATTGGTGGTGTTCTCATTAAGGTGAATCCATCATTTACTTCAATTGATGCAATAGGTGTTGCTTTATCAAGAAGAATTGATATACATACAGCATCAGCTTACCTCATAGCTCTCAGAGGTATAAAAAGATATACCATGATATAGAAAGCTACAGTCTAAGGTTTCTACCCAATATGTTTGTCAAACTAAATTTTTAGCTTTTAATTAATATAAAATCT
>CAYWXE010000042.1:0-14154 GCA_964462505.1 uncultured archaeon | reverse complement strand
ATTAATTTAAATTATATAATATTATTTTATTATAAATTGCATAAGTAGCATTTTAATTCAACTGACTGAAAGCTATAAATTGTTATGACCTATGTTATAAAGTTCTCTTATAGCTTCTCCTAATCTTTACAAGCGATATCACAAATACTACTCCAATTATTAAAAACAGTACACCCAGTAAAGTGTTTAGTGAAAGTTCAGCTCCTAAACTTTTGATATGTCTTAATAAGGCTTGTTTAGGCTGAATCAGATGTGTAAGCAATTCGTATATACCGATAGAGAAACTTATAACAGCTAAAAGTGTTAGAACTACCTCTTTTACACCAATCTTTACGAATTCGTATCCCTTCTCAGTCAACTCATAGTAAACCCATTTATGCCCTGGGTTGTTTAGCTTTTTAACGAATCCGATTTGAATTAACTTTGTTAAATGCTCGTAGACTGTTGACTTCGATAATTTCAATTCTCTGCTGAGTTCACTAACGGTTTTTCTCCGCTCATTTAAAGATTTCAGGATTTTAATCCTAGTCCTTGACAGTAAAACCTTCAGAACTCTCTTATCCAACTCCTTCATTTGTAACACCAAAGCTCTACAACGGTTGGAATCTCTACAAACCTAAAAACCTTAAATCTAACTAAATCCCCAACTCTCGCTTTATTGAAGCAATCTCTACTCGTTAGATAACTCAATGTCCCATTTAGGGATTCTATACTAACGTAGTAAAGGATTTTTGAGTATTTCCGCTTCAAAACATCTTCCAACGATTCGTTTACAGCTATCTCGCTTTGATTTGAAAATAGAAGCTTAAAATCTGAATCTTTAACAATCACACCAAATGGTGTTTCTAAAAGGATTGAGTGAACTAAACTGTTAGATATACCAACTATGCACTTGCAATCGACAAAGCCTTCGTTTGTTTCAAAGGCAAGTGTATAATAACAGTAAAAAGCGAATACAACGATAGCTAAGACCGCAACAATCCATTTTAGCATTAAAAGTCGTTTCACTATCGACATGAAATCCTTTTTGTTTTCGTTAGTTTTTATTTTAGTATTATAACATTACCCATTCCTCTTCTCCTCCTTTCAACTAATCCTTTGCTCTCTAGCAAATCTAACTTTGATTTATAATTCCTCCTGCGTTTAAGATAATCCTGTAAATTTTTTGTTTATCATTCCTTAGGATTTTTGCAATCTCATCCCATTTCTTTTTCTTTTAGCACATCGATTTCCTCCTTAGGTTGAAATAAGCCGAACAAAATCCGATGAGGATTGGTGAAAACACAAATACGATTAAATCCCTATATGTAAAAAATCCAGATAGCTCTGCTACATTGATATTACTACCTTCAACGATTATTTGGATTCTTGTCGGATTAAACAGCTTTAAACCCAAAACGATTACAGAAGCCAAGAACAGCGATGCGATGAACAAATCCTTCCTATTCATATATACACCTCTATTCCCTGTGGATTTGTTATAAACTCTATCTATTTCTCAAATCTATTAAGACTTCAACGATGTTTCCATTCTTTTGTAGCATTATTACGACTTTTTTCACCGAAATCGACTTCAGAGTTAATTTGCTATCATTAATCACTGAATAGACATTAATGTAGAGTTTTCCTCTGCGATTTCAAAGGCATTCGTTTTAGTATTATCGATTTCATCAATAAATGATGTGCTACTCCTAATTTTTAACTAGGTAATAGATTGAGGTATTACGATCGCACTTACGCATATGCTGTAAATACTCCCACTACCGCAAGAATACACAACACGTAAATTCTCTTCAACTCCATGATGTTGTTTAGATTGAAATAGCAGAAGTCTGTTTCGTTTAAAATCAGTTTCAAACTCGTTAAAGCTTTTAAAAGTATAGCAAGATTAAATCTCATGATTTTGATAAAGGATGTAAAAATACTCGGAGAGAAAGAGGCAAATGTGTTAATAGATGAAAACGAGATTGCATCGATAAACGGTGAAGTAGACAAGAGTGACATAGTAATCGATGGAAAGGGAAAAGCCTTAATTCCGGGTTTGATGAACTGTCATACGCATGCCGCAATGGTTCTGTTTAGAAGCTATGCTGAAGATATGTATCTGCATGAATGGCTTGAGAAGAAGATATGGCCCGCTGAGAAAAAACTCGATGAAAAAGCGATTTACTACGGAACTAAACTTGCATGCATTGAAATGTTGAAGAGTGGTTGCACGTTCTTCAACGACATGTACTTTTACACTGAAGCAATAGCAAAAGCCGTTGAAGAGACTGGAATAAGGGCTTGCATATCTTCAGCCTTTTTCGACTTCTTCAATATGGATTTACTCGAAGAAAATATAAAAAGAGTTGAAAAGGAGATAAAATCTCTAAAGAAGTTCGAGAGGGTAATTCCCGCAGTTGGGCCTCATGCCGTTTACACTGTAAGTCTAAGGGGCTTAGAAATGGCTAAAGAACTCGCAGATAAATACGATGCGTTCATACACTTCCACTTAGCTGAAACAGAGAAAGAAGTAGTAGAGTTCAAGAAGAAACATGGAAAGGAAATAGTTCAGGTTTTAAACGAGATAGGTTTTCTATGCGATAGGTTAATTGCTGCACATAGCGTTTGGTTGAGTGAAGGAGAAATAGAGATTTTGGCAAAGAGGGGCGTCAGCGTAGTTCATTGCCCTACGAGCAATATGAAGTTATGCGTTGGAAAGGCTTTAAACTACGCCTTGATGAGAAAACACGGATTGAACGTGACAATTGGCACTGATAGTGCCGCAAGTAATAACAACCTGGATATGTTTGAAGAGATGAAGTTCGCATCACTTCTACAGAAGTTCTACTACAACGATCCAACGATAGTTAAAGCAAGAGAGATCTTTGATATGGCTACATCAAATGCTGCTAAGGCTTTTAAGCTTAAAGCTGGAAAGATCGAAGAGGGATACCTTGCAGATTTGGTTTTAATAGACTTAAAGAGGGCTTATCTGATACCGGGACATGACTTCATATCAGATTTGGTTTACTCTGCAAACGGTAGTTGTGTAGACACTGTAATCGTTAATGGAAAGATTGTAGTCGAAAAAGGGAGATTTAGAGGAGAAGAAGAGGTATATGGGAGGGTAAGAGAAATAGCGTTTAAGTTAGTTGAATAGCCTCAGGTTGGCGGCTTTTCATCACTTTCAGTGACCCCTCCGATCATCATCGGCTATTAATGCTAAGCTCTAATAACATTTAAGCTTTTAATACTGAAGTTTAAGGCTTAATTATTTTATTTGTCATATTTTTTATTACCAAGGGTATGCCTGAAGATCTGAAAAAACAGTAAATAACAGTATAAGTAATAATAATTATTATTTATAATTTAGTTAAAAATTATGTTTTTAATAAAATTTAAAAATATATCAATTATTATAATCCTAACTCAACCCTATACGTTAAATTCTCAGTTGAACTCTTAGCCTTATGGACTGGTTCACTGAATACTACAACGGATGTGGGCTAAAGATAAGGGTAAAAGAGAAAATAGTCGAACGTTCTGAAATTCAAAGGATTGAAATATATCAAACCGAAAGTTTTGGGAAAATGCTTGTGATAGATGGTAAAATTCAACTTACGGAATTTGATGAAGCTTTTTATCACGAAATGCTTGTTCACATCCCAATGATAACTCATCCGAAGCCAAAAGATGTGTTGATAATAGGTGGTGGGGATGGGGGAGCGGTAAGAGAGGTTTTAAAACACAACCCAGAGAGGATAGTGGTAGTTGAGATAGACAGAAACGTTGTAGATCTTTGTAAAAGATATCTGAGAATAGATAAAGGAGCTTTAGATGATGATAGAGTTGAAATCGTTATAAGAGATGGAAAGGCGTTTTTAGAAGATTCAGAGAGATTTGATGTAATAATAGTCGACAGCACAGACCCAAATCCGATTAGTTCTACACTATTCGATAGAGAATTCTTCGATTTAGCTTCAGAGAGGTGTGCTGTCTTCTGCTGTCAGAGTCAATCGCCAGTTGTGCAGAGGAAATACTTTACAACGGTTTTAAGGAATTCCAAGGCTTTTAAAAATAGAAGAGTTTACGTCTCATACGTTCCAACTTATCCGTTAGCACTCTGGAGTTTTTTAATAGCTGGAAAGAGAATTGAAACCGATATAGAAAAAGTGAAGAGAAGATACAAGAAGAGAAAACTAAAAACAATCTACTACAACCCGGAGGTACATATCTCCGCTTTTAACCTCCCGAATTGGTTAAAAGAGGTGGTCAAAGATGTACTTAACGAAGGAAGAGGAAGAAATGCTTAACTCTGATAACGAAACTTTAGCAAAAGCCATGGAGATAATTGTCAAGATTGGAGAGATTTTCAACGCTGAAAAGCTTGTGAAGATAAAATCTGCTCATATATCTGGGATCAGCTATCAGAACATAGGAGATGAAGGTTTAGAGTGGCTTGAATCACTTAACGCAAGGGTAAGAGTGAAAACGACTGTAAATCCATGCGGAATGGATTTAGAGAGATGGAAGGAGTTTGTAGATTACGAGTTTTACGAAAAGCAGATGAGGATCTTAAACGCGTTGAAAAGAATCGGTGCAGAGCTTACGTTGACTTGCACACCATACTACTTATACAAGCCTGAATTCGGAGATCACATAGCTTGGGCTGAGAGTTCGGCAGTGGTTTACGCGAATTCGTTGATTGGAGCGAGAACGAATAGGGAGAGTGGAATCTCGGCTTTGGCTTCAGCGATAACTGGAAGAACTCCCTACTATGGCTTACATATAAAGCAGAATAGAGCTCCAACGGTTTTAGTGAAGGTTAAGGGAGACTTATCGCTCGCAGGTTACAGAGCTGGATTAGAACTTCAGAACGAAATTCCATACTTCGTATTCGATAGATCTGTTGCCGAATACGAGTTGAAGCTCTTAGCAGCATCTCTCGCTGCCACTGGAAACATCGCAATGTTTCACGCAGAAGGAATAACTCCAGAGTGGAGGGATTTCGAAAAACCAAGGGAAAGGGTTGAAATAGAGGCAAAATTCGAGAGGAGTTGTGAAGTGGATCTAATAGCAATAGGTTGTCCCCATGTATCTAAGGAAGAACTCAGATTGATACTTAAGCTTTTAAGGGGTAGAAGTGTTAAGAGGAATTTGTGGATATTCTGTTCGAGGAGTTTAGTTGAAAGAAGTTATGAAATTGTAAAAAAGCTTGAAGAGCTAGGTGTGAGGATTTACTGCGATACTTGCATAGTTGTATCACCAATCGTTAAGAGATTTGAATGTGTAATGACGAACTCTGGAAAAGCTCTCGCATATCTCCCCAAGCTTAGGGGAGTTGACGTAGTTTTTGCGGATTTAAAGACTTGCATAGAAGTTGCAGTTGAGTAATCTATTTTACTACAGAGGTTTATTTTAACGTGATGGAAGTAGAAGTTCTGAGATTTCCAAATCCGTTTCCATACAGCGAAACGAATTCGTACCTTATAAACAGATGCCTATTAATTGACACGGGAGTTTATACAAATAATAGTGTTGAGTTGATCGAGAAATTCCTCAAAGAGAGGAATTTAGATTTCTCTATTGATTTAGTGATAACACATCCACACGTAGATCACTTCGGCTTAGCATATCTGTTCGAAGAAGTGTATGCTCATAAACACGCATGTAACAGGCTAAAGGACTGTGCAAAGAACTACTTTAAGCTGTGCATTAACCATTTTGAGATGGCTGGAGTTCCAAAGGTTTTGATCGATGAACTCGTTAAGAGGGTTACCAATACTTATATGAGTCTTGCAAAGCCATGCAATAGATGCAAAGATATTGGAGATAAAATAAAAATAGGAGACGAAGTATTTGAGGTTTTGCATACGCCCGGGCATACGTATTGTCATATATCCCTTTACCACAAGGAATCGGGATCCCTGTTTTGTGGAGATACAGTTCTTGAGAGAACAGTTCCAACACCTTTGATCGAGCCGATCGATGAGAACTCAAGACATCCGGTTTTGGAGCAGTATATATCCACTGTTAAAAGGTTATACGAATTGGACATTGCAAAGGTTTACCCCGGGCATGGTGATTTTAAATCAGATTTTAAAAAAATCTTAAGGTGGTATTTAGATAGATGGATGAACAAAAGTATAGAAATCTGGAGAAGAGCTAACAATTCCACACCGTTCGAAGTAGTTGAAGAAATCTATGGAGTAAATAGGATAATATTCTTAACAACTTCTGAGGTTTTAGCACATTTAGATTTCTTACATTTAAACGATTTCGTCGAGGTTTACGATGGGAGATATAGGAGATGCGGAGATTTGAACGAGTTAGTAGATTTTTGGAATGATATCAAGTTCTCCTTATCGGAATCAGGCAGATGATTTCCAAGCTATCGGATTCATCGTTTACTATTTGATGCGGTTCATTTGGTGCGATGAATACGGCATCTCCAGTTTTTATCTTAATTCTATCTCTTCCGTTGAAAACGTAACCCTCTCCTTTGACTACGAAAATCTCGTGCTCCCATTCGTGAGTATGAAATGGCGTATAGCCGTTTTTCTTTATCACAAAATACCTCATAGCAAAGTTTATACCCGTTTTCTCATCGATTAACCATCTTATCGTAGCGTTCCTTCCGTCTTTAACCTCTTCTTCGATAACGTCTTTAACGTTTACGATCTTCATGCCTAATAGCAGTTTTTTAACGTTAAAAACTTTAAGGATTGTTTACGAATTAATGTTTTGAAGTCTAAATCAAATTTATGAACAAAACGGTAGCGTTGTTGTGCAATCTGAATACGATCTCTGAATTTCTAAATCAGAGTAGGGAAACTTTAAACATTACTTGACTTGCAGTCCTAAGCTTTCTCCTTATAGCTGGGAGTTCGTACATGTATAAAACCAGAGAGTCGTCGACAAACCTGTCAAAGCCAAAAGCTTTTTTTATGAACTCTGCGTGAAGCCTATCTCTGACGAATACCATTTTCTCTCCCTCTATCTCTGTCATCTCAAGTATTATCGGAATTTTGAACCTCTTCCAGTCGTCCTCATCTACGTATTTAGCTATGAATTCGAGTTCTCTCTTCTCTATGTAGTATTCATTCCCATCCCTTGCCTTAATCGTTGGAAAATCTTCTTTGAGCATTTCTTCAAGTGTTCTCGGTTTTTCAGCTATGTGCTTATTTATGGCTTCGATCATCTTGGCAAGGGTTTTCTCATCCATCTATGATACCTCCAATTCTATTTCAACACCACCTTTATCAATTCCAAGCAGTTCCGAAGCATTGCCATTTCTAACACTCAATTCAAGCGTTCCAAAGCTACCTATCAATGCCAGTGGTTCACCGATTTTTACATCTGAATAAGTCTTCACCAATGGAAACTCTATACCTTTAAGGTAAAAACGTTTTGCGTTGATGTCTTTAGCTTTTAAATTCGTAACAAGGTTACCAAACCTGTCTATAAATACAACTCTGCAAACAATCCTATCAGACTCGATTTTGTAGTCAAACAATTCAAGCTTTTTCATATCTTCGATTTCATTGCAGAACTTCCAGAGATCTCCTCTAACAGCTAATGCAGCGGCTGGTGCGAATACATCTCTTCCATGAAAAGTATAAGAGAGCTCACCAACGAGCTTAGAAATTGAAAGATCTATTTCATAGACTCTTTCTATCCCATCTTCAGATGCAGATGGATAAACTATCCCGTTATCTGGAGCTATGAATACGTGATTTTTCGTTTTTACAGCGATAGCCCTCCTTTCACTTCCAACTTCTGGATCGACTACTGCAACGTGAACTGCACTCTTAAAGAAACGATAGGAGTTGTATAAGAGAAAAGCTCCCTGAAGAACGTTTTGAGGCTCGACTGTATGGCATATGTCTACTACTCTTGTCTCGGGGGCTAAGCTGAGTATCACTCCTTTCATAACTCCTGGATAGAAGTCCCCAAAATCTGTTAGCAGTGTTACTATCATACTCCAAAACTCATCCTCAACCCGTCTCTTAAACCTGGTGCTAACCCTAGTACGATTAAAACGAACTTGATGAAGTTCTTAGCATTATTATCTTCAGATTTATCCACTACGTATAACACTACCAGCAACACAAAAAATTTAGCAATTACAAGTGACTCAGCCCCGAAGTTTTCGATTAAAAACCTCGGTAAAACGTGCAACTCCCAGTAGCCTAATTTGGTAATGCCAATATACGTTTCGGATGCGTCAAGCATATGAGAAAAGAACGCAAGCAAACTCAGCTTGTTGATCATCGCTTTATTTATAAAAGTTGATAGCAAATAGAAAACAGAAGTTAAGGCAGAAGCCAATAGGAATCCTATGGGAATTACATACGCGTTCACAACGTTAAGCCTTGAGAAGAGTGTAAAGATTGGAAAGAGAGCAAGAATCATTCCAACCGCTGCGTAACAGCGATAGTAGTAATTACTTTTAAACTTTAAACTTATCAAGAAGACAGAAAAAGCGACTCCAAAGATTAAAAAGAATATCATTGGACTCATCAAGAGGTATGAATACGGAGGACTCAAAAATCCGGCATCTTCCATTACCCTCAGCGATGACCCAAATATTACAAACGGGATATTTGAGTACACGAACCTCTCGTTTATTTCTATCCTCTTCTCAAGGAATCTGTAGATCAGTATTACAGCTACTAATAGTATTATCGCCCAAGTCGCAGTGTTCACAATGTTATAGCCTTGCTTGTAAACTATCGAATCTATATAGTATTTCTTTATGAATTCCCATAGATCCATATACTGGATAACACTTTTAAGGGAATAATAGTTTAATCCAAATTTTTATTGCTAGCACTCTAATATTATAATATTATATTTATTTTAATATTCATATATCTATATCTCAAAAATTGCAAAAAGATAGCATAAAACTCCAGTAACAACAAATCAGTTGTTTCGAAGGTATTATAAAAAAACCCTCTCACTAAATTCCATGGGTAAAAAGATCGTAATAGATAGATACAAATGTGCTTACTGCGGAGCTTGCATAGCAGTTTGCAACTTCAACGCAAACGAGTTGATAGAGACGTTCGTCGTGATATACGAGGACAAGTGTAACTGCTGTATGAGCTGTGTTAAGGTTTGTCCAACTAACGCCTTAGTAGTTGTGGAGGTTTAGGGATGTACGACGTTGTAGTCGTTGGAGCCGGGCCAGCTGGAAGCATGGCAGCAAAAACAGCTGCTGAGAGGGGTTTAAATGTATTACTTGTTGAGAAAAGGCAGGAAATAGGTGTTCCGATTAGATGTGCTGAAGGTATAAGCAAGAAGAGCTTGGAGAAGTTCTTTGAAGTCAAGGAGAGGTGGATTGCAAACGAAGTCATTGGAGCTAAGATCTACTCACCCGATGGAACGGAGATAGTTTTATCCGAAGAAAGAGCTGGGAACGAGGTTGGATACGTATTAGAGAGAAGAGTTTTTGATAGAGATTTAGCAAGAATGGCGGCAAAAGCTGGAGCTGAAATCATTGTTAAAACTACAGCACTTGGATTTGAGAGGAAGGGTAAAATCTTAAGGGTTTTTCTTAGGAGATTGGGAGAGAAATGGGATGTCGAAACAAAGATACTAATAGGTGCCGATGGTATTGAAAGCAGAATCGGAAGATTAGCTGGGATTTTGAAGACTTTAAAGCTTAGCGAAATAGAGAGTTGTGCTCAATACCTCATGACGAATTTAGATATAGACGAAAACTACACATACTTCTTCTTAGGCAAAAGAATTGCTCCAGGTGGATACGCTTGGATATTTCCAAAGGGTAAAAGAATTGCCAACGTTGGAATAGGAGTTATGCCATCCCTCGCAAGTAGATCTGCTAAGGATTACTTAGACGATTTTATAAAGAAAAAGGAAATCGATGGAAGTATAGTAGAATTCGTGGCTGGAGCTGTTCCAGTTTATGGCGAAGTTGAGACTGCTGTGACAGATAACATAATGCTTGCCGGAGATGCCGCATATCATGCAGATCCTATAACAGGAGGTGGAATTGCAAATGCACTATCGGCGGGGTATTATGCGGGATTGGTTGCAAGTGAAGCTGTAAAAAAGGGAGATTACTCAGCAAGGTTTTTAAGGAGATATGATGAACTCTGGAAGAACGATTTCGGTAAGAAGCTTAAGAGAAATAAAAAACTTCAGGAGAAATTCTTAAAAATGGATGATGAAACACTAAACAAGCTTGCAAGGAGTTTAGCTGGTAAAAAACTTGAAGAATTAAGCGTTAAGGCTATAGTGTTAGAGTTGATAAAGGCTCATCCAAGACTTCTCTGGGATTTAAAAGATCTATTTCTATAATAAAAATTTTTAATGTCAACATATCCAGCCATTTATTTGCGATGAAATAAGAAGACTTATATTAACACGCTTTAACATTTAAACATGAAGAGGGTTTTCATCATTGGTTGTGGAGCTTATATGGATAAGACTTACGGTTGCCCAGGGGAGTGGAGATGTCTTAAAGCCGCAGCTCTTGGTGAAGGGAAATTCAATGAGCCAGTTCAAGTCATAGCATTTGTAAGATGTGAATGTCCAGGTAACACTTTGATACCGAATATAAGCATGGCTATGAAGTTATCTGAGATAAAGCCAGATGAGATATACCTGAGCTCTTGTATGTTGAGAACTCCAGGCTGTCCTTACCTCAAACCCGAGGAGTGGGCAAAACTGATTGAGGAGAACACAGGCATAAAAGTGATTTTAGGCACACACGAGTATAAGTAATAAAGATAAAGATTATAATTATCAATACTTGTATTATTTTTGATTTATATAATTATATTTAAAATTCACAAAGCTCCCATTTCTAATTTTTTAACTAAATCAACAGTGTTAGCCTTTTTAGATGGGGATAACTGTTCGACAGATATTAAAAATCTCTACAAATCTTTTTAATAAAAAATTATTAAAAATTTAAGATTTTACAGCCTCAGCAATCTCGAATAGGTTTATGATCTTTACATCGGATGCCGGCATATCACCCTCAAATGCGTGGAAATTCCATGAAGCATCATCTAAAGCCCACTCGTAGCCGAGTTGCCATATTATAAATCCAGCAGATGCCCTATGTCCAGTATTGCATGTCGTTATTATCTTTCTAACCTGCTTCGGGAATTTCTCAGCCAACAACTTTTGCAACTCCTCCTTTGACTTCAGCTTCGTCATGTACTTGTCCTCCCAGAACTCGTAGAACGGAATGTTTACAGCTGTCATGAGATGTCCTCCTCTAATCGTCTTAGCCTTTGAACCATTGTAATATGCAGGAGGTCTTAGATCAGCAATTCCTATGCTTGGATTCTCCATAGCCATTAGTATATCCTGTCTTGTTGCGTACATATCCCACCTTATCTTACTCTTGTCAACTGTGAAATCGCCAACTTCTGACATGTTCGGGCTGTAAACCTTGAAATCACTCGTCAGATTATCTTTACCGAGAACTGTGTAGTTTACTGGCAAGAGCTTAACCCTATCAAATCCCAAGAAGTATAAAGCAAACCAAACAACTCCTGCATCAGTTGGATCTCTTGCCAAAACTATTACCGTTTTGTTTTCACTAACTCCTAGCTGTCTGAATATGTGTTGAAGTTCATCTGGATCGAATTGTCCTGGCTTTATTGGATACCCCCATATTCCCTTAAGCAAACCGTTTGGCTGTCTAAAAGTCTTAAAACTAATCCATATTGCATTCTTTACACTTTCATTTGGCTTGCTCTTACTCGCATCTATTATTACGTACTCTTCTGGATGTTCGATTGCATATGCAACCTCTTCAACCGTAGCCATGCACTCGGGATGAGCCCATTCAGAGCTTTGATTTTGCATCGCTGACAATCCGTATAAGCTAATCGCTAATATTACTGCTAAAATCGAAATCACTACAATCGACTTCTTCATAGTAGATTGTTAATAATTTCAGTTAAAAGTTTTTCTATTCTTAAGCTGTTCTCTCAACCTTATTATCTCCCTCCTAAACTCAACGTTACTCCTGAATATGAAATCGCTTATAACTCCAAACATGAGAAGCTGAATACCAGAGACTATCAGCAGAGTTGTTAAAACCGCAAGCAGAAAGTGGCTTATACCTTTAAACCAATCCAAAACTACGTAAATCCCCATTACTATCCCAAGGAAAATCAAGACAAACCCGACGAAGTAGAGGTATCTTGCTGGACTGTATCTCTTGATAAGCTCATAGATTGTTCTTCCGATTCTTATCCCATCTCTTATCGGCTTTAGCTTTGTCTTTCCTTCCCTTCTCTTGTAGGTTATCGGGACTTCTGCGATTCTAAAACCCTTTGCAAGTGTTTCAACTGTCAACTCCGTTTCGATTTCAAATCCATGCTTTTTAAGTTCGACGTTTTTGTAAACCTCTTTTGTTAAAGCCCTATAACCCGAGAGGATGTCGTGAACTTCGATTCCGTAGCATATTCGAAATAAGAAGTTTAAAATCTTGTTTCCTATCAGGTTTAACCTCGTAAAAGCTCCTTTCTCGTAGTTTGCGAATCTGTTTCCAATTACGTGATCAGCTCTATCGTTAAAAATTGGTTTAAGTAGTTTATCTACCTCTTCAGGTAGATAAGTTCCATCTCCATCTATTAAGACTACTACATCACTTTCAACTATTTCAAAAGCCTCAGCTATCGCCTGCCCTTTCCCACTACCACTTTGAATTACAACTCTCGCCCCTTTTTGCTCGGCTATTTCCCTAGTTTTATCTGTACTCCTTCCATCTATTACGAGTATGTTTTCGTAACCTATTTTTTTGAATCTGTCTATTACATCACCAATCGTCTTCTCCTCGTTTAGAGTGGGGATAACAACTGTTACATTCATATCCTTGCGATCTTGAACATGCTTAGCACTGGAATCGTTTCGATTTCATCCACTCCAAGCTTGTTAACGACTACTGCAGCACACAAAACCCTTCCTTCTCTGCTTTTTATACTCTCTGCTACTTCCCTTACAGTGCTTCCAGTTGATATTATGTCATCGACTATTACACACCTCTTCCCATCGACATTTGCGTAGTTTTCACTGAAAACTCCACCCCTATGCCTTTCATCACTCTCCCATTTGAGTTTTCTTGGATAGTAGACACTCAATTCGGCTTTGAGCTCTTCTGCAACCATCGATGCCAAAGGAATCCCACTCGTTGCAACTCCGACGACTATATCGATATCCTTACCGACGTTTTCAGTTATCATATCAGCTAAGGCTAATGCTATGTAACGCATCCTTGAAGGCTTAGAAATCCCCTTCCAATCAACGTATATGTCAGAAGGAGTTATATCTTTAGCCCTCGTTAAAAGCCATAAAGCCGTTTCGACCGAAACGTTCAACTCATCTGCGATTTCTCCAGTTGTCAAACCCTTTTCCTTCAACTTCTTAGCCCTTTCAATTAGGCTTTCTATTCTCATCTCTTAACCCTCCTAACCACTGCCTCACTTCCACAAACTGGACAGATGTCACTTTTAATCTTTCGCCCACAACCACTACAAACCTTAACCCATTTATACCCTTTCGAGATCTTTTTTTGAATTACACCTTCAAAGTTGATTCCCAACTTCATTGCAACGTTTTGAATTGCGTAATCGTCTGTCACTAAAACGACTTCATTTCCCCTTTTTAACTCATCCAAAGCTTTAGCCAAGAGCTTTATATCCGTTTCAGATAACTTATGAACATCTCCAGTGTCTTTTGCAACACTTATAACCTTCTTCACACTCTCCTCACTTGCAGGTTCAACTATTAAGTTTTTAACACTGAAGTAGAGCTTTGAATTTTCGTCTATTATTTCAGACACTACCTCTGGAATAGTTACCATGTTATCGTAAACAGCTTTCCTCAAGAATATAACACTTGAATCTATCACGTATACCCTCATTACAGATATCAGTTCTAGCTTAAGCACTTAAATAACTTCTTAGCATTGAGTAGTTGTATAATATTTGATGAATATAAAGACTTTAGATTTTTACTTATTTTTAATATAATAATAGATTAATTAATATAATCCAATTATTTTGCGTTAAGGTTTTATTAAGCTTTGATGTGGAGTAATTTTATGTTTGAACAAATCCTTGCAAAATTACCGCCGAAAATTGTATTAGATGATTCTTATCTTGAAGTACTTGACAC
>CAYWXE010000041.1:0-15159 GCA_964462505.1 uncultured archaeon | reverse complement strand
CCGGACCCGGATTTGAACCGGGGACCACGCGGTCTTCAGCCGCGCGCTCTCCCTGGCTGAGCTACCCGGGCTTAAAAGATTTAAGCCGTAACGGTATTTCTAACTTTCGGTTAATATGATATATGAACCAGCTGAAGATAGTGAATTATTACTTGAAGTGGGTTTATCTGAAGTCAAAGAGAGTGATGAAGTAATAGAGATTGGAGCCGGAAGCGGATTCGTTGCTGAAAAACTAAAAAATAAATGTAAACTTATATTGACTACAGATATTTCACCTTTTGCGACAAGAGAACTAAAAAAGAAGGGTTTAGACGTAATTAGAACGGATATAGCAAAAGGTATAAGAAAAAAGTTTAGTCTAATTCTTTTTAATCCACCGTATATAGAGTTAGAAGATCAACTCAAGAGAGGGAATTGGTTAGACATTGCAATCAATGGTGGTAAACATGGAGTGGAGGTGATTTCGAAGTTTTTAGATCAATTAGATGAAATACTCGCAGAAAACGGCAGAGCAATTGTAATCGCATCATCTCAGAACGAGCCATACGTTTTTGAGGAGATTGAGAAAAGGGGTTACAGGTATGAAATAGTTCGTGTAAAAAACTTGTTCTTTGAAAAGTTATATGCAATAAAAATATTTAGATAACTAAAATCTTTTCTGCAAAATCTATATCTATATCATATACAGTTCCATCGATTTCTACTCCGTCTTTGCAAACCCTTATAACCTTACCCGGAGTTAAACCGATCTCTTTAAACTTAACGGGAGCGGCGATAACTCTATATATTCCCTCCCCCACTTCGGACAACTTCTTTATTCTGTAACTACACTCATCACAGATGTCACACTCACCAGCAACTATACCACATATCCTGACGATTACGTTGTCATTTAAGTGGTGTTCTAACTCACAGCTTAACCTTGAAGCGGTCTCATCGTCAATCCCCAAGTAATTTTTGAAGAATGTGTAGAATACTGTGTAATACTTTTTAATTCTCTTTGCGATCTCTTCACCTTTTTTAGTGAGTTTTGCACCGTAATAAGGCTTATAATCTATGTAACCCTTTTTGTACAGCTTTATAAGCATCTCAGTTACGCTTGAAGGTTTTACGTTTAGAATCTTTGCTATATCCTTTGTTCTAACTGCTCTCTTCTCCCTGTTTTGAATATCGTAAATGACTTCTAGATATTCTTCCATCCTTTCCACAACAAGTAGTTTGTAAAGAACATAAAAATCCTTTTCGATTGAACACTTAAATTAAAAAATCATTTATTTGCTATTTTAATTTAAATATGTTGTCATATTTTATCAAGCTCAACATTTATAAATTCCCAAGCGAATAGAGATCTGTGAAAGATTTAAGAAAGATAGATGAGTACCTCGATAAGTTAAGGGTAAAGGAGATAGATTCTGAGGAGAGAAAGATATATGCTGAAGTATTGGATGGCAGAACCTTAAAAACCCTATACAAGTTATCAGCTAAGGGGTACATAAAGGCTATGGGTGGAGTTGTAAGCACCGGGAAGGAGGCGAACGTGTTCTATGCAGACGGTTGTATAGATGGGAAAGATGTAGCAATGGCTGTAAAGGTATATAGAATTGAGACGAGTGAATTCTATAAAATGGATGAATATCTCTTCGGAGATAAGAGGTTTGACATGAGGAAGATTTCTCCAAAGGAAATAGTGTTTATCTGGGCTGAAAAGGAATTTAGAAATCTTGAAAGGGCTAAAGAAGCAAATGTAAACGTTCCAGAACCTTACGTTCATATGAAAAACGTTATACTCATGGAGTTCATTGGCGAAGACGAAATCCCAGCTCCAACACTCTTCGAAATAGGTAGGGATCTCAAGGATATGAATCCAGAGGGGATATTCGAAGATATCTTAAAAAACGTTAAGAAGTTGTATAAGAGGGCTGAGCTTGTCCATGCAGATCTAAGTGAGTATAACGTAATGCTCTTAGATAAACCATACCTAATAGATATGGGACAAGCAGTTTTAGTAGATCATCCAAGGGCTATGGAATATTTGAGAAGAGATTTAAAGAATCTGATCAGGTTTTTCTCAAAATTCGGTATAAAAGCGAACTTAAATGAGTTATTTGAAGAGATAACTTCTTAATTATGTGACTGTGCATGTTTAAATTTCGTCACACTAACTTAAGTCGATATCTCATAAGACAATTGGAGAAGTAGTCAAAAACTATTTACGAAATCCTTCAGAGATTTGTTTATGAACGCGTTAGAGATAGAAGTCCCAGAAGACAGGATAGGGGTTCTAATTGGTAAAGAGGGAGAAGTAAAGAAGGCTATAGAGGAAAAAACGGGATGTAAGCTTAAAATAGATAGTAAAGCATGTGTAGTCAAGATAGAGTGTGAAGACGCAATAGGGTTTATGAAGGCGAGAGATGTCATAAGAGCTATATCCGCTGGGTTTAATCCAGATGTAGCAATGAAACTTCTTGATGAGGAGATGATAGTATTCGACGTTATCGATTTGACGAATTTTGTGTCGAATAAGCATTTGGAGAGGATAAAGGGTAGGATTATTGGGAAAGAGGGGAAGATGCGAAGACAAATCGAAGATATACTTGATGTAAATGTTGCAATTCATGGAAAAACAGTTGCAATAATAGGTGAAGCCGAAAACGTTGCAGCCGCAAGAGAGGCTATAATGATGCTAATTGAAGGTGCACAGCATTCAACTGTGATAAGGTTCATGGAGAGGAAGAGGAGAGAGTTGAAATCGAGAAGTCTTGAATGGATATGAGTTGGCTGATAGTTACAGAAAAGGACAACGCTGCGAGAAGAATTGCTTCAATTCTGTTTAGAGATATTAAGGTATTAAAGAGGGGCGTTAGGTATTACTACTCTCCTTCGTATGATGCCTATGTTATAGGGCTTAAAGGACATGTAATCGAGCTCGATTTTCCAAAGGAGTTAAACAACTGGAGATCGACACCACTAGACGAGTTACTTAAGGCTAAGTTGGTTGCAAGAGTTAAGGAGAGAGATGTCGTATCTCTGCTTGAAGAACTTGGGAGGAGAGTCGATAGAGTAACGATAGCGACGGATTACGATAGAGAGGGGGAACTAATAGGTGTAGAAGCCCTCGAAATAATAAAGAGAGTAAATCCGAATGTAAAATTTGATAGAGTTAAATTTAGTGCTATAACGAAACATGATATACTCAAAGCGTTCTCAAATCCAACTAAAATCGATTTCAATTTAGCGAAGTCCGCTTTAGCAAGGCAAAAAATAGATCTGATATGGGGTGCTATTCTAACGAGGCTGTTGTCTATACACTCCGGAAGACTTGGAAGGGATTTTCTTAGTGCTGGGAGAGTTCAAACACCAACACTCAGGATAATAGTTGAAAGAGAGAAGGAGATAAAGGAGTTTAAACCTAAGAAATACTATGAAGTTTTAGTAGTCTCTAATGGATTTACAGCTAAGCATCCGAAGAGATTTGAAAGTAGAGAGGAAGCTAAAGCGTTACTGGTAAGAATTGGTAGATATGGAGTTGTTAAAGATTTCAAAAGTGTAAAGAGAGAGGAATCAAAGCCAATACCGTTTAACACAACTGAATTCTTGAAGGAAGCTTCTAGATTCATGAATCCAGATAAGGCTATGAGCATAGCTGAGAACCTGTACATAGAGGGATACATAAGCTATCCACGAACGGATAACACTGTTTATCCAAAAACACTTGACTTGGAGGCAATAGTTAGAAGCTTTTTGAACAGTGAATTTCACAGAGAGGCTAGATTAGTACTTCAAAATGAAATAGTGCCGTCAAGGGGTAAAAGGGAAACCAAAGATCATCCACCTATTTATCCAACAGCAGTAGCGGAGAGATATGAACTCTCAAGGGATGAATGGATTATATACGAATTGATCGTCAGGAGGTTTTTGGCAACTCTAGCTCCTAAAGCCTTATGGGAGATAAGAAGGGCTGAGATAGACTGCAATGGAGTAAGATTCCTAGCTGGAGGTAAAAAGCTAATTAGAGCTGGATGGAGAGCTATATACATCTATTCAAAAGCTGAAGAATCGGATTTCCCGATTCTAAAGATTGGTGAGACTGTTGAGATCATTGATAGGAGAATAGAAGAGAAGAAGACCAAACCACCGGCGAGGTATACGTCTGGTAGTATTATAAAGGTCATGGAGAGGTTAAACCTCGGAACGAAGTCTACAAGACACGAAATCTTAAAAAAGCTAATAGATAGAAAGTACGTTTACGGAAATCCGTTAAAACCTACTCAAACGGCATTTACAGTCATTGAAGTTTTGAAAAACATTGCAGAAACGATAACTTTGCCAGATATGACTGCAAAACTCGAAAAAGAGATGGATTTGATTGCAGAAGGAAAGAAGAGTGAAAGAGAAGTAGTTGAAGAGTCTAAAAAGATGCTCTATGAAATTTTGAAATCAATAGATTATACAAAGTTGGCTGAGAAACTTAAAGAGACAAGAGAAGTGATTGGAAGGTGTCCGAGGTGTGGTGGCGGAATTGTTTTAAAGAGGACTAAAAGAAGTAGGTTTATAGGATGTGAAAACTATCCAAATTGCACGTTTACAATACCTCTCCCTCAGAAGGGATCTATTTATGTAACCTCAAAGGTCTGTGAAAAGCATAAGATGAAGGAGATAAAGATAAGAACAAAAAAGGGATACTGGAATATTGGCTGTCCATATTGTAATTACTTGAAGTGGAAAAATGATCACTATTGTTAGATTTTGTTTTATAATATTAATAAGAAGCTTGTTCAACAGTGTGAAGTCAATTATCCATTAAATCTTATTATTTAAATAATATATAAATCTAAAGATATTTATGTATGCGGATTGCAATAACCACTTAATATGAGAAACCAATAAGTTGTATAGCTCACTTCCCCTTCTAACCCTTTTTATCATAGATGGTATATCTATGTTTAGTGGACAGTTCTTTTTACATCTTCCACAAGTCAAACATAAACTCAAATCCGTTTCACCGCTTATGGCTGAAAAGAGTGCAAACCTGCCACCTTTAAACTTCTCACCAAAAACCCTATGAGCTGGACAATTCAAAACGCAGTTACCACAACCTATACAATAAAAAAGCTCCTTAAAACCATTCTCTATTAAATAACTCCTGTTGTTGTCCAAAACTATTAAAATAGCCTCCTTTGGATTGTAAATACCTCTATATATCCTCTTTTCAATGTCCGCTGTTTTGCTAACTCCACTTATGATCTCTATAAAGGATGGCATAACTAAGCCAGTTGCGAAAAACGTCTGAACTTTCGCCGCATTTACAGCATCGTCTATACTCGGATAGAACTTGTCGATTGTTGCAAGGATTATCCACTTCTTTGGGCGAGTTATGACTTCGAATACATTTCCCTCGTTATGAAGAATTAGCAGAGATCCCTCAGAGCTAATAGAATTCACGCCAGTGATTCCCACCTCTGCTTTACAGATTTTATCTTTTATATCTTTAAGCAAAAATCCTATGAGCTCCTCCGCATTTCTCAACTTTAACCCATATCTCTCATTGAACTCATCTAAAATCAAATCAACTGGCAAATGAGATGCAGGCCCCGTCGGATGTGAAGGTTCTTCACATAAGATTTGGATAACTCTATCGCCTATATCCGTCTCGATGACTTCTATACCCTTCTTCTCCAACTCTTCAACGAGCTTTATCTCTCTTGAAACGTTAGACTTAGATTTAACTATCAACCTACAATCCCCAACTTCATCTATCACGATATCTATTGCATCTCTTGCGGTTTTTGCAAATCTTACATCAAAACCGTTCTGAACAAGATTTTCAACTGCCGTTTTTATCAATTCTTTGTTTCCAACACTTTGTTCTCTAACTACTTTAAGCCTTTTAAGCCTCTCTTCCAAATCTGGAATCTTATGAGCGTTTTCCCTCTGCCTCTTTTTAACTGTTTCGAACGCTTTCTGCATTGCAAGTATCTTCCGAATCATAAACTCTGTAGATTCTCAACTACGGCTTTTGCAAACTCTCTTGTTCCAACCAATTTTCCACCTATATGTCTATGTAAGTCGTAAGTCACGATTTTACTCTGAATTGTCATCTCAACTGCTTTCTTAATCAGTTCGCTCCCCTCTTTCCATCCCAAGAATTCGAACATGAGTGCTCCAGTTAAGATTTGGGCTGTTGGATTTACCTTGTTCTGTCCCGCGTATTTGGGTGCTGATCCATGAATTGGCTCAAAAACACCAATCCCATCTCCTATGTTACTTCCAGGTGCAACACCTAAACCTCCTACCAGAGCTGCAGCGGCATCACTCAGGTAATCCCCGTTCAAGTTTGGAAGGACTATCACGTCGTATTCATCAGTTCTCGTCAGAATCTGCTGAAACATGTTGTCTGCTATTCTGTCGTTTACAACGATTTTGTCCTCTGGAATCACTCCTCCATACTCCCCATACAACTCCTGCTCAGTAATGCAGTATTCACCATACTCTTCTTTGGCAACCTCGTAACACCAATCCCTAAATGCCCCTTCTGTATACTTCATTATGTTACCCTTGTGAACGATAGTAATCGTTTTCCTGTTGTTTTCTATTGCATACCTTATTGCCATCCTCATAAGTCTCTTAGTTGCGAATTCGCTTATCGGTTTTAAGCCTATGCCAGAATCCCTTCTAACTTTTATACCGAATTCTCTTTCGAGGAACTCTATTACCTTCAAAGCCTCTTCACTTCCCATCTTCCACTCAATTCCGGCGTAGACGTCTTCTGTGTTCTCCCTAAATATCACGAAGTCGACTTTTTCGGGATGCTTTATAGGACTTGGAACTCCTCTTATATAATATATAGGTCTTACATTCGCATACAAGTCGAGAACTTGCCTGATTGTCACGTTTAGACTCCTGTAACCAGTTCCGACTGGAGTTGTCAAAGGCCCTTTGAACGCCACTCTAAATTCCCTTATCGCGTTTAGCGTATCTTCAGGTAGATAACTTCCATAAAGCTTATACGCGTCCTCTCCAGCGTAAACCTTGAACCAAACGATTTCCTTGCCGATTTTCTCGGCTACTTCATCTAAAACCATCATAGCTGCTGGGACTACGTCTTTTCCTATTCCATCTCCTTCAAAATAGGGTATTATCGGATTATTGGGAACTATCAACTTTCCGTCTTCGTATCTTATTCTTTCTCCCTCTTCTGGGGGCTTTACCTTCTCGTATCGATACATGATGCTAAAACGCTGAAGCATCTTAAAAACTTATAGGTGTAGGATATATATTATCACGAAAAATACAGCCATTAGTATTAAGCCGATCGGGACACCGATGTTTGCCCATTCACGACTCTTAATCCTTAGCCTACCCGCTGCCACGATGTTGGGAATGTTACCAGGAATTAGCATACCTCCCGATATTATCAATCCCATCAGTGCACCCTTTATCTGTTTTATGTTTAGCTGTGGCCCTATTTCAGCCGCTGTCAAAGTTGCGTTATCTAAAACCGCTGAAATCATGTTTACCCAGTATATTATCTCAGCAGGAATCTTGGATATGTACCAATCTATTATAGGAGTAAATCCCTCTCCAAGTAAAACTAAAGCCGCTATAAAGACGTAAACTCTTAAAGCTCTGATTACAACTGTTCTAATACTCTCCGTATATTCGGGAACTTCTATCTCTCTGTAAACAACTTTTCCAACCCTCATAGCTCCATAAATACCAAGAATTACTATCGTTGGGACTATATATATTCCTATCAGATCTACTAGGAAGAAAAATCCTGCGTTGTACGGTGGAACGCTAAGCTTTTTGATCGCTATAGTTGACAGTGGCTCACCAACCGGTGTCAACGCTGCTCCTAACCCAACTGAGAAGCACGTTATCACAACGAACTCTATCTTCTTTCTCCTTTCGAGTGGCATAACTAAAGCTATCTCAGCTAATATCACAGCGGCAACTATAACCGATATTATACTCGATATGAGTCCTAAGACGACTATTACTAAGAATGCGAACGGTTTTACTCCTATTCTCTTTAAGAGGTTTACGAGGGAAGAGTATATGGGTCTGTTGAAAAAGTGAATTATTAAGCCGACTGTTAAAACCACTTGAAATATCCCTATTGGAATACCCATAAACTCCGAAATCTTTAGAGGAGTCTCTAGAGCTTCTATAACGAGTTCTTTACTCCAAAGTCCACTGATAGTTACTGCAACTATTCCCATTAATAGGAAGAAGGGTTCCAAGTTTTCTTCAACTATTCTGATTCTAAAGGGTAACACTAAAACGAGTATTAGCACCATTAGCAAACCTATCGTTATGAGCAAATCCATATAACCCGAATCGGTATCTTGTATTTACAGTTTTCTAATCTTTCCGATTTGTAAACCTATCTCAAGCCAAGCCCAAGCCCAAACTATGCATTCAAAAGCCCTTATTAAGTCGTTCTTCTCTAAGAAGTACTTCGAATCACTTATGTAGGCTTTTATGTTTTCTAGGAATTCGGAATCCCCATCTACACGTTTTATTTCGACTTCGATTCTGTTTAACCACTTGAGGGTTTCAGCTCTTAGCTCTTTCTCGAGCATCTCCTCACCTTCAGCTTTAATCCATCCCTTGCAATTACAACAACTCTATCCCCTTTCTTTAAATCCTCATCACTCTCTATTTTCCAGATCTCCCCACGAATCTTTGCAAATCCCTCTCCATCGCTAAACTCCACAACTTCTCCCTCCAATCCTATTACTTCACCAATTCTACTCTTCATCTTCCTAATCCTTACGACTTTAATAATCATGAAAGTCATCAAGCCAGCAAATCCAACTCCAACACCTACTACAAATTTCGGGAAGGATTCGTAAAACTCTTTTGGCATTAGTGGCTCCCTTATCAGCATTAAAACTCCTAGGACTGTGCATATAACCGATGCCGCACCTAAAACTCCATAAGTAGGTGTTAGGACTTCAGCTATTAGGAATAACACGCCCAAGATTATCAACATCAAGCCTATGAGATTCTTCTCTACAACTCCCAATCCGGCTAAGGCTAACACGAGACAAATAGCTCCAAGTGTCTCAGCTAATAAGCCGGGAGATGTTAAGCCGAATACGAGCAAGTATATCCCCATTACCAGCAAAATAGATGCAAGTAACGGATTTGAAATTATTTCATATATCCTAGCGTTGATTGGTTTTTTAAGCATTACAACTTCATAACTCGTTAGGTTTAGAACTACTTCTCTTCCATTGATCATAATCTTCCTTCCATTCAGTTTTTTAAACAGATCACTCTCGCTATCTACTATTAGGTCTATTACACCAGCTTTATATGCTTCTTCAGCTGTTAAAGTTAAACCTTCCCTAACGAATTTCTCAACTACTTCCGCATTCCTACCCTTTGCCCTGGCTATGCCTTTAACGTACTCTGCTATGTAGTTTATCGTCTTGTTCTTAGCTTCAGGTGAGACTTCGCCGATGAATACGGGTGTTGCCGCTCCTATAGCGGTTCCGTTGGCCATAGCGGCGATGTCTGCTGATATGAGTATAATCGTTCCAGCAGAAGCTGAAATAGCTCCCTTCGGCACATATGCTACCACAGGGATCTCCGCATTCATGATTTCTTGCACGATCTTTTGAGTTGATGAAAAAATCCCACCTGGGGTATTTATAACGATTAAAAGCAAATCACAGTTCCTTTCAGCATACTTAATCGCATTTTCAACAGTTATACGTGTCCCCTCGTTTATCTCTCCATCGATTTTTACCTCAGCTATTTTGGTTGCTGACGCATTTGCGATTATTAGCAACAGTAGCATTAATATTACAGTGGTTCTCATAGCGTGATGTTAAAGATAAAGGATTTAAAACTATTTAATAGTATGGAGTCATGAACGTCCTCTACGAACAAGACGGAAAAATAGGATATATAACACTCAATAGACCAGAGAAGAGAAATGCCTTATCCTTTGAACTCTTAAAGGAGCTCGAAGAACTGATTAAAAGTATTTCTGAAGAGAGAAAAGTTAGAGTCGTTGTGATAAGAGGTGCAGGAAAGGTTTTCTCTTCTGGGCACGACTTAAACGAGATATTAAATAAACATCCGTTAGAGGTTGAAAGACTCTTTAAGAAGTGCTACGATGTTATGCTTGCGATTAGAAATGCTCCCCAGCCGTATATAGCCCAAGTCCACGGAGTAGCTACTGCTGCAGGATGTCAGCTTGTAGCGGCATGCGATATGGCTGTAGCAGCAAAGAGTGCAAAGTTCGCAACTCCCGGTGTTCAGATAGGTTTGTTCTGCTATACACCCATAGTTTTCGTCAGTAGAGCTGTTGGAAGGAAAAAGGCTTTTGAAATGGGATTCACTGGGGAGCTAATTTCAGCTGAAGAAGCATACAGAATCGGATTGGTAAATAAAGTAGTCCCCGATGAAAAGTTAGAGGAAGAGACGAGAAAACTTGCAGAGAAGGTTGCAAGGTATAGTTTGAGGGTCTTAGAGTCTGGAAAGAGGTTTTTCTACAAGCAGTTGTTCATGGAAGACTTTCAGGCTTTAGCTTACGGTGTGGAAATTATATCCCTACACAGTGCTTCTGATGATGCAATTGAAGGAATTTCAGCATTCTTCGAGAAGAGAGAGCCAAGATTTGAGGATTAATAACCTTCTATAAAATTTCTTAAATTTAAATAATTTTACTTTAATTGCTTAATTAAAAGGTCAAGTTGAATTTCTTTCCATTAATCGATTCCATTTAGAAAGCTAAAATAAATAATTACTTTAACTTCTCAACAATCTTTCCCCTTTCAGATGGGATCACTCTTATCTTGGCATTTTCAAACTTTAAATCAAAAACTACCCCCAAAACCTTCTCTAAAAATACTGCCAAAGCAGCAACTTCGCTATGGGGCTGAGTTCCTATTGATACATTTAGATCACTCAGCTCATAAACATCCCTCGGCACTTTTTCAGCTCCTACAATAACGAGTATCTTCTTAGCCTTCTTTATCTCATCGAGTTTCTCAGGTAATGGAATTCCATACATCGTTAAGTGAACCTTTAAGCCATCGAATTCTTTGAGCAGTTTTTTCCAATTTACAGCTTCAATGAAGAAGTCTCCACCCCATCTCTCTACAACGTCTCTTACACTATTAAAAACGCTTTCATCGTATTTATCGAAGTATATACCCTTAGCTCCAAAAGCCCTCGCCGTTAATGCTACATGCGTTGAAATCCTCTTATCTCTTTCAGGTCTATGTCCAAGTCTTAGCACGTAAACCTCCATTAAATCTTTCCTTTAAGCAACTCTTTTCCCTTTTCTACTATTATTTTCGTTGGAGTCGGAAGCTTCATCGAAGCCCTCCTTAAGGCTTCTTTAGCGTATTCGAAATGCTCAGGTTTAACCCATATGGACATTATCTTATCTCCTCTCTCAACTTGTGCAGCTCTTCCAACTGGTTTTCCAAAGGCCTTTCTCATACCTTGAGAAATTCTATCAGCTCCAGCACCAACAGCCATTTTGTGCTCTCTTAGTACGTGATGCGGAAATATCCTAAGCTTCAGTTTATAGTTTGCACTACCCACCATCTTAGTTATGTACTTGTTTGCGGCAACTCTTGCCGCTTCTAAAGCTATATCCCTTATTTGAACGTCTTCTTCTGCAACGAGTGTTACCATAACTGGGAAATCAGCGGTTTTATTACCCATGTCGAACATTCTAACCCTTGACTGTGGAACACCATCTATGTATTCAACTCTTGTGTAAGGTCTTTCTAACCTTCTCCACATTCTTGCAGGTTTTCTCGCCATAGCGTTAAGTGCTATCGTTTAACTTATAAATCTTGCTTAAGCCGTAGTATTCGCTACAATAGAATCAAATACCATATCGCAAATACAACATCAAAAACCGAAACGAAGTTATACATCAAAATATTCAAATGAGCAGAGATGCCGTTGATAGAAGTAAAAAACGTCTCTAAGAGCTTTAACGGATTTAAACTTAAGAACATATCCTTTGAAGTAGAAAACGAGATATTTGGATTACTCGGCCCAAATGGTGCTGGAAAGACTACAACTATCAGAATTCTCGTTGGCTTGATAAAGCCAGACAGTGGAGAGATTAATGTTCTGGGTAAAAATCCGAGGGATGTAATCGATCAAATTGGATATCCTCCAGAGGAAAGGGGATTATACAGAAAACTCAAGGTTAAGGAGGTTTTAGAATACCTCGCAAGTCTTAAGGGAAAAGCTGATGTTGACTTCTGGCTAGATAGGTTTGGGTTGAGGAACTTAGCAGATGAAAAAGTTGAAAATCTCTCCAAGGGGTTACAGCAGAAGTTGCAGATAATTGCAGCAATTCAGCACAACCCTAAGGTATTGGTGCTAGATGAACCATTCTCAGGCTTAGATCCCGTAAACGTTGAGTTCTTAAAGAATCTCCTACTTGAACTCAAAAGAGATAAAGCTATTGTAATCTCAACCCACATGCTAAACATCGCCGAAAGAATTTGCGATAGAGTTTTACTGATAAACAGAGGCAGGGCTGTGTTATATGGAAGATTAAACGATATAAAAAGTGAAGAAGTAGTAGAAGTCGAATACGTTGAAAACGGTGAGATAAAAAAGATGATAACTAATAAGAGCTTAAGAGAACTGCTTGAGGATGGATATGAGATAAGAAAATACGTTAAGAGGGAGATATCACTCGAAGAGATCTTTTTGAGAGAGGTTATGAAATGAAGAAGGTTTTAAAGGTTGCTAAGCATGAGTTTAAGGTAAACGTAAGGCGGAAAGAGTTTTTATTCGGAGTATTCGGACTTCCAATATTTATAGCACTTGTATTTCTACTTCCAGCCTTATTCGTTCAGATTGAGCCCAAAGAAGTTAAAGCTGGATTTGTAGACAAAAGTGGATTGATTAGGTCAGATAAAATATACAAAGAATTCGTTGAAAAATCCACGTTTCCGATTAAGTTTACGAATGAATACGTTGTGATGATAGTCAGATTTAAAACAGAGGAGGAAGCTTACAACGCTTTAAAGTCTGAAGAGGTCTCCTGTTATTACGTTATTCCAGAGGATTTTAAAAGGAGTTTTAAGGTTAAGAAGGTTTACGTAAGAGAATGCTATCGTTGCGATAAGTTGATGTCTGTTGAGCTTGCAAAGTCTTTAGGTGGAGAAATCGCTGCAAAGTTCGCCGAAGGCTTGAAGTTTGAAGAGGTGAGTGTAAAAGGAAAAGGGGGCATTCTAAATTTTACTGTTCCGTTCACATTTGGAATGCTCTTATTCATATCGATTTTGACTACTTCGAGTTATTTAATGCAGGGTATAATTGAGGAGAAGGAGAGTAGAATAATGGAGATACTTTTGACTTCTGTACATCCAAACGAACTGTTTTTGGGAAAACTTTTAGGTTTAGGAGCTTTGGGATTCGTTCAGATATCTATTTGGTTAACTTTGATACTGTTTGCATCTACACTCTTCACAGCTTTAAAGCTTGTTTCATTCGAGATCATAGTAATAAGCTTGATATACTTCATATTGGGTTATATACTCTACTCATCGATAACCGCTTTTATTGCGGCGATTTCTCCAACACTCAAAGATGCTCAACAGTTGTTACCGATTGTTGTATTCATTCCACTAACTCCTATAATCTTCTCGGGCTTACTTATATACAATCCAGAATCCGACTTTGCAAGGTTTTTTGCTCTCATACCGCTTACATCACCAATTGTCATGCCAATCAGGTTCGCACTCATCGGTATGAATGCCTTAGAATTAGTTACAAGCTTGATAATACTTGTATTGACTACCGTAGTAGTAGTCAAGATCTCTTCAAAGGTCTTTGAGCTGTACGCTTTAAGCTATACAAAACCGAAACTAAGAGACGTTTTGAAAAAGCTTAGTAAGTCGTAATTCAATCCCTTTCAGAAATAGGAATGTATTTCCTCTCCTTTTCTCCGATATACTTTGCCCTAGGTCTAATCAACCTGTTGTTCTCGTACTGCTCGATTATGTGGGCTGTCCATCCAGCAATTCTTCCCATCGCAAACATGTTAACGAATAGATCGTCAGGAATTCCGAGATTTGCGTAAACACTTGCGGAGTAAAAGTCCACGTTCGGAAGTAGTCCCTTGAGTTTGTAAGCGGCTTTAGCAATTGCTTCACTTATCTCAAACCACTTAGAATCCCTTTCCTCAGCGAGTTTCTTCGCCAACTCCCTTAACAACTCCGCTCTTGGATCAATCACTCCCCTGTAAACTCTGTGTCCAAATCCCATTATCCTCTCTCCCCTTTTAAGTTTTTCTCTGACATATCTTTCAGCGTTTTCCGGCTTTTCTACTTCTCTAAGCATCTTCATAACCTCTTGTGCCGCACCTCCATGTAAAGGCCCCATGAGTGTTCCAGTAGCTGCTACGATGCATGCGTACATATCTGCAAGTGTTGAAGCTGCAACTCTCGCAGCAAAAGTGGATGCGTTGAGTTCATGTTCGGCATGTAGTATCAAATCCATGTCCAAAGCCTTCTCCTCAGTTTTAGTAGGTTCTTCGCCGTGAAGCATGTACAAGAAGTTTGCCGCATGACTAAGCTCTAGAGTTGGTGGAATTATATTCTTTCCAGATCTTATCCTATGATAGTAGGCGATAATAGTTGGAAACTTTGCTATTAAATTCTTAGCCTTTTCTATGTTCTTCTCGTGAGTCATGTCGTGCAAGTATTTATCCATTGAACCCAGATAACTCGTAGCAGTCCTCAGAACCACCATCGGATGAGTGTAAGGAGGAAGATGAGTCAACAATCCAATTATCTTTGGAGGGAGTTCTCTTCTCTCGGTTAACTCTATTTTAAACTCCTGAAGCTCATACCTCTTGGGTAACCTACCAAATAACAAAAGGAAGGCTACTTCCTCATAACAGGACTTCTTTGCGAGTTCTCTGATATCATAACCCCTATACTCAAGTATGGCTTTCCCATCTACGAGTTCTATCCTCGAAATCGTTGTCTCACATGCAATTACGTCTTCAAGTCCATACTTCATATGCTCACCTCTAAGCACAGTATTTTTAAGGCTTTTGAAGATTTTTAAACTTTTCGCGATAATATGAGAAATCTTTAAGATTATGACAAATTCTTAAATTTATAGCAATTGTATAAATGTTTTAGTTGTAAA
>CAYWXE010000040.1:0-15246 GCA_964462505.1 uncultured archaeon | reverse complement strand
CATCTCCAGCTGGTATAAACATTATCGGCAAAAGCACTGGAATAAAAGCCAATATCGGGAGTTGTATAAAGTATGGGCGATGGGCTTCTTTATGCACAATAGCCTCTTGGAAGAAATACCTTATACCATCGGCTAAAGCTTGTATAAGACCTCTTATAGGTCTGCATACCTCCAATGGCCCAACTCTCCACTGGACTCTTGCTGTAAGCTTTCTCTCAAAGTAAACGATCCAGAGAAGGTATAACATTAAAGCTCCTAAGCCTGGAGCGATTGCAATTGCAAAGAACGGCTTCCAAAGTATCAACGCTACTATTAGGTTTATTCCCGGTATCTGCATTAGGTAATCGATTAGCGGCTTGATTATCGGTATTTCAACCATGTTGGATGTAAATAATTTATACAAATATTCAAACATGTTATCACCTCTTACCTATCAGCCTCTGGCGGGAAGTAGCCAAAACTCCCGTATATGGCTTGCAAATCTGCTAATCTCTCTCCCTTTAAAGACTCCATAAATCCCCTTAGGTATAACCATCCGGGTGTTATCATCCTAAGCCTATATGGCACATTCGACTCTCCATCGCTTACAATCGTGAATATCACAGTCCCTCTTGCAGCCTCTGTGAGAGTTGTATACTCTCCAGCTGGTAAAACCATATCAGCAAAAGCATCGAAGAAGTTACCCCTTATCTCCTTTCCATTCTCACAGATCTGATCGCTTATAACCCTTCCCTCTGGAATTCTCCTAATACACTGCCTTATTATATCTAAGCTTTGGACAATTTCGTTAACTCGCACGAGGAATCTCGAATACCCATCACCTGCATCTGCAACTGGAATCTCCCATGCGAGTTCATTGTAAACCTCATACGGCTCTACCTTTCTGACATCGTATTCTACACCTGAAGCTCTAAGGAATGGTCCAACTACTCCGTATTTGATTGCTTCCTCCTTAGTTAATACTCCAACATCCTTGAGCCTTGCGACAACTGTTGGATTCTTTATGAATATCTTCTCAAAAGTCTTTAACCTTTTCTCGATTGCAAACGTTATTTCGTAAATCGATTTTAGGACGCTGTTGTCTACATCTCTTCTAACTCCACCCGGTATTATAAACGACGTCGTAAACCTCGCCCCAGTCATCCTTACTAATGCTTCACATATCAGCTCTCTCACTCCAAACGGATACATGAAACCAGTTGTATGCCCCATGAAAACAGCCAATATCGCAGCATCGTACAGATGTGTTCCGATTCTGCAAAGCTCTGCAAGTATAACCCTCAAGTACTTAGCCCTCTCTGGGACCTCTATATCTAGAGCCTCTTCTATCGCTCTAACATAGCCCAAATTGAAGTTAGCGGCATCCATTATCGAAGGCCTCTCAACTAAGGGAATGTTCTGTATGTACAATCTATTTTCTGCGATCTTTTCAACACATCTGTGAACATAGCCAGGATCTGGAATTACCTCTTTTATTATATCTCCATGAACTCTAACTATTAACCTCATATGCCCGCTTCCCGGATGCTGTGGGCCAACTAATATCAAGTAGTCTTCACTTCTATAAGTTTCTTCGACGTATTCTGGTGGAATTGGAATGAAATAACTTCTAACCTCTTTCGGTGGCTCTACTGGAATTTCAAGAATGTAATCCCTTTCCACATTACTCACCTCCTGCCACATACGTCTCCTCTTCTAAGACGAAATCTTTCCTAAGTGGGTGTTCCGGTGCATCTGGAGCAAGTAGAAATCTCCTCCCAGTCCATGGATTTCCCTCAAATACAACCCCAAACAGATCGTGCATCTCTCTCTCGAGATAGTCCGCTGATGGGAATATCCTGCACAAGCTTTTAACCCTTGGATCACTCCTTGGGATATCCATGAAGACGTTAACTAAGATTGGCATAAGCTCTTTAACACTGTAACTCGAGAAGAGGTATTCAACTATGAACTTATCCTCGTTTATCACATCTATTACGTTTACAGACTTGACGTGATCGAATCCTAGCTCTTTAAGGGTATTTGCCGCTTTAATCAAATCATCTCTATCTATTTTTACAGCTATTCTGTTCTTTGCGGTGATGGTTATAGATTTCGCAAAGCTGAGTTTTTCCTTTAACTTTTCACACAACTCTTTGCCGAATTCCCAATCAACTTCTCTTGGAACGTTGACGATTATAGCTGGTGCTTTCGATCTAAACTTCGGTGATTTTGGAGCAAGTTTCTTCTTCTTGACTTTAGGAATTTCAACCTCTTTGAATTCAGCTGAAGTCTTTGCTTCACCAGTTCTTATCTTCTCTTGCAGTTGTCTTATAGCTCTAAGCAAACACTCTGGAGTTGGAGGACAGCCTGGAATGAAGAAGTCAACTGGAACTACTTCTGATGGCTTGACTAAATTGTAACCGTTCCAGAATATTCCTCCCTTCAGACCACATGCTCCCATTACTATTACGAACTTTGGATCTGGCATCTGCTCCCATGTCATCTTTAAAACCCTTGCCATCTTCCTTGTAATTGCACCTTCAACTATTATCAGATTCGTCTGCCTAGCAATTCCATAGTTTAAAGCACCGAGTCTTTCACCATCGTAACCGCATGCGAAAGTGTGAGCTAGTTCAGCACCACAACAAGCTGTAACGAGGTGAACAGGCCATAGACTCCATCTAGTTCCCCACTTCTTGAGCGGAGCTAACGGCCCACTTCTCAAAAACCTTACGAATTCATCCATATGAAACCCTCCTAAGTCTTGCTATCTCTTCTGAATACCTATACGCCACGTATACAGCTGGTATCAGTAATATAAACGCGATTAGAGTAATTAAATATACCTCCACTCCTGGAAAAGCTGAAAGCAGTAATAGTATTACTAATATTGGTTCAGCCGCCATAAACATCAGCATAAAGCCTAGATATTGCATTGGCAGTATCCACTTTGGAATTCCAAGCGGAGGGTTTCCAGCTTCAAACCTCTGAATCTTTAAAGTAGTTAACCTATACCTCGGAAAAACCTTTGCAAGTATCAGTATCACTACATCCGTTATCAGACATATCGCTATTAGTGCTACAACGACTAATGCGTTTTCAATCATTTAACCACCTCCATAAGCTTTACAGTCTCTACAAACCAATCCGGTGGAATTATCGTTATCAGCATCGCTAAAGCTGCAAACAAGGCTACAGCATTTGCTATGCTGAACTTCCAACCACTTCCGAGATCTCTTGCAAGTCTGAGATAATAAGGCACAGAGATAGCTGAATTTATTACGAGTATCACAGCTAACCACACGTAATCTGAGAAGACAAGAGAGTATATTATGAACAATTTAGACCAAAAGCCCATTAGAGGTGGTAATCCTATGAACGATAGACTTAGCAGATAGGAAACCCAGGACGCAGTTCCATCACTTTTAATCGATGAGAATAACCCGATCTTTCCAAATGAATTTACCGTTAACTGTAATAAACCACCGGCAATTGCAAATGCGACGAATTTGGGATTAGCTATCGCCGCAAATGCCGCTAGGACGTAACCCATGTTTGCAACCGTTGAATACGCTAAAACCCTACTGAGTTCTTTAGCAGTTAAAGCACCTATGTTCCCGACAAACATCGATACCGCGGCTATCACTGCCAATATCAAAAGCACATGTGCCATTACTGGGCTGAAGGTTGCAAGTAAAACCTTGTATGCAACGATAAACGGTGCAAATTTTGCTATTGAAGCTATTATTGAAACAGGAATTGGGTCTGCTGTGGCAAACACATCTGGAACCCATTCGTGAACTGGGGCAATTCCGACTTCTATTCCCAAACCCAATATAAGCATTAGGAATCCGGCTATGTATAAGGCTGTATTGTTTGAATACGCTATTAGCATTACACCGATTATAAACAACACTGTCGCAAAAACCATGAAAGTCACGTATTTAAGCCCTATGTCGATGTTCATAGCTCTATCACTTACCATTACAAGTAGATAAGTTGGCACAGAAACCACTACGAAAAGTGTTAGCAACATTGCTATGTCTGTAACGAAGAAAATGTAAACGGTTGCAACTGCCATTACAGCAACCATTGCGTAGTCTATACCGGCTATTTGATTTGTCCTTATCGCTAAAAGCGAGAAAACATTGAGTAGTGCTATGAAGAATATCAAAGCTGTATAAGCGTTTATCCCTATTGGTATAGTTATAGCTATAGATATAACGCTTAAAGCAAATGCCAAGGCTTTACTTTTGAGGGATACAGCTGCTGAAATTGTTAAGATTATCAACGCCGCAAGGATAAGGACTTCCATATTACCACCCCATTACAACCGCTGTCGCTACAATCATTATCAGCAAAACGAATCCGACTACTATTTTCACATACCTCTCAAGCCTTCCACTCTGAACTGTCCTAACTCCAGTTGAATAGATTTCGAACATCTTTGGGATGGCTTTGTGGCAAGTGAAGTCTATCAGTTTGTTGCAAAGATCTATTACGAATGCAACAGCCCATCCAACCTTTGGAACTATGAAGTCGTTTAGGTATGGCATGTACATTCTATCACCTAAGAACGTTCCAATCGGAGCTAAAGCCTTTATCCTTGGCTTAAACAGTGCAAATGCATACGATATCAATACAAGCAATCCAACCGCAAATGAACTCTCCACATAACCTGCGTGCACGAACTCTTTAAACGGCTCGACATGAGTTCCCAGATACACTGCAAGTAGAACTATTAGCATTAAGAACATAATCGTATAAGCTGTCCCCATCACAGTTCCTCCATGTAAATGTAGATGTGCTTTCTCACCCTTGTAGAAGTTCAGGCTTAAGAACTTCGCTAAGAATGCTGAGTAAACGATAGAAGTTGCAACTAGGAGTATCAACGGCAGAGTCATATCGTGGTGAATCAATTCGTGCATAACTTCATCCATCGCAGACTTAACCCAGTAAGCGGTGAACGGCGGAATTCCAGATAGACAGATCGTTGCAACTATTGTAGCTATGAATGCAATCTTCAACTTCTTTGCAACTTCGATATCTCCAACGCAGAACCTGTCGTGAGTCACGTGAATTAAATGCCCTGCTACAAGGAACAGAGTAGCTTTAGCAAATGCATGTGTGACCAAATACCAGAAGCCAACTAATATCGCTATCTTTCCAACCCAATAGCTTGCAGCAGTTGATGCAAACATAAGCCCTAAACTAGACATCGTTGAAGCGGCAAGAAGTACCTTTCTCTCTAAGCAACCGGTAGCCACTAAAGCTCCGTAAAACGCTGAAATCAAGCCTATGAACAAGACGAGGATGTATATGTATTCTAAACCACCAACTCCGTGCATGTGCCACGGCTCGATATACCAGCTTAATCTCATGAATACGTAAGTCCCAGCCGCAACCATCGTTGCTGAATGGAGCAAAGCACTGACAGTTGTTGGGCCAGTCATAGCAGTCATAAGCCATTCACTGAAGGGCAATTGCGCCGATTTCGTGAACGGGCCCATTAGAAATGTGATCATAAGTATTAGAGTTCCAGCTACACCAATCTCACTGAACAAATGCTCCCAGTTGATTTCGGATATGTTCAGTGTTCCAGTTAAGAAGTAGAGTGCACCAATTGCGAAGAACATCGGCATGTCTCCGATTCTTATCGTTGATATAGCCCTCCAGCCACCAAAGCTCGGACTCCAGAAGTAATCCAATTTCCAAACCTTCCTCCCGATTACTCCTACAAAGCTTAACGGGTCATCATCTCTGAACCAATGCCCTATCAAACCCCATGAAGCCAAGCCTAAGCCTTCCCATCCGATTAGAAACATTAGCAAGTTGTCGCTGTAAACCACTAAGAGCATCGAAGCTGTGAACAGGTTAAAGAAGAACCAATACCATCCAAGTCTGTAGTCATCTCTCATGTACTCCAAGCCATAAACTCCAATTAGGAACGCGATTATAGCTGTTAAAGCTCCCATTATCTTGCTCAGATAATCAAATATGAACACAAAGTTTATGTTGTATTCTGGAAGCCATGCTATCGTGTACTTCACGGGCTCAGCCTCTGGCGAGAGTTCTCCGACGTTAAAGAGTATGTATAGCGCTACGCACAGCGATATGAAAAGACCTATTACCGATAGAATCGGCAACTTCCTAGCCCATTCGGGCTTTGGCTCCATTCCCCAAGCTATAGCGATTGGAAAGCTAAGGACGATTGGAGATAAGAACAACAACGCCAACAACTCTATCACTTCAAACACCTCCCAGCACAAACTTAAGGCTCTCTAAGAGTATCTTTGCTAAAGGCGGGAATACAAATGCAAAGCAGAAGAATGCTAAGACGTATAATGGTGCATCGAGCAATCTACTGAACTTCGGCTTTTCATAACCAGCTGGAGTTCCGTAGTAGATTACTTTCATCGTGTAGAAGCCGTAGAGTCCTGAGATTATGAAAACTATCACTACCGCCAAGATTACCCATAAGTTGAATCCGTATATCTTTGTCAGCCCTATCAGTATAAAGAATTCTACAAACATCCCTATTGTCATAATTCCACTTAAAGTCATGAATCCAATTAATGCGGCATTTGCAATCGTTGGGATGTATTCGTGCATACCGCTCATCTTCTCTATATCTCTAAGCCCATGAAAGGTTGCAATTATTGCTCCAGCTGTCATGAAGAGAATAGACTTTCCAAATGCGTGACTCATGTATTGGAGAACTACTCCTATTAATCCAGCTGAACCTAAACACAAGGCTATTAGGACGTAACCCATCTGTGAAACAGTTGAATAGGCAAGCAACCTCTTGTAATCTTTCTGCTTAAACACCGAAAATCCGGCGTATATACTCGTAGCAATGCCATAGGCTATTATTATATCTCTGAAATTTATTATGAACGATGGCTCGATTAGGTATATCCTCAATAGGACATAGCCAGCTAAACCGACTGTTAGTGGGCTTAGCAAAGCACTGACAGGTGTAGGAGCTTCTGCATGAGCCCATGGAAGCCAGATGTGTGGGCCTAAGCCTGGAAGCTTTACAACCATTCCCAGGAATATCAGAGTCCATGCAAGTAACCCGATCTTTGTAATGCTGTGCAAGGCAAGGGTTTGGTTTTCAAACGCTATTATCAGAAATCCAATTAATGCAAGAACTCCGGCTATATGTGTCCAGACGAAATAGAGTATTCCAACCCATTGCCTGTTTCCATAGCCGTATAGGAATATCAGCATAAAAGATGCAACCAAAGACAACTCCAGAAATACGTATAGCATTATCAGGTTTCCTGAGTATACAAGCCAAAGCATAGAAACTGCATATAGCTGATACAAGAACCAGTACTTCCTGAACTCCCAGAGTTCATTACCAATTTCTCCTCTCATCTCTTCAAACCTGTGCTTCATGTATGGCAGAGAGTACAAAGCGACCATTGCAGATACTATGCATATCGTGAAGCCAAACGCGTTACTTATCGGATCTGCTAACACGTAAAATTCACCTATAGGCTTTGCAACGTCAAACAGCATTATCTCAAGGCTTTGAAAAGTCGCTAAGTAGTACAGTATTCCAGCAATAGGTATTAAAAATGAAGCTGCTGAAATCACTGTAGCTGTTCTCGGTTTAAAGAAGGGGATTACAAAAGTCACAAGCAATGGTATTAGGAGTAAGATCAACAATATCATAGCGTTTCGCCTCCTACTGCTACTTTCTCCAAATCTATACCTTTCTTCCTCCTATCCAAGAGAACTATCGCAGTTATGAAGACCAACAACTCACTACTGCTTGTAAATATCGTTAAAATCGCTATTGCGAAAGCTGTCGTTGCCGCGATAGAAAACAGCGGCAGTATTGCAAGGAATACAGCTCCAAACATCAGTTCTAAACTTATGAGCAACCTTATGAGATCTCTTGCAGATATAGCAGTCAAATACGCTATCAGCAGTATTGCTGAAGACGTAGCCAATACGATAAACAACTGCGATATCACAGCTCAACCCTCCTTGCAAGCTTTACAGCGGAAAGCATCATTAAGATCATAACGGAAAACAAGAATATCAGCAAGACGAGGTATTCACTTGGAAGCCTCTGAAACGCTACATCTAAGTTTTCCGCTTTCATGCTGAGAGTTGCAAAGTTGTAATAGAGGTATGAAGTCACTGCAAAGACGACTATAACCGGTGCAATCCAGATCAGGTTAATCCTCCTCGATGGAACATATCTATATGTTGCCGCTATGGCAATCGTTATCATACCAACAGCACCCACGAATACAAATGCAATCAATACAACCACTTGCTGAACATTGTAAGCCGCATACATCGCCGCAATCAGTAACATCGTTATGGACATGTAAAGAGCGGCATACAGGTTTTCCCTCGTTAGTAAAACGCCAATTGCAGACAGAATTGCAAAAACACCAGCTACTGCAATTACTAGAGTAGTAGTATCCATGTCTTGCAATTAAAGTCTTTTTCTAATAAAGTTTACTAAATTTTTCGAACGGTTTTTGTAATTTGTAACGATTTTTAAGATTCTTTTGTTTTATATCTCACGAATTCGTACATGAATATCCCAGCTGCAACAGATAGGTTTAGACTGTTTATCTTCCCAAAGCCCGGAATTTTCACTATTACATCGCATTGATTCTTTAAGGGTTTTGAAATCCCCTTGTCTTCACCTCCTATTACTATTGCAACTGGTGGTGAGAAGTCTACATTGAATATCTCTTCTTCTCCATCTAAATCCGCACCGATAACGTAAAATCCGTACTTCTTGAGTTTTTTTGCTACACTTGCAAGGTTCTCTTCTCTTGCGATATCTATGTGCATCGCCGCACCAGCAGAAACTTTAACGACTGTTTCGTTTACTTGGGCAGATCTCCTCTTTGGAATTATCACTCCAGAACATCCAAAGAATTCTGCAGTTCTTATGCATGCTCCCAAGTTGTGTGGATCGTTTACGTTGTCCAATATCAAGATGAATCCGTTTTCTTTTAGAGCTTTTTCTATTAATTCGTCTACATCAATGTATTGAATTGGAGAGATATCTGCGGCTATTCTTTCGTTGTTTGGAAGTTTATCGACGCTGTAAATTGGTATTCCCTTTTTCTTGGCTTTACTCAAAAGTCTGATTATCTTTGGGTTTTCAGTTTTAACTACATAAATTTTGTTAACCTTTCCAGCCTTTAAGGCCTCAGCAACACTGTTAAAACCGTAAACCTTCATATCTGTCGCTCCGCCAACCGACCCGAGATCATGCTTATCACTCGGGCGTGAGAGGCGGAGCAATATAATCTTATCGCTTAGGGATATAAAGATTACTACATGATGATTTTAGATAGGTTTATCGATAGCTATGTAATTGCTTAACCATGAAAACTATTGGGTTAATAGGTGGAACTAGTTGGGAATCTACACTCGAATACTACAGAATTATAAACGAGCTTGTTAGAGATAGACTTGGAGGATTTCATTCAGCAAAGATTTTGCTTTATTCTGTCGATTTCGACGAGTTTGTTAGACTTATGAACAATGGGAAATGGAATGAAATCGCTGATAGATTAATAGAGATAGCAACTAAGTTGGAGAGATGCGGAGCTGAGCTTTTACTGATTTGTACAAATACGATGCATAGAGTTGCAGATGAAGTTCAAAAGGCTATTGGTATCCCACTCGTGAACATCATAGACGTAACAGCTGAAAGGATTAGAAAAAGGGGTTTGAAGAGAGTAGGATTACTCGGGACGAAGTTTACAATGGAGGATGAATTCTACAGGAATAGGCTTAAGTCACATGGAATCGATGTTGTAGTTCCGGAGAATGATGAGAGAGATTTTGTTCACGATGTTATAATGAACGAGCTATGCTTTGGGATCATAAAGGAATCTTCAAAGAATAAGTTCAAGGAAATCATAGGGAATTTGATATCGAGAGGGGCTGAGGGGATTGTTTTAGGTTGCACCGAAATACCCCTTTTGATAAAACAGGAAGATTGTGACGTCCCATTGTTCGATACCACGAGAATTCACGCTGAAGCGGCAGTTGAGTATGCTTTGAGAGATTAAATAGGAGGCAGTCCAAACATTTTAAATAAACTGTTTAAAGCTTTTTATTAATTAATTTTATATTATTTTCTTTTGCAAAATTCTTAGCATCGTCTGTGAAATCACCAGTTGTTATAAACCAGATTTCTTCAATGACGGGTTTATGCTCACCTAACTCTTCAGCTATCCTTGAATATTTCTTTTTAACGAATTCGGATTTCCTTAACAGGAGTTCTAAATCACTAATGGAAACCTTACGTCGTGGTCTATCTTTACACTCTGCTATCAATAGATATTTTCGATTTCTTACCGTTCGATAAGCTAGTACGTCTATATCTATAGGTGTATCGTCTTCAAAAACTATGCCAACTTCGTCTGGTTTTGGCTTAAAGACTTTCCTTTCCACTTTATCATATTTTCTAAGAACTATTTTAATGGGAGGGTAAATACCAATTCTGCTACCGTCTATTTCTGTACTACCATAACAAAATGATTTATAAGTTCTCTAACTCTTGCCTCAAAGGAATAACCTTTGTCTGTATCATCGACATAACCTATTGGCAATGCTTCAATAAAATCATTAAAAAGTATTTCTATCTGTTCGGCTAAATGTTCATATTCAAATTTATGAACAAGCTTAAGTAAAGTTTCATGTACCATTAATAACCCTCTACAGAATTCATATAGATTTTTACACACTTCATAAGAATCATAACTTTTAGACTGTTCGTATTTTTCCATAGCTTCTTTGAATTTCTCTAGTGCTGTCTTGTAAGATTTAGAATATAAAGATTTTAAAGCCTCAATTTCAAGTGCTACAGCTGAGGCATATATTGCAGAGCGAATATGTTTCTCTGGATCTTTTTTATCGATTTCAGAAGCCTCTTTATAAAGTTTTTCAGCTTCTTTAGAATATTTTATAGCTTCATTCCAGTTCTTATTGACTTTAGCCAGAAAACTTCTCTTTAAATTTAAATCAGCACGACTAACGATTAATGCAATACGATCGCTAGTCTTTTCATAATGTCTAACAATTTTTTTTTCAAGTAGTTTTATTATATCTGGAAGTTTTTTAGCTCCAACTTTTGTTTTTCGTATATGTTTGTATAAACACTTATAATGTTTAGCTAGATTCCAATTTTCACTATCTTTATCTTCTATCTTCTTAGCTATCTCTGAAGCTTTTTTAAAGTGATCTTTTGCTTTCAGATAATTTTCATTTTTCATTTCATGATGACCTAAGCATACCCAAGCATTCATTTCACATTGTAGGCTTTGTAAGATAAGATTTATACTCCTAAATTTCTCTGATGCTATGAAAAATAAGTGAGAGCAATCCTCATAGTCTTTTTCAGATCTCTTTAGTAGTGCTAAACACTTATACATATGAGCTTCACAATATATTACATTTTTAGTATCTTCTCTTTTCTCAAAGAAAATCTTAGCATCTTTAAAGTGTTCAAAAGCATCTTTATACTCTCCATTTTTCATGAGGAATTTGCCTATCCAAGAATAGTAATTTGCCATACACCAGTAGTAGTGCATATCGAATCCAATACTCTGTCAAATCTCTGTTGCTTCTTTAATTTTTTCTGCGGCATCTTTTAACTTTCCATTTTGTTTTAAATCTTTAGCTAAGCATTCGGTTTTTAAAGCTAGATATCGCATTGCTTGCTTTTTATTTCCTCTTTGCCGAAAGTATTCATATAGTTCTGTGTAGTATTTTGCACATAATTCATAATCTCCAGTTTTCCCTGCTCTCCTAGCTTTTATTTTTAAATCCTTAACTGATATCATTGATTAGTGATATATCTTCAATTGCTTATTTAACTTAACTTCTTTCTAAAATCCCTCAAATCTATTATCACTACATCATCAGAAATGCTATCTCTTTCATCTACAGACTTCGCAATAATTCCATAGAATCTCTTCCAATCATCACCAACTTTTACAAGCTCAGATTTCCTCTCTAACGATTTAACAATCCTTCTAACATCTCTATTATTCAAATCGCTCCATTTGCATTCCATAAAGTAAATTACTCTCTCCTTCTCATTAAATACGACAACATCTATTTCATCCTCTTTATACCACCACTTACCGCATTTATATCCACGGAAAAATACTGGAATAATCTGTTCCCTCGCAAATATCTCAAATCTCTTTCCGTAATACATTGACAACTCGTTGTAATCGATTTCAAATGTCTCAGCTTCGATTTCCTCTCTGTGTTTAAAAACGGTGTTAAACCAGAAGTCGAATATCGTATCTCTTATCACGTAAATTCCCCTGTTCCCCTTAGAAAAAACAGGAGTAATTCTCCTAACAAATCCAAGTCTTATCAGATTTTCGAGATATGGATAAATTTTCCTTATCTCAACTCCGATAAAATTTGCTATTTCACTTGGTTTCGTTTTTCCAAATGCTATTGCATTTAAAATCGAGAAATACGTTTTGAGTTCTTTAAACTCTTGAGAGATTATGAAATACGGCTCTCTGTAGAAGTATCCCCACTTACTGAAAAACTCCCGCCTTAAGAAATCTTCAAGACTGTTGTAATCTGAAGCTTTAATCAGATATTCTGGCACGCCACCTGTTGTCATGTACAACTTCACAGTGTCTTCAAAGGAATAGCTAACAAACTCCATTGCAAACTTAAAATTTAGCTCTTCAAGTAGTATATCTCTCGTTCTTCTGCCGTAGAGAGGGGATGCATAGGATAAAACTGCCTCACTCATCAATCCAAGTAGAGAACCAGATAAAACTATGAATATCTTTGAATTCGAGAACTCTAAATCCCATAACTTTTGTAAGACACTTAAAATCCTTTGATCACTCCTTATGAGATATGTAAACTCATCTAAAATCAGATAGAATCTCTTATCTGGCATGTTCTTAGCTAAATATAGAAACAACTCATCCCAATCTTTGATATCGATTCGCTTAAGTAGTTCATCCCCTAAGAATTCAGCAATTTTTTCCTTGAGTTGCTCGATTTGAATTTTGGAAGATGTATCTTCTGCAATGTAAAAGATTCCCTCTTTATCTTTTACAAACTCTAAAAGTAATCGAGTTTTTCCAATTCTTCTCCTACCGTATAGGATTATTAAAGTAGCTCTATCTCTTTTCCATTCCTCTTCGAGCAGATTGAGTTCGTCTTCTCTATTGATGAATTTACTAATCATGATTAGATCTAATTTAGATTAGTATTTATGCGTTTACAGTCGATAAATAAATAATTTTAAATTTATCAAAAAATTTTGCTAAATTTAAAAGGGTTTCGTCGTAATTAAGGGAATCTAAATTGCCTTCAGATCGAAATAAAAAATGAAGCAGACCCGGCGGGATTCGAACCCGCGACCTTGGGCTTAGGAGGCGTTTAGAGCAGAGAAAATCGGAAATACTCGATTATTATTCGATAAAAAGAGAATTCGAGAAATGGCTTAAGAGAAGAGTGAGTAAAAGCCATGCTGAGAAATTATTGTATTACCTAAATAAATACTTCACCGAGCCAGTTAAAAGTTCTAAAGAGATTGTGAAAGTTATCAATAAAATAAAAGCTGGACGCAGACACTTTTGCATGGGCGTCAGAAATCTCTTAAAATTTTACGAGGAAAACGAGCTTATGAGTAACGAGCTTATTGAAAAATACAGAAAGGTTGTGAAGATTCCGCAAACCGGAGTTGATACATTCATTCCGACTGATGAACAGGTTATCAGTGCCTATAAAAAAGCGAAAGATGAACGATATAAGTTTCTATTTAAAGTATTAGCCGTTTCGGGTCTGCGTTTATGTGAGGGGGTCTGGTTGTTTAACAATTTTGAACCGAAAAGGCTTATGATAACCGATAAAATTGCAAAATATCCTCTAAATCTCGACAGGCAAACGAAGAGAGCACATTTCGCTTTTATGCCGTTAAACGTTGCAAAAGAACTTAGGAAGATTAAATTAACTTTTATGAATGCACAGAGCTATATAACGAAGAGAATGGGTTTGCCTGCTAAGTATATTAGGAAGTGGCATTACAACTTCTTAATCTTGAACGGAGTTCCGGAATCAGTAGCTGATTTCATACAGGGAAGAGCATCTATTACAGTTGGTTCTATGCATTATTTAGCTAAGGTTAAACAAGCTGATGAATGGTATTCAAGGATTGTTGATAAATTAACAGAAATTTTCAGTTCGGAGTAAAGATAATGATGATATGGTCAAAAGTTACTAAGAGAAGATAAAATTTTGGATAGCTGAGGGAATATGTTCACTTAACATAAACACTTCAACTAATTACAGATATGAACATTACAAAACGACAGATATAATTGGTATTGAGAATAATATTTAATTATAAAAATTAAAAATTTAAGTTTTACAACATTTTGAATAGTGCTACAACATCACCAAAGTTGACTGATCCATCTCCATTGAAGTCGTAGTACTCTGGATAGTCTCTAATTTCTGGTTTATCGAAGTTCTTGAAGAAGAATACTATATCACCGAAGTTGAAATCTTCATCTCCGTTTACGTCTTCGTATAATCCATCTCCATCTAAGTCCTTTGGTTGATGTCCATCTATTGGTGGTGGTCCTGTCTTCACCTCAATCCATGCCTCTGCAGGTAGAATCTCCCACTTTTTTTCGTCATAATTGTCATCCTGGAAAGATTCAGCCATAGCATGCATGTATCCTCCCCCTTCTCTCAGAGCCTCTATCGTAAGCACTGCAAGTGTAACATTTTCGTCGCCACCTTTAACCTGATCGTTCAGGTCCCCAACCTTAAACCACATTTCTGTAGCTGGAAGTGTGGAGTTATCGTTAAGGATTGCCCACGATGGAAATTCTATGTCTATTACCCTTACAAACTGATATAAATTTATGGGTTTAATCGGTATGATTATCCATTCTGACCAAACAGAAACATTCGCATAGCTGAATCCGCTCTCAGGTATCTTATCTACTATTATTTTAACCTTCGCTGTAGAGTTTGGAGAGAGAATTATCTTCTCTGGAGATATCACGAGTTTCGCCAGTCCAACACAAATATAGCCTAGCGAAGTGTTAACTAGGTCTTTTATTTCAGCGTAATTATCATCCTGGAATGAGTTGACTGTAATAGTAATATCCGAACATTCCTCAGCCAATCCCTTAATCGTTAGAGTAGCTAAAACTACGTTCGTATCTCCCGCCTTGACCTGATCATTTAAATCACCAGCTTTGAACCATA
>CAYWXE010000039.1:0-15596 GCA_964462505.1 uncultured archaeon | reverse complement strand
GAGCAATTGGGAGAAGATTTTGAGAAGTCTTAGGGTTATGAGTGAACACGATTCTAGGACTGTTGTAAGGTTAACGCTAATCAAGGGATACAACATGAGCGACAAAGCTGTAGAGAAATACGCCAAACTAATTGAAATAGCATCTCCAGACTTCATCGAAGCCAAAGCCTATATGTATTTGGGTTATTCGAGGCTGAGACTGAAATACGAGAACATGCCCACACATCAAGATATAGTTGAGTTTAGCGAAAAGTTGGCTAAGGTAACGTCCTATGAAATCAAAGATGAATCAGAGCCAAGTAGAGTCGTTTTGTTAACGAGATAATTGAGTGGAACAGTAGAGCAACAACTTCTAAGGATTCTATTTTTTATGAACATTGAGCCTTATGAAAGCATTAGAAGGACAAGAAGTAGAGCAAGTGACTCTATACATAGCTATAGGCTTTGAGAGAGAATTCATTTAAATTAATGATGATTAATAATAATTTTATTTTTATCTAATAAATTCGATTATGAAATGAAACTATCATATTACAAACCCGCTACAAACATTAAATTAGTAAAATTTTTTAAAATTATCAGAGTCTGCAATTCAATGATTTTGATGGATACGCTTAGGATTTATAGGGATTTAATCTTAAATACGATTGATGCTCTTGTGACTAATGTAAAAGATGTCGAGAACATACTTGGAGAGAAGAATGGTAGGAAATTGAAAATAATTGAAAAGATTTACGCGAGTATAGGGGAACTTGTAAAAGTAAAAAAACCAGAAAAACCAGAAAGAGTTGGAGTCGGTTATAAAACATCGTTTACAAAAAAGATAGAGTATTCGGATGTATACATGTTCTCCCTGATTTCTGGAGATTGGAATCCGATTCATCACGATGAAGATTACGCGAAAAGGACAAAGTTTGGCAAGAGAGTAGTCCACGGAATGCTTACATCGAGCTTGATATCAAATGCATTAGCGTTAATACCAGGCAAAGTAGTCTTAGTTGAAGCGAATATGAGATATCTAAAACCCGTTTTTATAGGAGATACTGTGACTGCTGAAGCTGAAATAGTTGATGAACTACCGAGAGGGAGGTATAAGGTGAAGACTATATGTAAAAATCAGAGGAATGATGTCGTTGTTGACGGCGAATGTGTAATCCTCATCTGGTGATATCACACCTTACGAGCAAAGACTTCAAAATCAAAGAGGTATTCTGAACTTCTTAAAATCTCAAATCCATGTCTCTCAATTATTCTTCTTATCTCTATTGGCTTCGGGAATAGTTTCATCTTTACCTTTAGATCTTCGACATATTCTTTTCCAAGAAATCTAAGTAAAGTTGAATAAAATATAATTGATATAATCGTTGGCATATCACTTTTAACATCTCTTATAACTAAAACACCATTTACTTTAAGAATTCTATCTACTTCCCTTAAAATCTCTTCTACTTCCATTGGAGCTTCGTGAAGAGAATACGAGAAGATTACTAAGTCAAACGTATTATCTTTAAAAGGTGTTATGCGAAAATCCGAGATAATACCATTCGAAATCTTGCACATCTCCTTTGAAAGGTCTATTCCTATGATTTCAGAATCTGGAAACACAAGCTTTAATTCTCTAATTAGTATCCCAGTTCCACAACCCGCATCAAGTATATACTTTGGACTTTTGATATATGCCTTTAAGATTATAGATAGCAGTTTGTAATTAAACGAAAACAACTCACACCACGACTTGTAAACCTCTGCAATCCTATCCCATAGCACAAGATATGTAACGATTAAGAATTCTAAAGCTTTACTTACAAAACGATTTTATAACCTAAATTCAAAGTTCGAACATGTTTGAGATTTCAAGACTATTCGAAGAATACCTAAAGACTTTAAATGCAATAAACTCAACTCTAATGAAGTTCTTTGACATTAAAACGTATTTTAGGTTAAGTGATGAAGAAATTGCAGAGTCAATTAGAGCTTTTTACAACTTATACCTTGAAAACGCGAGATTAACTCTAAAAGCCCTCAACGATTTGAGTTCGGCATTCCTTAAGGGTGATCCAGATGAATTCATAAGGGTTTACACATCGATACTGACGGAATTCGAAGATGTATATGCAAAGGTTATGGAAACTCCATTACTCGTAGCGTATTTAAACGAGATAAACAAGTTTTACCTTAGGCTTTTGCAAGGATTTCAAAACTTTAACAACTACGTTTTCCACGCACTCGGACTTGTAACAAGAAAAGATATCGTAGCACTCTCCGAGGCGTATGTAGATCTTAAAGGAGATATAAAGAAGGAGACTCGAAGACTTAAAAAGGAATTAGAAGAGATAAAGAGTCTTCTTAAGGAGGTGGTAAAGTTATGATCTTTATCGAATACTTGCGTAGTATCAGGAGGTTTTTTAAATTATTTGAGTGGTTTTTGGAGAACAGAGAGTTTATACTTCCAGATGAGGATAGACCATATCTAATACCGAATGTCGAAGTCGGGATTACGCCAAAGGTTGAAATATACTCGGATAACGGTGTGAAACTTTACAGGTATATCCCAACTACCGAAAAACAATACGAAACTCCACTTGTAATCGTTTACGCTTTAATAAATAAGCCATATATATTGGATTTAACACCTAGAAGAAGTGTAGTTAAAAAGTTTTTAGATGCTGGATTTGATGTATACTTGATCAAATGGGGAGATGCAACTATCGTAGATCAGTTTTCGCTTGACGAATACGTAGACGTGTTCCTATACGACTTCATAGATGCTGTGAGAGAATACGCTGAAGTAGATAAGGTTTCTATGCTCGGATACTGCATGGGTGGTGGGTTGACTGCGATCTACGCATCTCTTTATCCAGAGAATGTCAAAAATATAATATTCTTGGCATCAACCCTTTACTTCGATAAAACAATTGGTGGATTGGTAAGCTTTTCAGATGAGAGGTTTTTCAATCCAGAGGATGTTGTAGCACCTTTTGGGTATGTTCCCGCTTGGTTTTTAGCCGAGAGGTTTAAAACGCTTAGACCACTTGACAACTACATAACGAAGTACATTAATATGTTTCTAAACGCCGAAAGCGAAGAGTTCTTAGACGACTTCTTTAAAATGGAGAAGTGGATACATGACGGCGTTAATGTAGCCCCAGGAGCTTACGTAGATTACGTTAGAGAGTTGTATCAAGAAAACGCATTGGCTGAGGGTAAGCTGTTCATATATGGGAAGAGAGTAGATCCAAAAAGAATTACAATGCCAGTTGCAGCAGTCGTTGGAAAGAGGGATCATCTAGCACCGCCGGACAACACTTTAAAATTCTTAGACTACATAGGTAGTAAGGATAAAGCCGTTTTTGAAGCAGACGTTGGACATGTAGGTTTAGCCGTTTCTAGAAGAGCTATGAAGATGTGGAATGAAGTTGCTGATTGGCTTTCTAAAAGGAGTGGAGAATTGAAAAGAGCTAGGGAGATTTAGAAAGGGTTTTATATTCTACTAATACACTATAAATTATGATAGATTTCTCATTCCTCAGACGGGGTATACCGAAAGAGAGTATAGAATTGATACTCCTAAACATTAGGATAAGAGAGAAACTCAAAGAGTTGTGGGAGCTCTACAAATCTGGAAATCTCGAATACGACGATAGGTTTGAAGAGATATTCAAAGAAATATTTAAAATCTTTCTAAGACCGCTGAAACTTTTCTTATTCGGTTTCGAAACCCCTAAGGTTGATGGGATCATAAACGCATATCTCGACTTTCTAAGATCTTATTTTGAATACCTAATAGCTCTGTACGAATTGATGCTTAAAGTCTCTACATCTCTTCGTGGCAATCGATCTGAATGGAGATGTCTGCAAGAAGTCTTCATACTCCCAAAGTCTGCTATAGAAAATCTGTATACGAGTTTAGAGGAATACGATAAGTTTGTAAATAAATACGACGAGTTTGCAAAGGTCTTAAAGGAAACCTATTGTAAAGCGTGTGATAGATTCATAAGTGAAGTTAAGGCTCAGGATTTTGATGAATTCGTAGGTGAATTCATTAAGTGCATTGCCGAAGAATTTGATAGGGTTCTAAAGTCTGAGAAATATGTCAATTTGCAGAGGGAAATGGTTGAAAGTCTTATGGATTACGTCTACTACACGAGAAGGTATGTTGAGGATTTAATGGAGTATAATCCGTTAAATCCGTTTGCAACTGTATCAATGATAGATGAAGCCTATAAAAGAATTCAAGATTTAAAGAGAAGAGTAGATAAACTGGAGAGGATCGTATATGGTGGATTTTCTGAAAGAGATTGAGATAAAACCTTGGAGTTCCGATTACGAAGTAGTTCATGAGGATTGGTTGTTTAAACTTCTACACTTCAAATCCAAACGTAAGTATAGGATCCCATTACTTGTTGTTTATGCGTTTATAAATAGACCGTACATCTTAGATCTACACTCCGATGTGAGCGTTGTGAAGAGGTTTTTAGATGCTGGATTAGACGTTTGGATGATCGATTGGGGATATCCTAAGAGAGCTGACAGATTTTTAAGAATATCGGATTATGTAAATTACATAGACTTTTGCGTGGATTTGATAAGAGATGAAAGGGGAGTAGAAACAGTAACACTGCATGGTTACTGTTTAGGGGCGACATTGAGCTGTATATATGCTTCGATTTATCCTAAAAAAGTTAAGAACCTCGTACTTCAAGCACTACCACTGAACTTTGATACCGATAACACTCTTGCCATATGGGCTAAGAATGTTGATCCAAAAAAGATCTCTAGAACTCTCGGAAACGTATACGGTGACCTATTGAACATAGCGTTTTTACTCGTAGATCCAGCGAGATTAATTCTTGAAAAGTATCAATCCCTCCTTAAAAACTCAAACGATGAGAGATTTGTTAAAGATTTTATGTATATGGATCACTGGATCTTCGATTCGCCTTCAATTCCTGGATGTGTTTACGAAGAATACATAGAGAGGTGGTATCAAAAGAACGAAATTTTGAGAGGGGAGTACGATGTAAACGGTATAAGAGTAAATCTCGACAACATCGAAATGCCTGTTTTAATACTCTTAGCCGAGAAAGATCACATAACTCCTCCTGAAGCTGCCATACCCTTTTACAATTTAATTCCAAGCAGAGATAAGCTGATTTTAAGTGTTGATAAAGGTCATATCGGTTTAACCGTGAGTAGGAGAGCACATAAAACTCTGTGGAATAGAGCGATATCATGGATTTTAGAGAGATCGGATTGATTTCCTTATATTCTTTTAAAAAAATAAGAAAAGGAGAAGTTTTACTTCTTCTTTTCGGAAGGTGTCTTTAAGAATTCTGTAAATCTGTCGATTATTTCGTCTTGTTGTTTTTCCATCTGTTCCAACAGTTTTCTGAAGCTTTCAAAGACTTTACTCTGAGATTCGGCAAATGTGTTTAAAGCTTTTTTAACACCTTCAAAGCTTTCGCTTGGTAGTATTTGTCTAAGGTATAGCTCATACATGCTTATATAACTGTCACTTGCAACTTTGAGCAGATCTAATGTAGTCTTTGTTATACTGAACCCCATCTTGTAGAAGAACTTTCCAGTCTCTACAAAATCCTTTAATTCCATTCTCTCACCTCCTAACATCTTCCTTTATCAAAATCACCTTAACTATATCCCCCTCCTTAATATCCAGAGCGATTCTGTCGGGCTCTGGAATTGAAATTCTACCACCGCTTTGAACCCTCGCTCTAAAGACAGCCGTATTTTTTTGGAGTACATTGAATTGCGTAAAAAGTGGAATCGTTAACTTTTGAGCTTCTATCACTTCTTTCACAACTTCCTGCTGAGTTTTTAGCATCTTGTTCCAAGTCTCAATAGCCTGTCTTATGTATCCATTTATTACCATATGATGGCAATATGTGGTAAATGTATTTAAATATTTTGGTTGAATATGGCAGAGCGATGCCGTTTAAAATGATACTGTTAAATCATTGGAAAAATTTACTTTTATTAATTAGAATATAATAACAAATAATTCGATATTTTACACGTCGAAATAAGTATTATATTGGATGAAAATAATATTATATACCAAAAACTATATATATCTATATTGAGACAAAATGTCATGCTACTAAGAGGAAAACTCGTACTGGTGACGGGAGCATCGAGAGGTATTGGTAGAGCTATAGCAATAGAGTGTGCAAAAGAGGGGGCAGATGTCGTGATAAACTATGCAAATCCACGCAGTGAAGAGTTGGCTTTAGAAGTTGCGGGTATCGTGAAAGAATACGGAAGAGAAGCTTTGGTAATAAGGGCTGACGTATCCAATTGGGATGAAGTCGTTGAAATGAAGAGGAAAGTAGAGGAATTTGGAAAGGTAGACATAGTGGTGAATAACGCAGGGATAACGAGAGATGCTTTGATAACAAAGATGACGATAGACGATTGGCACAGTGTCATAAACGTAAATTTAACTGGGGCTTTTTACGTTACGAAAGCCTTTGTAGATCATTTAATCGAAAGAAGAGGCGTTTTAATATTCGTTACAAGCGTAGTCGGTCAAGATGGAAATATTGGACAGTGTAATTACGCAGCATCTAAAGCTGGGCTAATAGGGATGGCTAAGGCTCTAGCATTAGAGCTTGCAAGATTTGGTGTTAGAGTATTAGCAGTAGCTCCTGGGTTTACAGAAACGGATATGACTGCCAAGATTCCAGAGAAGGTTTACGAAAAAATAGTAGGAAAGATTCCAGTTAGAAGATTTGCTAAGCCCGAAGAGATAGCAAAGCCAGTGGTTTTCCTAGCGTCGGATCGTGCATCATATATAACGGGTGTTTGCATTCCGATTAGTGGTGGGATGTATAGGATTTAATCTTCTCTTATAAGGATTATTTTAACGATTTCACCCTCTTTCAACTTCAACCTCTCAAGTTCTATCGAGGGTACGTTTATCCTTCCACCCCTCTGAATTTTAGCCCTAAAAACAGCGGTATTATCGCCTAAAAACAAACCATTAAGGGTGTTAAGACATCTACTATTTAAATCTATAAACCTCTCGATTAACGTTTCGTAATACTTAATATAGTAACTTATGAACTTGTCGAGTATATCATCTACTACTCCACCTTCCATCTACTGTAATTTTTAATTTTAAATAACTTAAAACTATCGCAGATTTGAAATTTCAAACATATGGTATACTGTGACAACCCTTAGGCAAAAAGAGTTATGCGCCGGCCGGGATTTGAACCCGGGGCTGGGGCGTGGCAGGCCCCTGTGTTAGCCAGGCTACACCACCGGCGCTCAAGATTCTTATACTTTAATGTTTAATAAGGCTTTCGATAAGCTCGGTGAAAGTTTTATATACCGTCTAAGAAGCCCTAAAAATAGGAGGTGTTTTAAATGCCGAAGGAGAAGGAGCACATTAACGTAGCATTCATAGGACACGTAGATCATGGAAAGAGTACACTAATCGGAAGGTTACTCTACGATACGGGTGAAATCCCCGAGCGTATAATAGAGCAATACAAGAAGGAAGCTGAGGAGAAGGGTAAGGCTACTTTCGAGTTTGCATGGGTAATGGACAGGTTAAAGGAGGAGAGGGAAAGAGGATTAACAATCGACATAGCTCATAGAAAGTTCGAAACCGACAAATACTACATAACGATTGTAGACTGTCCTGGGCATAGAGACTTCGTTAAGAACATGATTACTGGTGCTTCTCAGGCTGATGCGGCTGTATTGGTTGTAGATGTAGTTGAAGGTGTTCAGCCACAGACGAAAGAGCACGTATTCCTTGCGAGAACGCTTGGAATAAACCAGATGATAGTTGCTATAAACAAGATGGACAGGGTTAACTACGATCAGAAGGCTTATGAGAAGACAAAGGAGGCTGTTGCCAAGCTGTTGAAGATGGTTGGATACAAAGTTGATGAGATTCCATTCATCCCGATATCTGCTTACTACGGCGATAACGTGGCTAAGAGAAGTGATAAGATGCCGTGGTATAAAGGGCCAATAGTTCTCGAAGCCTTTAACTTACTAAAGCCACCTGAAAAGCTCGTAGACAAGCCTCTGAGAATTCCCGTTCAAGACGTCTACTCAATCAGTGGTGTAGGAACAGTTCCGGTTGGAAGAGTTGAAAGTGGTGTTCTCAGAGTGGGGGACAAGGTCATATTCGAGCCACCAGGAATCGTAGGTGAAGTCAAGAGTATTGAAATGCACCACGAACCGCTTAAGGAGGCATATCCGGGAGACAACATAGGATTCAACGTAAGAGGTGTGAGCAAGAAAGATCTGAGGAGAGGAGATGTTGCTGGACATCCGGACAATCCACCAACTGTTGCAAAGGACTTCACAGCTCAGATAATCGTACTACAGCATCCAACAGCAATTACAGTCGGTTACACTCCAGTTGTACATGCACATACAGCACAAGTCGCGTGTAGATTCGTTGAAATCCAGAAGAAAATAGATCCAAGGACTGGTGCTGTTAAAGAGGAGAATCCACAGTACTTAAAGACGGGAGATGCGGCAATAGTAAAGCTTGAGCCAACTAGGCCAATGGTTATCGAGAGAGCGAGGGATATACCACCACTCGGCAGATTTGCGATAAGAGACATGGGTATGACAATTGGCGCTGGAATGGTGATAGAGGTAACTCCAAGGAAATAACTTTTTTTGATTTTTATGCCAATCAGGGGTCCTAAAGCGAGGATTAGACTTTCTGGATTGAATCCCAAGGATTTGGACAGGATTTGTCAGCAGATCAAGGAGATCGCACAGAAAACGGGAGTGGAGATAAGTGGCCCAATTCCACTTCCAACAAAGAGGTTGATAGTTCCCGTCAGAAAATCGCCAGACGGAGAGGGAAGTGAGACTTGGGATCACTGGGAGATGAGGATTCACAAAAGGCTGATAGACATAGCTGCAGATGAAAGGGCTTTGAGACAGATAATGAGGATTCAAATCCCCAAGGATGTGAACATTGAAATAGTTCTCGAAACTTAATGCAACTAAAAATAACTTTTCTCGGAACTTCTGGTACTATTCCGAGTGTTAATAGGAATCATCCGTCTATTTTTATACAATTTGGAAGTTATAGATTCTTATTCGACTGCGGTGAAGGTACTCAGAGGCAGATGATGATAGCAAAGACGGGATTTAGAAACTTGGATCACATATTCATTACACATCTGCACACGGATCACTACGTTGGTCTGTTTGGATTGCTTGAGACTATGTCTTTAAACGAGAGGGAAAAGCCTCTGCACATATATTCACCTAACGCTGAAATCCTAAGGCACATCTTCGAGTATTTGGGTTATGACAAGTTAAACTACGAAGTAGTTGTTAAAGAACTCAGAGATGGGGATGAGGTTAAATTTGAAAACTTCAAAATAGTTGCGTTTAGGACAGAGCATATAGTTCCAAGTTTGGGTTATGCTTTAGTTGAGAAGGAGAGAAGGGGGAAGTTTGATAGAGAAAAGGCTGAGAAGGTTTTAGGAATTCCTCCTGGGCCTTTGTATTCAAAACTCGCAAGAGGGGAGAGTATAATCTGGAAGGGGAAGCTTATAACGCCTGATATGGTTTTGGGTGAGAAGAGGAGGGGTAGAAAAGTCGTTTACACTGGAGATACGAGGCCATGCGAGAGAACTGTTGAAATTGCGAGAAATGCTGATGTATTAATCCACGATGCATCTTTCACAGAGGATTTGAAGGATTGGGCTGTTGAAAGTGGACATTCAACTGCAAGAGAGGCGGCAGAGGTTGCAAAAAAGGCTAACGTTAGGAAGTTGATCTTGACACATATAAGTGCGAGGTATTCCAAAGATGCGAGTGCATTGTTAAAGGAGGCTAAGGAGGTTTTTGAAAACGTTTTAATCGCTGAAGACTTTATGAGTTTAGATGTGAAATACGAGAATTGAGGTGGTTGTTGTGGTGTTGTACATAAACACGTATTTGGATAAGCTGGGAGAGCTTGTGAGAGGAGAAGTCGGAGTTGAGAGGGCTTACGAGCTAACAGATGTTGAAAAAATAGTCGAGATGTTTAAGAGGGATTGCGATGAGATACTAAAGCTGTACAGAGAGGGAAAGGCAAGTTATGAAGAGATCAAGAGGAACTTCCACTTGCTAAAGATGTACGTAATCACACAGCTCTCACTGCACTTCGAGAAGGTTAAGGAGATTGCAAGGAGTAAAGGTGTGGAAATAGACAAGAAACTCGATAAGAGTGTTGTCAACGAGATAGCGATGTACATACACGAGATCGATGAGAAGGTATAGGATTTTATTGACGAACGACGATGGGATATACTCAGCCGGATTAAAAGCTGGGTATGATGTCTTATCCGAATTTGGAGAGGTATACGTAGTAGCTCCTGCCGTTCAGAGGAGTGCAGTTGGTAGGAGTATTTCGATAATGTCACCGATAAGGATCTCTGAGGTAAAGGTAAACGACATGAAGGTTTTTGCAATAGACGGGACTCCAACCGATGCAGTTATAATCGGAATCCACGAGGTTATCGGTGATATACCTGATTTAACGGTTTGCGGCATAAATATGGGAGAAAACCTCTCCACTGAAGCAGTTACAACTTCTGGAACTGTTTGCGCAGCTTTAGAAGCGGCTACTCAGGGTAGTAGAGCAATAGCGATATCTGTGCAGATGCCGAATGTGAAGAAGTTCGATTTAACATGTGACTTCGATTTCAGTTATGCCAAAGAGGTTTTGAGTGATATAGCTCAGAGGGTTTTGCGTAAGGGGTTACCGAAAGGAGTGGATTTGTTAAACGTCAACATCCCTTTAAATCCAAACGGCAAGATTGAGATAACGAGACTTGCGAGGAGGATGTACAGCATAAGAATTGAGAAGAGATACGATCCGAGGGGAAAGGAGTACTACTGGATTTACGGGATAGAAGTTGAAGATGCTGATGAGGGAACAGATATATACGCCTTGAGGAGGGGAAGTGTGTCTATAACGCCCCTCTCCATAGATTTGACTGCAAGAGTTGATTTTGAAGACGTTAAAAGGTGGTTAAATGATTGAAAAGGTTAACGCGGCTAAGCTTGCCGTTGAGCTTGTAAGAGATGGAATGGTTTTGGGGATTGGTAGTGGTTCAACGGTTGAAATCTTCTTGGATTTGCTTGGAAGGAGGATAAAGGAGGAGGGTTTAGTTGTTTACGGAGTTCCATCCTCTTATCAATCCCATATAGCGGCTGTTAGAAATGGGATAAGGATTGTAGATCTGTTTAGCTACGATGAGCTTGATTTATGTGTCGATGGAGCGGATCAAGTCGATTCAAAACTGAACTGTATCAAGGGTGGAGGAGCTGCTATGACGAGGGAGAAGGTGGTTGCTTCTGCGAGCAAAAGGGTTGTCATAATAGTCGATGAATCAAAGCTATCTGAAAAGTTGAATAAGCCTATTCCAGTTGAAGTCTTACCGTTTGCCTACGGATTCGTTAAGAGGAAACTTGAAAAGATGTGTAGTGTTTGTTTAAGAGGGGGAAGGGGAAAAGTCGGGCCAATTATTACGGACAACGGAAATTTCGTTTTAGATTGCGATTTTGGTGTGATAGACAAGCCGGATGAGCTTGAAAGAGATTTGAATTCAATTCCCGGTGTTGTTGAGAATGGAATATTTCCATCGAAGTTAATAGATTCCGTTGTGGTAGGTGGAAGGGATTCTGCGAAGATAATTTAACCGAGCTCGTCCCACTTCCCCTTTCTCCTCCTTTTGAGTAGTACTATCGCTAAAGCCGATGCTACTATAATCGGTATGAGTACTAATAGGATTTGCCGTGTTATCAATGTAAGTATATCGAATCCACTCCTCTTCACAGATGTGAGTTTTGTATACAACTCATCGCACTTGCTTATTAGATCTCTTATCTTTGGTTTTTGCTCTTTTAATATCTCAACGGCTCTATCGTAATTACCTAAATCTATGTAACTCTTGGCACTCATAACGTTATACTTTACATCATCGTAGTAATCTTTTAAATCCTTGTACTCGTTCTTAAATCTTGAATATGTGGATTTGTTGATGTAATTGGCAATACTCATCAAAAGTTCCTCAACCCGTTTAAGCTTGGAAGAGATATTGTTTAAATCGTTAGATACATCTACGTAGAAGGCGTTTGCCTTCAGTTTTACAATCGATTTCAAGAGATTGTCTAAATTCGATTCGATGTAACTGAGTTTTTCATTGCAATTCTTGTAATCTTCCGATTTTAGATACTCCTCAGCCATGTCCAATGATTTTTTCAGATCCTCAAACTCAACTGAAAGATTTGTAACGTCATAGCCTCTTGATTTGAGATAGGATATATCACTTTCAACACTTTTCAATTCTCCTTTAAATGTGTTTACATCTTTGTTAAACTTACTGATGTTGTATACCTTTAATTCAACTTCTGGTAACACGTTCTCGTCTGCATCACTTATATCGAAATAGATAGCCTTTATTTCTTTATACCTCGTATCTATCTCTGGAACTATCCCGGTTACGTTTACGACAATTTTTTCCACTCCGTACTCCGTTTCATCTAATTCTATTTTGAGATAGTTGTCCCCGATTTCGTCTTTATCTGGAATTGGATGCTGAACAATCCCATCGTTTTTGTAAAACACCCTTACCTTTATCTCCACGTTTTCGAGATCACTTATGAATTCGTAATACCTGTTATCGAGTTTTTTTGCGCAGTCTTCATCTCTTGGCTCTATAACGTATTTGATTTCAACCCTCTCTCCAGGTTCGGCATAACGGCTTATGCTGTATTTTCCGCTTATCTTTATACTAGGACTTGGTTCTTTAAAGTCGTTAACTGTTAGACGTTCAACTGCAGTAGCGATTTGGATTACCAATAGAAGAGTCGTTATGAGCAGTATCGTAATCGGGATTTTTCTCATAGGTTTTACAAAGGTGTGAAGTTTAAAAATGCTTTGTATTGGGGTAAAAATAGATTAAATAAATAAATAAAAAGTTAAAAATTTAGGTTTACTTCCTTCTCAGCAGGTATGCTACTGCTAACAAGCCAGCAATTGCAAATATTGCTTCGAAGCCGGGCGTTGGACCGGTTGGTGTTGTTGGAGTTGTTACAGGTGTCGTCGGTGTAGTAGCCGGAGTTGTCGGAGTCGTTGTCGGAGTCGTAACTGGTGTCGTCGGAGTCGTTGCCGGAGTAGTAGTTGGAGTTGTCGGTGGTGCTGAAACTATTTCAACCTTCTTAACTACTAGTATGTCATCCTGTGCCCAGTAGTTCTTAGCATACGCCTCGGTCGGATCGACATCGTAGAAGTCTCCAACTGCATAACCCGACTTAATCGTCTTCATGGTATCTCTTACGTAGACCTTGTATTCGCCTAAGTCCAGTCCTGCTGTTTCAAATGTTGCTATAGCAGTTCCGTTTTCATCTGTGTATACTTGCTGTATGTACTTCTTCATTGGAGCCTTTAGTATTACGTAGATTCCATCATAACCCTCCGCTCTATTGGTATTTATAGTAACCTTGAGTTGATCACCCTTGACCACGTATTCTGGAATGCTAACCTCTAGTTCTGGAGATATAACCTCCACTGGAATCTTTGTTCTTGCCTCCTCGATTTCCTCATCTGTAGCCTCCCAGTAGAGCTTAAGTGTTAAGGTGTAGACACCAGTTGCAAGTAATTCGCCTGGTGAACCCTCTGATACTAGTGTTTCAGTGGTATCGTTATAGAACGGATAGAGCGTTATTTTAACTTCTCCTTCAGATGTTGGATCTTTCCTCTCGGCTTTAGTTTCAATTCCATATCCCTTGAATGACCATTTGACGTATACGTCCTCCGGTTCTGGTGCTGTAACGTAAACTTTAACATCGACATCTTGTCCTCTTACCATTGTTACCGTTTCTGGAACATTTGTGAATCCTACCTCTGTTACCTGTACTGAGAATATCTTCTGGGCATCAGATACTGGATCGATTCTGTTCGGATCAGCTGGAGCGAACACGTATAACGTATACATTCCAGCATCAGCGGTTGTTAATACCGTTAACGTTGTTTCGAACTTGTTGTCACTTACGTCTACAGCCTTAGTTGGATAATCTGCAACTTTGAACGCTTTACTCTCAAATGGAAGTTCAGCTACACCCTCGAATACATCTGACTCGTCCGCGTATATGTATACTACATCAACAGTTGTTGTACCATCTATCTTTACCTTTCCACCCTTGGCAACTACAGTTTTATCAATTGTTGCCTCTAATGACTGCCTTACAACTTTAATGCTTACCGAATCCTCTACCAACTTTTCTGTTGTTCCTGGCTTGTAGATGTAAGCCTTAACGGTGTAGGTTGATAATGCGGCATCGGATTTAACGTAGTATTTCTTCGTTTCGAATTTACCTTCAGTATCAACCAATGCTTTAACTTTTTCTGGAGCATTTGTGAAGTCGTCTAATCCTTCAACTATTACCTCAGTTCCAGCTGGTAAGCTTGTCTCACCCTTGATCTTTATGTCTTCACCTCTTGCATATGATAGCTTGTCCATTGTAATCTTTAGATCTGGCTTCTTAACTTCAACTGTAACACTTGCATCTTCTGTAAATCCATATCCCGTAGTTACTACAGCTTTGATCTTGTAGGTTCCAGTGTCCCATCCTAGCTCAAACTTAATCTTTTTCTCGAATGTTCCATCTTCTTCTACATCTACAGTCTTAGTTGTTACGAGATATTTGTCTTCAGCAGTTGTACTGTTGTATACATAGATCGTCACCGTGTTCCTGTCACCGACATCATAGCTGCCACCGGATTCTGCAACATTGGTTACACCGTACACCTTGAGTTTTTGTCCTAATTTGATCTCTTCCTTGTCAACGTTTACACTGATGCTTAATCCTACAATCTTGAATTCATAAGTTTCTTCAGTCTCTCCGCTCTTAACCTTTAACTTGTATGCTCCAGTTCTACCATCCCAGTTAAGCAATATGTCTGAAGTGTATATCTTTAACGTATACTTGTGATCTTCTACGGTGAATACCTTATCCTTGTATTCGGTATTGTTAAATGGACCCTCCAATGTCCAAGTACCTTGTGTAGCACCGTATATCCTTATCTCAAACTTAACTAAGTCACCCTTTGCAATTTCATTTGTTGGATTCTTCAGTTCTATCTCGACCATTGGCTTCTCAACCTCTTTTGGTTTAACTTCTAATACGAAGTTTACTGGTGTATAAACATCAGTTCCAACTGTAACCTTTGTATACGTTGTTGCATCGTTCATGTTAAAGTCATTCGTTTCACCACCATAGCTAGCAGAAATCTTTAACGTATACTTAGAAGGCTTAATTCCCAATCCCACTGTGTCTAATTCAAATTCTTTGTATCCAGTTATTTGTTCTGTCCATATTGCTTCTCCAGTTTCGAGATCTACTAACTTAATTGTGGCCTTCTCGGGAACGTCAACTGTAAACTTGAGGACGTCTCCGTAATCTAATGACATCGTATAAGTCGCCATGTCAACGTCAACATCTTTGATCGTAACCTCAATTGGAACATCTGGGTTTGTTTTATCTTCAAATATTACGTCTACTCCAGAATACGTCTTAGGTGTTGGAGTTGGAGTTGG
>CAYWXE010000038.1:0-15858 GCA_964462505.1 uncultured archaeon | reverse complement strand
AGCCTAACTAAGGCGGGACCTATGCAGGATAGATATGTTCCACCCCAAGCTGATGATTTTGAAGCATGATGTCCCGCAGCAACGAGAAATACGACAGCATTTCTCAACTCACCTTTCCAAACCATCTCGCATGCTTTAACAAATCCTCCTACTGTTAGTCTTGCTCCGTGATAATACCATGCCTTCTTCTGCTCTTCCAGAAGTTCCTTAGTGTGAACTTTGAGCAGAAGTTCTTCAGAAACAGGTTCTGGCTCAATTACGACGATTTTGGGATCTTTTGAGAAATCCTCTATAATTTTTTCAAATCCTGCATATCTATCCCCGACGATTGGCCAATTCTTTCCTATGAATTCCTTATGGAAAAACACACCAGTTGGCATATAATATAATTTAATCTCCAAGAAAAAAATTTGTTGCTATTATATGATGTTCCTCAAGCTTAAAACATCATTATTGTATTTCTTAAAATATCAAGTCTTTAACAGCTCTCTGATGTATTTTCTTTGATGGCTATGAGCATTGTTCTTGTGTGCTTTGAAAAAACTTTATTAACTCGTAGATGAACTCTTTTAAACTACTTCATATGATTTTTCTTCCTCCTATTAGATTAATTCAACATATTGCTAATACTTTTTATTATTTTTTATAAATTTTTCTATTAAGCTCTGTTTTACAAGCTGTAAACTGTTCAATTTTCTTCTTAATGACTTTATGAACGAGTTCTACCCTCTACATTACTCTATCAATATCCCATACCGGTCTATTTCTCCTCTTTTTATCCTTGTTGAAGAAATAGGTTTTCCGTCCTCAGCTAAAACCCAGTCGACTTTTACGATTTTTATCTTCTTTTTACCCATCTTTTCTCTTCGTTTGTTTATCTCTAACGCAATTTTATACGTTTCCGGTGAAACTATTAGATATTCGAAGTCCATTTCCAGAGTTTTCCCAAATCTATCACTGATCATTACTATTTTTGGCTCAAATCCATATTTTTTCAAGATATATCTCTTGACGTTCTCAGCTCTAATGTTAAATGGTAAAACACTTCTAACTCTTTCCCTAGCCATAGAATCGCTTGTAATTCCGATCATCAAGTCCTTTCCGCCGAGTTTTACCGCTATATCTATAAGCTTCTTATGCCCTTCATGAAGTGGTTCAAAAGTTCCACCTAAAGCGACTTTCACATTGGAGAGTGATGCAGTTGAGATAAAAATTTTTAAATTTTATCGCCACAATGCAGTCCAATAAATAGTAAACAATCGTGATATATTAATGTTCATGCCGATATACTATCTAACAGAGCTATTTAGGTTTAAATTAGAGCGTTTTTAATCGATCCCTTAATATTTTTACTTCATTCTTCATTTAATTTATTTATTTATTATTAATTGAATTTATAAATTAATTAGATACTTAAGATCTCAACAGAACTTATGCATAAATTAAATCATAAAAACATCTTAGCGATTTTATACGATTGCATTATGTGATCTCTTGCATTACCCTCGATCACCTCTTCATGCCCCGGATATAGGTTTCTTACGTCGAGCTTAGTTAACTTTTCAATAGATCTTATGAGATCTATTGCACTTCCCCCGGGTAAATCCACTCTTCCAAAGCTGCCGTAGGCAAATACCGTATCCCCACTGAACAGCCACTTCTTATTCGGTTCGTAAAAGCATACACTTCCAGGAGTATGCCCAGGGGTGTGAATTACCTCAAGCGTGATCTTGCCCAATTCAAAAACCTCTCCACCCCTAACAAATACATCTGGCTCGAATTCCTTAAACTTAACTCCAAACAGAATAGACGTAAAGTTTTGAGACTTCAAAAGCTCATACTCCTTTTCGTGCATTACTATCTTTGCCAACCCCTTAAAATGCCCAGCTGCTGCTGCATGATCGAAATGAGAGTGAGTTAAAAAAACGTAGTCCAACTCCTTTGGATTTATATATCTCTTAATAGCCCTAACTATGAACTCGAAATCTCCACCAACGTCTATTATCGCCTTCTTCTCATCAAGTAGTAAGTAGCAGTTCGCTGCAAGGGGTGGTGTTACGATCTTAATCGGCTTCATAATAACTCAACGCCTTCAACTTCAACGCTTTCAACGCCTTCAATCTTTTGAATCTCTTCCACAAATTTGTCACCTATTCCTTCTGTATCTGGCATAACGGCAAGAATCTCTAAAGCTTTTAAGCCAAATGCTATCGGTTTTTTCGAGTGATCTCTTATCTCTACCCCTTCAATCTGGATGTTCTTTATTTCATCCATTAACTTATCTAGATCTACATCTACGTCTTTTGGCATAACTCTCAATTTCATCAAAACCCTACCCATGTCATCACCTCAGCTAAGGTCCTACAAATCCACAGTTTTCACATTTATATGGATTTCCAAGTCTTCTGCATCTCTTACACCTGTATATCGTTTCACCACACTCAGGACATGGGAAAGCAACGTAATTCGTTCCCACGAGAGGCGCACCGCATGTTACACATCTCAGCTCTTCCAAACTTTCACCTCCCTTTAATGAGTGTTCCCCTACAACTCCCACTGAGTATATAATCCTTTATCCTATCGATTCTGCAGATAAACATGTCTATTCCATAAGCCTTTAGGAGTTTTGGTGCGTATTTATCGATGCAAGTTTCACCACTTATGTTTGAAGCATCAATTTCCTTTACGAGTTTTCCGTTGATGTATAACCCCTCTACATCGGTTACCTTGACAACTATTCTCTGTTTTAGTTTTGATGCAATCCAAACGGCTATGCTATCAGATGTTACTTCCCAAGAATGTGGGAGTTCGTCATATCTTCTTAACAACTTATAGGGAAGTAAAACTTTAACACCTTTAAGCTCTATCTCATCAAAATCCTCAGGCTCTACCAAATCGAATCCAAACTCTGAGATGAAGTAGCCGTATAAGTTCATGCAAGTAATAGCCATCCAATGAGAAGTAGATGTACTCAAGCGAAATTTCCTATCGAGTTCTCTCACCTTATCTGCAAAAACCCATCCACCGGGGATTATCAACGCCCAATCGCAGAATCTTAAGGCATCTACTAACAGATCCAACTTATCTACTACACTACCTCCAACTTTTAATATCATCTCATCTTCTCAAGAACGGATTTAATCTTGTACTCCATAGAACTACCCTTAATCCTGTTGTCGATCTTCAAAACATAGTAGTTCCTTTTCGAACCCATTTCAAACAGCTTTGAATCGAAATCCTTTAAAAGCCTACAGAGTTCATCAAACTCCTCAAGCTCGACAATAGTTCCCATAGGTGTGAGCTGATATTTTAAACCCCTTTCCTCTAAAATCTTCAAAACCTCAGCTACGTATTTACTGAGTGATTCACCAACACCTATCGGGACTACAGATATCTCAACGATCATATGTACTGTCTTCGAATTATGTAGTCGATATCGCTACTATTATTTTTAACATTGCTACGGTAGTTATCCTTGAAATCCCTTAAGCTACTATTGAAATCGTAGTCGAATGATCCAACGAAGTCCCTATCTTTAATTCCAGTCATTATGGCTACAGTTCTTACAAACCCCTCGAATTCTTTACTAATCCTAGCCCCCCATATCACGTTCGCATTGTCAGCGAGTTCAAAAGTTAGATTCCTTATAATCTCCTCAGCCTCCTTTAAAGTTAAATCGTGTCCACCGGAGATGTGTATTAAGGCTCCAGTTGCACCCCTGTAATCTACGTCGAGTAGTGGATGGGACAAGCACTCCCTAACAACGGCATTTGCTTTGTCTTGAGACTTCGCTTCACCTACGAGCATAACGGCAACACCGCCGTGATTCATGACTGCTTTCAAATCAGCAAAATCTATGTTTACGAGGGAGGGAATCATTATGGTTTCGGATAGCCCCTTAATAGTCTCAGAGATCAGTTGATCCATTACGCTGAAAGCAGCATCAATTGGCAAATTCGGATAATATTCAAGGAGTTTGTTGTTGTCTAAAACCACAACGGTATCACAGATCTCTTTTAACTCGTTTAGTCCTTGAATAGCCTTTTGAATTCGGGCACCTTCAAACTTAAATGGCATCTGAGCGAAGGCAACTACTATTGCCCCTTGCTTTTTAGCTATATCTGCAATAACTGGAGAGGCACCTGTTCCCGTTCCACCTCCCAAGCCTACACATACGAAAACTATGTCTGCGTCATTTAAAAGCTCCTCTAACTTATTTCTCGCAAGTTCAGCCGCTTTCCTTCCAATTTCGGGGTATCCTCCAGCTCCTAAGCCGTGAGTAATACTTCTACCGATTAAAACCCTTTTATGAGCTTTAATCATCAACAGGTGTTGTTTATCGGTATTCACAGCAATAGTCGTAGCAGTGTTAATACCCATGTTGTAAAGCCTGTGAACAGTATTACATCCACTACCACCACAACCGACTACAACAATCCTTGGAGCTCCAAAATCCTTTACATTATTCCTTCTAAAACTCTCCTTTTCTAAAAACTCTTGAGCCTTACTAATTATACTCTTCATACTACAACCCCCTAACGAAACCTACCATACTTCACGTAACCTTCGATCTTCTCTTCGTACTTCTCTATGAGCAACTTTACCGCCTCCCTTATAGCTTCGCTTACAGAGGTGAACTCTCCGATTTCTACAAGTAGTTCGAGCATCTCGTAGTACTTCTCTGTTAACCTTATGCTCACCTTTCGAGTTGGAGGCATTGTTCCACCGACTCAATAAAGTATAGCATGTTTCACCCATTCAAGTTCCACCCATATACTATACGTCTTCCAGACTGGCATATATTGTCGGACATTATATTACTTAAACATTTTGCTTAGTTTTAATGATAAAAAGTTATAGATACGAATGCATTTGTATAGAAAGTGATTTTAAGAGTTTAGCTGAAAAGCTTTCGATGAAACCAACCGGAGTTTTTTATCATCCAAGTTTTAGCAGAAGAAGTTATTTAACACTTGGAAACAGGCTTAGGGACTTTCCAAAAGCATTTGAAGTTTTCAGAGATAGGAAAAACTTCTTACTAATAGAGTGTCCTAGAGTTGATGAAGAACTGATACTCAAGGTTCACACGAGGGACTTACTTGAAGGTGTAAAGATGGATCCACTTTGCTCAACCGCTTGGCATTCTGCCGGAGGTGTTGTGAAAGCTGGTGAAATGGTTATAGAGGGCAAACTCAGAAACGCCTTCTGCTACATAGGTGCTGGCGGACATCACGCTGGGAGAAATTACTTTTGGGGTTACTGCTGTTTTAACGATGTCGTGTTGAGCATATACAACATCTTCGAGAAGTTTGGAGAGAAGAGGATTGCAATAATAGATACGGATGCCCACCATGGAGATGGGACGAGGGAGCTCGTTAGAGATATGAAAGTTTTGCACTTCTGTATATGTTATAGTAATTACACATCTGAAGATGGATTAAAGATTGATAGAAGCTATTTCAGTGGAGATTACTTCGAATTTATTGATGAATTCTGTGATAGGGCAAGGGATTACAAGCCAGATCTGATATTCTGGTACTTTGGGCACGATACACATATAGGTGATTACGGTGATATAGGTTTGACTGTAAACGATTACGTTAAAATTGCGAAGATTTTGAAGGATTTAGCCGCTGAGGTATGCGATGAGAAGTTAATAGTTGTATTAGGGGGAGGTAGTATACCAGAGATTGCAAGGGATTCAACTTTAGCGATAATAAACGTTTTATTAGATTAACATGTTTAAACCTTCGACAAATGCTTCAACTGAAGCCATTACTATGTCCGTTCTCGCGCCCCTTGCAGTGACGATCCTATTACCCCTTTTAAGCTGAACTATTACTTCAACTAACGCATCTGTCCCTCCAGTTATAGCATCTACGTGATAGCTTACAAGCTCTATATCAGCGAAGTCTCTTATAGCCTTTCTTATAGCGTTTATAGCCGCATCGACTGGCCCAACTCCAACAGCGGCTTCAACCTTTTCCTCACCATTTATCCTAATCTTAACGCTCGCCATTGGCATAGTCTTCATGCCGCTTGATATCGTTAAATCTTCGAGTATAACCTTTTTCTCCCTCTTAACCTGTAGAACTGTTTCAATTATAGCCCTTACGTCAGCATCTGTAACCCTCTTACCCTTGTCGCCAATCTCTTTTATCCTCATCAAGATTTCCTTCATCTGCTCTGGAGTAGCCTTGTAACCGAGTTCCTTCATTATAGCCTCAACACTAGCCCTTCCCGCATGCTTTCCGAGAACTATTACTCTTTTCCTCCCAACGACTTCGGGGGATATCGGTTCATAAGTCGATGTATCTCTAAACAGTGCTGAGGTGTGAATTCCGCTTTCGTGTGCAAATGCGTTTTCGCCAACTATAGGCTTGTTTGGTGGAACAACAACTCTTGTGAGTTTTTCGACAAGCTTAGAAGTGTTATAAATCTTCTCCTTTTTTATCTTCGTCTTTATACCGTATAGGTATTCCAAAGCCATTACGACTTCTTCTAAGGCGGCATTTCCAGCTCTCTCTCCAATCCCATTGATCGTTGCGTGAAACTCCTTTGCACCACCTTTTATCGCATAGATTGTGTTAGCTGTAGCCAATCCGAAGTCGTCATGACAATGAATTGCAATAGGAACGCTAAACCTCGTAGTGAGTTCTCTCATTATCCTTTCAGCTCTTTCCGGTGTTAAAACTCCAACTGTGTCAGCGAATGTTAGTCTGTCTGCTTTTGCATCTAAAGCCGCTTCAAATAGATTCAAAACGAAGTTGAAATCAGCTCTTGAAGCATCCTCTGCACCGAATTCAACAACTAATCCCCTTTCCTTTGCATATTCTATTGCTTCAACTGAGTAGCGAATTACATCCTCTCTACTCTTTCCGGGAAACTTAGCCCTTATGTGTATATCTGACGATGGAGCAACCATAAATATCGAATCAGCATTTGCATCTGCTGCAGCGTCTATGTCTTCTTTTTTAATCCTTGCAAAACTGCAAATCTCGGCATTCAACCCTCTCTCAGATATCTCTTTAATCGCTTTGAAATCGCCCTCAGACGCTATAGCAGTTCCAGCTTCGATTATGTCTACACCTAAGCTATCCAAAGCTTCAGCAACCATTACCTTCTGTTCGACACTCAGCGAAACACCAGGTGTTTGTTCACCATCTCTAAGTGTTGTATCTAAGATCAGTAATGACACGTATAAGATTAAAGAACTTCAATATAAACCTTATTGGGATATAGCGAGGTATCTATACTAAACTTATTGAATTCGATGTACACGGGTTATGGAAGAATTGAAAACATTCCATAAGGTAATAATCGGGGATTCAAGGGAGATGGAAGAGGTAGAGGATGAGAGTGTTCATTTGATTGTTACTTCTCCACTGTATCCGATGATAGAGATGTGGGATGATTTGTTTAGAAACTTGATGAGAGAATCGATAAGACTTGGAAAAAGATGGAGATTGAAGCAAGCAAGAGAAAGAAGGAGAGATATGTAAAAGAAATCTATGAATTCTTGTTAATCTTGCAGAAGTTTGGAAGGAGTGTCACAGAGTACTTGTGGAAGGTGGGATTACTTGTATAAACATTGGAGAATCTACTCGAAGCATAGGTGGAATGTTTAGATTGTTTCCAAATCATTCAAAAGTAATTGAGCACTGCGAAAGAATAGGATTTATAACTTTACCATACATTTTATGGAAAAAGCCTACAAATAAACCGAAGTATAAAGGGAAAGGAGCGTTTTTTTGTTCAAGGTTCTTACACTAATGCTTATGTGACCTTAGACTGTGAATACATTTTGATTTTTAGAAAAGGAGAGCCAAGAAAATTCGAGCCGAAAGGTCCTTTGAGGTATGCAAGTGCTTGTACTAAGGAGGAGAGAGATCGATGGTTTACACAAATCTGGGAAATACCTGGAGCTAAGCAAACGATTGAAGAGAGAAGAGTTGCCGCATTCTCTGAGGAAATCCCATATAGACTAATTAGGGTGTTCTCAATAATCGGTGACACCGTGTTAGATCCATTCCTCGGAACTGGAACTACTATAAGAGTAGCTATAAACTTAAAGAGAAACTCCATCGGTTACGAAATAAATGAATCTCTACTTCCCATCATAAGAGGAAAAAGTCGGAATTATTCAAAAACTTCTAAGTTCGGATTGTTCAGTAGAAATCGTTAAAAAATCTTAATTCTTTTCAAAAGCCTCCTTAACAATTTTTATGGCACATAGATCTCCACACATACTGCAAGTTCCACTTTTTGGCTTTCTCTTAATCCAAATCTCCCTGGCTCTTTCTGGATCTATTGCAAGTTCAAACTGCTTATTCCAATCGAACTTCTTCCTTGCGAGAGATATCATGTAATCTCTCATCCTAGCCCTTTCCCTTTGTCCCTCTTTTATAAGATCGACTGCATGTGCCGCAATCTTAGCCGCAATTACACCTTCTTTAACGTCTTCAACCGTTGGCAATGCCAAATGCTCAGATGGTGTTACATAGCATATGAAATCTGCACCAGACATTCCAGCCACTGCCGCACCAATCGCTGCTGCTATGTGATCGTATCCAGCGGCTATATCTGTAACTAAGGGCCCCAATAAATACAGTGGAGCGTTATCCGTCACAGACTTCATAGCTCTAACGGATGTTTCGATTTGATCGAGTGGAACGTGGCCAGGCCCTTCAACCATACATTGAACTCCAGCCTCTCTACATTTCTCAACGAGTTCACCTAAAACTATGAACTCTGTATACTTGGCTCTATCTCCAGCATCGTGTATACAGCCAGGTCTAAACGCATCGCCTAAGCTTATAGTTACATCGTATTCCTTCAGAACCTCCAGCAAGTAATCGAAATCCTTGTAATACGGGTTCTCCTTTTCGTTGTAGAGCATCCAACCAATCGTTATAGCTCCACCCCTACTAACTACTCCGAGCAATCTCTTAGACCTCTTAAGCCTTTCAACCGTTATCCAATTAACTCCAGCGTGAATAGTCATGAAGTCTACACCGTCTTTTGCATGTCTTTCAACAGCTTTGAAGAAATCGTCCTCTGTCATATCAACGACTCTCTTACGACTTCTTGCTGCCTGATAAATCGGAACAGTTCCAAAGGGAACTCTCACAACTTCCATAATCCTTCTCCTTATCTCATCTAAGTCTCCAGCTGTGGATAAATCCATGACTGCATCAGCTCCATACCTCTGTGCAACAATAGCTTTCTCAACCTCCTCTTCAACGTTGACGTAATCGATAGAAGTTCCAACGTTAGCGTTAACCTTAGTTGAGACAAACATACCTATAGCCTTAGGCTCTATTCCATCCCTCAAAACGTTTTTAGGGATTACAACATAACCCTTAGCTATGAGCCTGAGAAGTTTATCTACATCTAAACCCTCATTCTCAGCTGCTTTTTTAACGAATTCATCAACTATACCTCTCCTAGCATCTTCAATCAGTGTCATATAAAGGGATCATTGAAAGCTCAATAAAAGTTTTTGCATCAATCCCATTCGAATTCAAACACACATCTACTATCTCCTTTTGCAATGCACTCCTTCTCCTCTCCCCTTATACTTCTCTTCAATGCGGATTCGAGCAATCCCCATATAAAACCAAAAGCTATCCAGCACATCGGTTCATCGCTCTCTCCAATTACATCTCTGTAATTCGTACCTTCAAAAGTGTATTCGAATACAAACCTCATTTTGTTTTCTTCCCTTTCGAGTCTAGCTCTACCCCACCCCAATGCTGACCAGAGGGTTAAATAGTTTATAGTTGCAAATATCGGATCGTCTGTATTCTTAAACCTCTCGATATACCTCTTTGCCGCCAACCTTGCCGCTCTAACCATTAAACCCCTTGCTGCCTTTCCAATTATCTTCCTGATTTCCTCGTACATCCCCAATACAAGCGCTGCTGGAAAAGCAGCAATGTTGTCGAAATCGGCTAATCTAAGTCTGCAAAGCTCTTCATCCAATTCTAAAAATCTATCAAGTATCTCCCTTCTGCTATACCTTTCAGATATCTTTATCCTTAACAACTCATCCATTAAATCACCTCAAAATATCTTTAATCTTCTCCTTCGCCTTACTCATCTCAAGTAAAACTAAGCCGAGGGTTGCCTTAGGATTCGTCATAACCACAAGCAAAGCTTTTCCACCAGCTCCAGTGGCTATGATCTTTCCGGCGTTACTCTCAACGATTACTCTCTCCGGAATACCTTTACCCAGTTCAGAGCTTGCGGTTTCAGCCGCTCCAAGCATAGTTGCCGTCATTGCAGCAAAAGCCTCAGCATTAACGTTTTGTGGGATGTCTGCAGCAATGAGCAAACCATCTCTTGAAACTATTGCAGAAGCCTCTATGTCACCTATAGCTCTCAAATCCTTCAAAACCTTTTCTAACATCTCCTTAATGCTCATAACTCCACCTCATCAAGAGATCTATTAACGCATCTAAAACTTCGTAAACACCAATACCTTTATTGGCAACAGTTGGGATAATCGGGACGTCATCTGGCAAATTCATCCTCTTCCTTATCTCTTCTGGACTTAAGGCGTTTGGTAAATCCTGCTTATTTGCCGCTACAACGTAAGGTAAACCAAATCTAGTCGTTTCTTCAAGCATCTTCTTAGCCCTTGGAAAGCTTTCAGGCTTGGTAGAATCTACAATTAAAATTACTCCTAAGGCTTCACCCCCTAAAACCTTTAGTATTGGATCAAACCTCTCCTGCCCGGGAGTTCCGAATACATCGATACTGAAACCTCTATACTCTACATGCCCGTGATCTAATGCAACAGTTGTTCCAAGTCTATCAACAGATATAGCCCTTTCAGATATCGCATGAACAAACGTGGATTTTCCAGCGTTGTATGGGCCAGTTACAAGTATCTTTGGAATATATGCCCTAACACCACCCGGCTTAACGAGTTTAAATAATACGGATTTCCCTTTGACATCAGTCCAATCGACTTTTAGTAGTCCGTAGTATTGACCGAGTATAACCCTGTGGTGAATTCCTCCGACTGTTATAACGGCATTTGACAAATCCTTTACAATTTCAACGATCTTTTCATCATAGGGCCAGGCTATAAACTGAACTACTAAAACCGAATCGTTTAGGGATGCAAGTTTACACCACTCCTTAAAATGCTCTAAAACGTCTTCACCGCATAGATCTATCATCGTGGAGAGAGAACATATAGCTACTAAATCGTTCTCAGCTATCGTCATCTTAACAGTATCGCTCAGCTCTTCTACATTTGAGGGATCTCTTACGAAGTATTTCTCGTTTGATATGTCTCCAACGATTCCAGAGTAAGCATCGAGTATCGAGAAGTTCTCAACGTTTATATCCCATCCAAATTCCTTAAACCTATTTCTGACGGTCATTGGGCTCATACTTGTAGTGACAAAGCAGCACTTGTATCCATCTTCTACGTTTTTCTGAGTTGTTTGCATTAGGAATACATCTCCTTCAACCTCTGGATCAACGTAATACGTTACAACCTTCCCAGCTGGGACATCTATTAATTCGTCTATAATCGGTAATCCCAATTTCATATTACCACCGTCTTCCCATCTATTGAGAACTCTATCCAATCAGTTTTCTGCGTTGAAGAGATAAACCTCAAAAACCTCTTATTAGATTCCTCTTTAACTTCTATAACACCATCAAACATGTGTTTAAGTGTTGTAATAGTCCTCTCTTCATGCATATCTTTTTGAACTATGTAAAGTGCTTTGGCTTTTGTAGCCCTTATTCTTCTCGTCACCACATGCAAAAACCTGTAGACAGTCTGGGGATTCGTATACATGAGTAGCGTTGAAAGGGAATCGAGTAGTATTATGACATCTCTCTTTCCACTTCTGAAGTAGCTGTCTAAAAATCTACTCGTCCAAACGGATATGCCGGTTAAATCTATAGGGCTTGCAACCCTTTTGATAAACTCGGTATCAGCTGAATCGGGGTATATCGTCTTAGATATGCAGTCTATAACCTTAAAGTTTACATCGAAATCCTTAAACCAATCCAATACATCCTCTCCAGTGTCATTAGTTGTTATGTAAACACCTCCATACCCCTCCTTGAGTTTACTAAGGAATATATTTCTAGCTAAAATCGTTTTTCCAATGAGCGGTAACCCATAAATCATAACATTTCCATCAAACTCTAACATACTCCCACCTAAACCTCTCACAAGTTCCGGGTATTAAATCGAATTTTGAGCTGTGTAATACCTCCAAAACCTGAAACTCCCCCAAAGACATCTCGTCAACTTTAAGCGCTAGAACTGCATCGAAAAATAGGTTAAACTCTGACGAGTAAACACTCTTATTGCACTCGCAGATAAGAGTGGAACATTCTGGAATCGAATCAAATATCTCTACTAAATCCCTCTGATCACTGTTTAATACGAGTATAGAGAATCCGTGAAAGAGTATTAAACCCCTCAAATCCTCTAGTACGTCTTTAAGTATTTCTAAGTAGTTATCGTTTAGAGATATAAACTTATGAAGCCTTCCAAACGGTACTTTAGAAAACTTCCCAATCTTTACCACACTGCTGTTACTTAAAATCTTTCCAACTCTTCTGTTAAACCTTGCAAACGATTCGCTTGCAGTCTTTAGAGTTCTGTTTGTACATTCAGAATACACAATGTGGTAAATCTTTAAATCCTTAAAAATCGGTAAAATCTCGTTAAATATGAGGAATTCAAGTGTATAAACGTTATCGTAAACGAGAAGAGTTCTGAGACCGTTTAGTTTTTTAGGAATTCTTGCATGATAAAATCTATCGGTTCATCTTATTTAAGTTTTATGGTAATTGTAATAATGAAAATGATGCAATCGAAAGGTTTAAAACCTATAAAAACAACAACTAAACATGTCAAAAGCCCCATACGTTAGGGAGTACAAGCAGAGTAAGGCGAGAGGAAAAGATTACATGGTGAGATGTGCGAGTTGTGGAAGAAAAGTTCCGAGATTTAAGACTTTTGTTGGCTATAGGGGTTTAAGGCTTGATTATGAGATAATCAAAATGGTTGGCGAGAAGAACGTTCACGTAGCAACTTATAAAGCCTATTACTGTCCGAAATGTGCAAGGTATTTGGGAATAGTTCAACCCGGTAAGAGGGGGAGGAGGAGAACTGAGCAACTTTAAAACTCTTCAAGTATCTTGTTCATCTCTTCAGCTTTCTCCTTTAAAATTTCCAAAGCCTTCCTCATAACGGTCCTTATAGGTAACGCCCCAGTTCCCTCAACTGTAAACAAGAAATCGTTTGTCTCCTCTATTTTTATTGCGTTTTCCTCGCAAACCCTTACGCAATCCAGGCAGAAGGAGCAATCTAATGGATTAATTACCACTACTTTGTTCTTTTCAATTTTCAAAACATTTCTTGGGCAAACTTCAACACACTCACCGCATAGAGAGCATTTCTCAACTCTTATCTCTGGGATAATCTTGTAAAAGCAAGCAGAAACGGGCTGGAATTTCGAATGCTCTTTACCAATTCCAAGCCTTGCAACAGCTTCAATCATCAACTGCTGACCTTTATATAGTTCTATTATTGGTATGTTGTCGTAAACAGGCTTTACCTCTGGGTCATCACTTATCAAATCGCCAGAGTAAACAACTCTAGGCCCTTCTACGTTAAGCCTAAAGGAAACCTGACAGTTCGGGCATCCCTCACCTCCACAACTGCATTTATCTGGAAAATTAAACCTCTCTAGGTCTGTTTTTATTGGAATTAAGGCTAGTCTATGGGCAATTATCTCGTCGTATAGAAAGCTCGTGTTCAAGTAGAAGTCTACGTAGTCTATAGCTAAAGTTGGAACTAGGCTTTTCATTGCTCTTCTGAAGGAATTCGCTAATGCTGTAGAGGCGTTTTTTAAAATAAATTTAATAGAGTATTCAGTCTCCTCTAGAACCTCTATCTCCGGCATTCCTTTACACCTTAAAAAAGAAATTAGACTCTTCTTCCTCTCTTTCCACCAGGAGGTCTTGTTCCATCATGCGGAATCGGTGTTACATCTTCTATTCTTCCAATTTTTAGCCCAGCTCTTGCTAAAGCTCTTATAGCCGCCTGAGCTCCTGGGCCAGGAGTTATGTGTTTATTTCCACCGGGTGCTCTAACCTTTATGTGAACGCCTTCAATACCCTTCTCTTTAGCTATTTCAGCAGCTCTTAACGCAGCTTGCATCGCCGTGTATGGATTTCCCTCATCTCTATCCGCTTTTACGATCATACCACCACTAACCCTTGCAATAGTCTCACTTCCAGTTATATCTGTAATCGTAATTATCGTGTTGTTGTAACTGCTAAATATGTGTGCAATACCCCACCTCCCCTTCTTAGCCATTTAAACCACCTCCTAAACCTCAGCTCTTTTAGCAAATGGAGAGTTTTGATAATAAGTTATCTTACTCTCCAAGTCCCTCGTAACTATAAAACTTGGAGCTGTAACTCTTCTACCGTCTACAGCTATATGACCATGAGTTATAAACTGCCTCGCCTGCTTAATAGTTTTAGCCAATCCAAGTCGATATACAACTGTCTGCAAGCGCCTTTCTAAGAAATCTTCAACAGTCAAATTCAGTATGTCGTCAAGAGTTGCATTCTCTGGCAGAACACCCAATCTGTACAATTTCTTTAGAACTGCTTGAGCTTTAGCCTTTGCAAGTTCACCTTCTCTGCCCGGTAGGTTTATCTTAGCGAGTAAATCCCTTGCAACTCTTCTATACTTCCTCAGTATGTGCTCAAACCTCCAGAGTTCTCTCTTATTCCTCAAGCCGTACTTTATAACTAAAACCCTCTCCCTTTCAAGCCTAACCTTGTCCCATGGATGTCTCGGAGTTACGTACTTCTTCCTATGCCTTTTAGGATCTCCCATAATACCACCCCATTTACTTCTTCCTCTTCCTTATAACTCCAACTGTCATACCTTTCCTTCCAGTGCTTCTCGTTCTCTGACCTCTTACCTTCTTACCCTTTGCGTGTCTAACACCTCTATAGCACTTTATCTTTATCATTCTCTCTATGTCGAACTTCTTAGCTAAATCGACGTCTTTACTGAGTAAGTGAAGGTCTTTGCCAGTGTAGTAATCTTTTCTCCTGTTTAAGAGCCATGAGGGCAAGCTCTCTATCTCGTTCTCTATGAAGTTCTTGAGCTTTTCAATTACTTCGTCATCCAACTCACCAAGCTTAGCTCTTGCATCTATCTTAAGGTGGTTCACTATACACCTCGCCATTCTAATACCAATTCCCTTTATCCCAGTTAACGCGAACACCACGTTCTTATGCCCATCTAAATCCGTATCTGCAATCCTTACGATGTGCTTAACCGTCATGTAATTGTACGAAGGTTTGAGAAGGTATTTAAACGTTGTGACAAAATAAAACATCAATCGTTGATTTAAATTAAAAACTTTTTAATCGTGGAAACCCATATCAACTATATGGGATTCATATGGCATCCTCCAAGGGAGCTTGTTGAATCTGCAAATGTCAAACAGTTTATGGATTCAGAGGGATTCAAGGATTACAAGGAGCTCGTGAAGAAGTCTACTGAGGACATAGAGTGGTGGTGGAGTAAAGCTGTAGAAGTCCTGAACGTTGAATGGTTTAAAGAATACGAGAAAGTCTACGACATGTCAAAAGGTATTGAATGGACTGATTGGTTTGTAAATGGAGAGATAAACGTCGTTCACAACGTATTAGATAGGCATAAATCTAGGAGGAGAAATAAGATCGCATTTATCTGGCAGGGAGAGGATGGAGAGGTTAAAAAGTATACGTATCTCGAATTGTATAGAGAGGTAAACAGGTTTGCAAACGTATTGAAGTCCTTCGGAG
>CAYWXE010000037.1:9364-16108 GCA_964462505.1 uncultured archaeon | reverse complement strand
AATATTAGAGAGATAACATGTCTTCTGCCACGTAGTAAGCTTTTGGATGCCCACAACTCGGACAAGTTTCTGGAGGTTCTGTTCCGCAGTGAACATATCCACATTCTAAGCAAATCCAAGCGAGCTCCTTATCTCTTTTAAAATACGTTCCCTTCTCCAAGGCTTCAAGCAAAACTCTATACCTCCTTTCGTGATGCTCCTCAGCTTTAGCAATGGCTCTAAGTCTATTTGCTATTTCAGTATATCCCTCCCTTTCAGCTTCTTCAGCAAATTTTGGATACATCTCGGAGTGTTCGTAGCTTTCTCCAGCGATTGCTGTCCTCAAGTTCTTTACTGTTGATCCCAAAACGAGAGGAGCTTCCACTTCAACAATTAAGGATTCTTTATCTCCTCTAAGCTCTTGAATTAGCTTTAATAATACCTCTGCGTGCTCCTTTTCATTCTCGGCAGTCTCTAAAAACACCTTTTGAATGAAAACGTAACCCTCATCTTTAGCGATTTTAGCATAAAACGTATAACGATTTCTCGCTATACTTTCCCCAATAAAAGCCTTAACCAAATTCTTCAAAGTATTCTCCATTATATCACCCTACTTCAACTTGCCATAAACCGTGAACATTACAATAAGCTCTTACAGTAAATCTTTCGGCTTCGAATTGAAATTCTGCTGTAGGTTCATCTCCTGGATTCAAGTGTTTCCTATAAACGTTACCATTGGCTATGACTTCAATCCATTCGATGTAATGGTTTTCCTCCATTGGATGTCGAACACTTCCGACCTCAACTTTTATTTTATTTCCACTCCTTTTAACAACTGGCAAGTGTTTCTCTTTTCCAGTTTCATCTCCTTTAACTTCGATCAATTGCATGAGTTGACCACAGCATACGAGTTTTCCAACGCCGGTGTGTAAGACTTCAACCATATTCCCGCACACGTTACATCTATAAATCTGTAAGAGTTCGGTCATGTTAACACCTCTAAAGACTCCTATAACAGAACCACCAATCAAAACACTCTATCTCTCCGGCTTTAGCCTTCTCAAGTCTCTCCTTAGCAGTTGTTTCGTCTGTAGCTGGTGGAATTATTACTTTATCTCCAATCAATTCGTTGTTTGGCCAATTCGCTGGAATTGCAACACCCTTCTCATCGCTTATTTGTAATCCCTTAACGATTCTAAGGATCTCATCTATATTCCTTCCAAGTTCTTGAGGATAGTATAGAATTGCCCTGATAACTCCTCTCGGATCGATTACAAAAACAGCTCTAACTGTATTCGTTCCCTTTGCTGGATGAATCATTCCAAATTTCTCTGCTATTTGCCCTCTGTCATCAGCAATTATCGGAAATGGAATTTCAATTCCCAATTTCTCCTTTATCCATTCAATCCATTTTATATGGCTAAAAACCTGATCTATGCTTAAACCTATCAATTCACAGTTCATCTTTTTGAATTCATCGTAGCGTTTTGCAAATGCAATGAATTCAGTTGTGCAAACCGGAGTAAAATCTGCTGGGTGGCTAAAGAGAATGATCCATTTCCCTTCGAAATCCTTTGGAAAATCAATCTCACCTTTTGTCGTTAAAGCTTTAAACTCTGGAGCTCTCTCACCCAATCCCGGCAATCCATTCATGTATGAATACCTTTATTTATAATATATATACCTTTTTGTTCGATTTTCGAACAAATGATATAAGTATCATGCTATATTTCTGCTTGAATGGATGAGAAGGATTTGAAGATAATCGAAATACTCATGCAGAATGCTAGAATACCGAAAACTGAAATAGCAAAGAGATTAGGAATCACAGAAACTGCTGTGAGGAAAAGGATTGCAAAGCTCGAAGGAGTTGTAATTCTCGGATATAAAGCAATAATCAACTACAAATCAGCTGGATTGGCTTCATCCCTTACAGGTGTCGATGTGCATGCAGAAAAACTCTGGGAAGTAGTAGATAAATTTAAAGGTATTAACGAAATTAAGTCGATTTGGTTGACGACTGGAGATCACACAATAATGCTTGAAATTGTTGCAAAATCTGTTAAAGACCTCCAAATCGTTCACGATATGATATCAAAGATGGACGGCGTGAAAAGAGTATGTCCATCGATAATACTAGACGTCTTAAAGTGAAACAGAGGTTGAGAGAGTTTGAGGAGTTAGGTAAAAAGGGATATGTGGTATTCGACTTTAAGCCGTTTTTAGATTTGAAGATAAGAGCAAGTATAAAATCTGAACTCGCGTTCTGTATATCTACTGCGAATTCATCTGCTTTAGCAGGGCTTAGGTTTCAAAAATTACTTGAAAGTGGATTTAAAGATTTAGAGGTAAAACTGAAGACATCTGGAGTGAGGTTCTACAGAAAGAAGGCCGAATACATAAGAAGTGCAATTAAAGACTTTGATAGAGTTGAAAAGGCTTTAAAATTGGACAGTATATCGGCAAGAAAGGAGTTGTTAAAGATCGAGGGATTGGGATTAAAGGAATCAAGCCATTTCTTGAGGAATGTAGGTAGGAGTGATATAGCGATAATAGATAGACATATCTTGAAATGGTTATTTGAGAATTCATATATCGATGAAATTATAAGTTTAACACCGAAGAGTTACTTAGAAATCGAGAAGATACTTAGAGATATAGCTGAAGAAATGAATTTAACCCTTGCAGAACTTGATTTAATAATCTGGAGCGAAAGAACTGGAAAGGTTTTGAAATGAATTCTTAATATTTAATTAACGATGGTAATTCTTCAAATCCACTTCTACAACTTTTCCTCTTGGCTTTTCTTCTTTAAAAATCTGTCCTTCAAATCTGTAAACCTCAGCTCTTGAAAGCCAGCAGTCCGGTGGTAGCCCGGCTTTCATACAGGTTTGACTTAAGAACTCTTCCGCATCAAATCCAAACTCAACTGCAACTTGTGGCAACAGTAAGCCCGAAAAAGGTCCCATTTTAATCATTAGCCCATGCTTACCTATTTCAATATGCTTTGGTAAATCTTTTGGCTTTGCCTCGATTTTTTCTGGTGGAGTTAAGATCGTTACTTCAACCTCTATTACATCCATCTCACTAAGCCTAACGGGAGGAAATCTTGGATCGTCTACAGCTGCAGCGATAGCTGAGTCTATTATCGCCTCATCTAACCTCTTAACTGGGTACGGATACCCTATACAACCCCTTAACTCGCCATACTTCAGTAGAGTCGTAAAAACGCCTCTCTTCTCTTCGAAAATTCCACTAAATCTATCTTGAATAACCTTCCTATTCTCCAGGTAGTACTCTATAGCTTTTCTCGCGAGTTTTACAGCCTTTTCACCTTCTTCAAGTGTTAGCAGTTTCACCATATTGCATGTTGTATTAAGTAATTAATATCGATTTTGCGTTCTCTTCTACATGATTGTGGGTATAGATATAGGTGGAACTAACATAGATGTGGTTTCGTTAGACGACGATTTTAAACACGTTGCAACCTTTAAAACATCGGAATACATATCGAAACTAGAAGATTTGATAAAAGAATTAGCTTCAAACGCAAGAGCTATAGGAATTGGAATTGCGGCTTGGCTAAAGGATGGGAAACCATTCTATGCCCCAAACCTCCCAACAATTCCAGAGATAAAAGTGAATAAGCCAGTTGTGGTCGAGAACGATGCAAACTGCTTTGCATATTACGCATCTAAAGTCTTTAACGTTAAGAACCTAATAGGGATAACGATTGGAACTGGAATTGGGAGTGGAATAGTTATAAACGGTGAAATTTACCGAGGCTTTAACGGTTTAGCTGGAGAGATTGGACATACGTTTATCGGCGGAGATTTACGTTGTAAATGTGGTAAAATCGGTTGCTTAGAAGCGTATTTCGGCGGATGGGCTCTGGGAAATTCCAGGGAGCTAATCGAAACTGGAAGGATTTACGAAACTAAGGGTTTCGAACTTTTTTGCATATCGATAGCAAATGCCGTAATGCTGTTAAATCCAGAGGCGATTGCAATTGGTGGTAGGATTGGTAGCAGATTAGACATAAAAAGAGTTAAGGATAACGTTTCTGAATACCTACTAGATGTATTTATTCCAAAGTTCTACTCGTTAAAAGACGATTTAGCAGTTGCAAAAGGTGCATGTCTACTAGCTAAGGCTTCCATTTTTTGAATTCTTCCAAAAGCCCAGTTTTTTCAAGTAGATCTACTGAAACAATATATTCATCCTCGACTTCCCTCCTAGTTCCGACGATTAGATACTTATCATTTCCTATAAGCTCTAAATCTCCCCTTGCAATAACTTTCTCCCCTCTGAAAGCTTGTCCAATGAAGGTATGTGTAAAGCACAGGATTGCTTTTATTTCTTTATGCCTTATTGGATAGTAAGCCGGATAATCGAATACATATCTATCATCGATGACTTCTGCTTCTACTTCTATCTTTCCAAGCTTTTTACCCTTCTCCTCCGGTATATCCCTTTTAAGCTCATCGTAGCCCCTAACGTATAACAAATCGAAATAAGTACTTCCAAGAAAAGCTCTGTGAAACTTCCGTATCTCGTGTTTAAGAAAGACATCGAAAGGCAGAGAAACCTTCCTCTTCTTATATATAAATTCCCACGTATCCATATCTGGTTCTGTTAGTCTTCCTATTTCTATCCCCTTTTGTAACTTTGCTCTTGCAACAAACCAATAATTACCATACACTACGAAATCTACATCCGATTCATTCCCGACTAAGTCTATTAGCCTTGAACCCGTTACACCCATTTCGTTTGATGGTATGCCTTCAAAGAATTCCACTATTCTACGGACTTCATCGTATTTCATCGCACTTCTAAGCCTTTCCTCTGGTTTGTAAACCTCATCGATGATTTCATGAGGAATGTGAAAGAGTCCATCTCTAAAGTAATCTCTAAAGTATTCCTTAACTTCGTCTTGGGGAATCTTTCTAAACCTTTTACCGTCTTTTACCCTATCTCCCCTTTTATCTGGAATATATCTGAGTAGACACTTTACAGCTTTTTCATTTCTATATCCCACGACCGAGAAGTAGTAATTCCCAACTCTTATAAAATCCCTTAGTCTGATTGGTTTAGCCAACATATTTTGCATATATCCTCTTTATCTCCTTTGCTTTAGCTTTACCCCTCCTGAGAACTCCACCATCTATTAGCTTAATCCTATGGATTCTAAACATCTTTCCATCAATGTTCAAAACCTCTCCTACTTCGAATTCCGTTTCACCATCAGTTACCATCTTGTATGGCGTAGTTACGGCTCTTTTGTGTAAACTAAACTTAACTGTCACTTCTCCAACATCTCTCAACCAAATCGTTGAGGCTTTAGATGCTTCACATATTTCAACTCTTCTACCGTCTGGAAGTTCTATGGATGTAACTTCCCCTATTTTGTGTCCCTCAACTGTATCGACTATGTATTCATCGCCTTTTCTTATGACCTCACTCTCTCTCACTTTCACAAATCCCTTAACGGATTTTGCCCCAGTACTTACGATGGCTCTAATCTTTAGTTCCCTCTCTGGATGGTAAACAGTGTGAGTTCCGCATATGGAGCACTTATACAGATTTTTGTCTTCTCTAACAACTTCGTGCAGTGTTTCCTCTTTGCATGTATCGCAGTATATATATCTCATTAGAAGTTACTAAGTTTTTAGGGTTTAATAAGTCTTGATGAAATTCGTTATTGGAATTGAATCTTAGAACTGAATGGGCGAAGTATGTGATAACCCATGTTCAACTGTGATGGCATTGTGTTACTACGTGATCTAATACTAAATTATTGAATTAAATAAACACCATTAATCTATTAATAAAATTTTATATATAAATTATTTATATCTATTTTTGAGAGATTAGAAAACGGTTATATATCAGCTAAGAGATTTAAGATTATGAAGATAACTTGGCTTGGTCATGCGGCATTTCTACTTGAGGGTTCTAAAAGGGTTATAATCGATCCGTTCCTTACTGGAAATCCAAATGCCCCAGTAAAGCCAGAAGACGTAAAGGTAGATCTAATAGTTGTGACACATGGGCATGGAGATCATTTAGGGGATGCTGTAGAAATCGCCAAGAGAAACGACGCACCAGTTATATGCATTCATGAATTGTCGAGGATTCTTGCCAAAAAGGGAGTAGAGGCTATAGGTATGAACATAGGTGGAACAGTTGAAGTCGTAGGCGTATACGTTACAATGGTTAAAGCCCTGCATTCCGCCGATGTAGAAGAAGACGATGAGATTATAAGTGCCGGTTCACCAGCTGGAATCATCGTTAACTTAGATGGAGTCAAAGTCTACCACACTGGAGATACGGATGTCTTCTTGGATATGCAGTTAATCGCAGAATTACACAAGCCTGAAGTAATGCTTGTCCCAATTGGAGATCTATATACAATGGGTATTCCGGGAGCAGTTAAAGCGTTAGAACTTGTTAAACCTAAGGTTGCAATCCCAATGCATTACAACACGTTTCCGCCAATAGAGAAGAATCCAGAAGATTTCAAAAAAGCAGTAGAAGAAAGAGGATTGGGTGTTAAGGTCGTAATACTCAAACCCGGTGAAAGTTTTGAATATCCGTAACTATGCCGGGCATAATACCTCATAGGCATTGTCCAGTTTGCGGAAAAGCAATTGAACCAGATAAATTCTACTGTAGCGATGAATGTGAACAGATAATGATTAAAGAGCGGAAAAGGCAGAGGAATTTCACGATTATAATGTTTGCACTACTGATATTCCTGTTAAT
>CAYWXE010000037.1:0-9264 GCA_964462505.1 uncultured archaeon | reverse complement strand
TTAGTAGTATGCTTAATCAATACGCAAATTCCTCATCGAAAACCTCGCCTGGAACTCTAACGGGATATCTACCAGTTAGACATGCCAAACAGTATCCGCATTCTCCACCAGCTTTTTCAATCGAATTAAGTAAGCCCTCAATGCTTAAATACGCTAAACTGTCTGCATTTAAAATCCTTCTAATCTCCTCTACACTGTGATTTGCCGCAATCAATTCTTCGCGGGTTTTCATATCTATTCCAAAGTAACACGGTGCTATAATCGGTGGGCTACCGATTCTCAGATGAACTTCTTTAGCTCCGGCATCTCTGAGCATATCAACAATTCTTCTCGAAGTCGTTCCTCTTACTATACTGTCATCAACTAAGATTACCCTTTTCCCAGCGACGTTCTTCTTAACGACGTTTACCTTAAGTCTAACAGAAATCTCCCTCATCTTTTGTTCAGGCATTATAAAAGTCCTACCCACGTATCTATTCTTTATCAAGGCTTCCATGTATGGAATACCAGATTTTTGTGCAAAACCTATAGCAGCTGTAGTTCCACTATCTGGAACAGCAGAGACTATATCTGCATTAACCGGAGATTCTTCAGCCAATCTCTTTCCCATTTCATTTCTCGCCTCATAAACGCTAACACCGTCTATAACCGAATCTGGGCGAGCGAAGTATATATATTCAAATATGCAGAAGGCTTTTCTTTTCGATTCAATAACTCTCACGAATTCTATATCACCGTTTTTTATTATAACAGCCTCTCCCGGCTTTACATCTCTTATGAACTCTCCACCTATAGCATCGATTGCACAGCTTTCACTGCATATAACATATCCATCTTCTACTTCTCCAATGCATAGCGGTCGAAATCCAAGTGGATCTCTATAACCAATTAATGTATCGTTTACGAGTATCGCTAAGGAATAGCTTCCAACGAGTTTCTCACTCAAAAGCTTAAGAGAACCTATTATATCATTTCTCATTAAAGATTTGGACAGGAGTTGGGCTATTACTTCTGAATCAGTATCAGATGTAAAAACCATTCCGTCGTTTTCGAGAATTTTTCTAAGCTCTAGGTAGTTCACGAGGTTTCCGTTATGACTTACAGCGATTAATCCAGCCTTTGATCTAATCACAAATGGCTGTGCGTTTTCTATTCGCGACAAGCCCGTTGTAGAGTATCTTACATGACCTATTGCAACTCTACCCTTCAGCATATCGAAGTCTCTTTCACTGAACACTTCAGAAACCAATCCCATTCCTTTTTTGTAAACCATCGTACTACTGTAAGAAGCCATTCCAGCTGACTCCTGACCCCGATGTTGAAGAGAAAATAAAGCATAATAAGTGAGTTTAGGCGTTAAAGAAGGGTTTTCACAGTAGATACCAACGACTCCACACATTTAATTTCTCGACTTCTTCTTTTTCAGCCAGTTGTAACTCCTCATCTTCTTACTTCTACCAAATCCACAAGCGGCACAGTAACCCTTTCTTCTGTGGAATGAATGTCTACCACACCTCCTACACCTTATATGAACCCTTTTCTTTCCCCTCTTTCCCATTGCGGCAGTTCCATCAGACATCTAAATCACCCCGGTGCGGGAGATACAAATACCACGGTATCTCCTCTAATAACGATGTTACCAACTTTCCTTATCACTTCACCGTTTTGGAGTTCTTCCGCATCGAGTAAAACGAGATTCATGTGGATGTCATAGCCATCAAGAGTTCCCCTAAACTCCCTACCACCCTTTAACCTAACTATCACTGGAGATTTCAAAGCCCTGTTCAGCACATCTAGTGGTCTCGTTGGCATGTTTTTTTCCTCCAAAAGTTTAATTTAAGTCTGCAGTCATCTATTTAAAAGTTATGCATAAGCAAAGACTTAGGAAGAAGGAGTCGAAGAAAATAGCAAAAGAGGTAGAAGAGAGGGCGGGAGTAGAGGTTAAAGGTGTAATGGACAGGATAGAGTTCAACGATTTAAGCGTAATACTCGTTGACAACGAGCCAATAATACTCGAATACGAGGGGAAGTATTACTTAACTGTTTACGGAGTCTTAAAGCTTAAGCCAGAGAAGTACAAAGTCGTTGTAGATCAGGGAGCTTTGAATCCAATAATGAATGGCGCTGACGTCATGAAACCCGGAATAGTTTATGCAGATAGTAGAATAAAAATGGGAGACTTTGTTTACGTAATGGTTGAAGGTAAGCAAAGCCCTATCGCAGTTGGAATAGCGTTGTGTAATGCGGACGAGATGAAGGGTAAAGGAAAAGCTGTAAAAAACATACACCACTTAAAAGACAAGATATGGAAGTATTTCTTTGGTGGATAAAACGAGAGGAGCTTTTAAATATTTAATATAATGCTGCTAATGCTAAATATTATAACTATTTCTCTAACACTAAATTAAACCTTAACAAGGAATTATATTGTAATTAAATAATTTAAAAAATATTTAATAGATATAATATTATTACACGATTACACAATCAGGTATATTAACTTTCTATGAAGTATTCTTCGAATACTGAAACCAAAGCTATTAGGGTTGCTGGAATCGCCTGTTCAGTTGCGAACGTTATGTACGGGCATAGGTCTATGACGTAATCTGCAAATCTAAACACACCTTTTGGAATACCTTGCCTACTTCCTATGAACACGACAATCTCATCTGCATAAAACATCTTTCTCCCCAAATCTTCTTTCACATCGCTTATCTGCTTCCCAGTTGGATCTGTAACTATTAGAATATTTCTCTTCCTTCGCTTATCCCTTGCAGTCTGATACAAATCTTGCAGATAAACTGGCACTTTCCTAACATCTCTATCGTAAGCCCTCTTCTGAATTTCGTATCTCGTCACTTGCCCTCTTCTAACACCTCTTATAAATTGCTCCAATTCGTATGCGTTCACGTAGTTGAACGGAGCTATTATAAGCTCTTTTACTTCAAAAGCCTGTGCTGCTCTTCCAATTCTCTCTCCGATTTCAAATGCCCCTTCTTCAAGATACGGAAGTTGAACTATACTTATCTTGTTTAAGAGCTTTCTCGAATCTACTTTTTCTGGTGTATACTTCTTCCTCTCCATTTTTCCATCTATAACACCAATAAACGCCCTCTCGTTTATTATTTCAACATAAACAGCTTTGTCTGGGAAATCAAGTTGGACTTCACATCCTGTTAACTCCTTTAGCTTTGCTCCGAGTTTTATGTTTATATCTGCACTCGTAAAGTTGTGAGTTCCTCTCCTCTTAGTTCTGATAGCAAATGTCTTTGCATCTCCAAGCATCTTAGCTATCTCCTCTGCATAGCTCACTATTTCATCTACATCAGCTTTACATTGAATCTTGATTGGTATAATCGTCTCTATCTCTGGAATATCAGAAATCTTCTCAATTTCATCCGAATAAACCAAAACAAGTCCCAAATATCCGTTTGGTCTTACCTCCATTTCTACATTTAACCTCTCCCTTATGTACGATGCTGCAACGTATTCCATTCCCCTCTGAGTCTTCACGAGAAGCATATCTATAATAGCTATGGAGTAAACTTTTTAGTGTTTTTGTAAAGTGAACTACATGAAGTATAAGAGTGTTGAGATAGAGGCCTATCATGGAGATATAACGAAACTCGAAGTCGATGCAATCGTTAACGCTGCAAATACTCATCTCTATATGGGTGGAGGAGTTGCTGGTGCAATAAAAAGGGCTGGAGGTGAAGAGATAGAGAGAGAAGCGGTAAAACAGGGGCCAATAAAAATTGGTGAAGCTGTTGTAACTACTGCTGGAAAGCTCAAAGCTAAGTACGTAATTCACTCGCCAACAATGGAGCTTGATTTAAAAACGGATGAAAACAAGATTAGGCTCGCTATGAGAGCAGCTTTAAAGAAAGCTGAAGAACTCGGTATTGAAAGCGTAGCATTTCCAGCTTTGGGAACGGGGGTAGGAGGTTTTCCAAAGGATAAAGCTGCTGAAGTGATGGTTGAAGAGCTTAAGAAGCACATAGATTCTGGGACAAAGCTTAAAAAAATAATATTGGCTGATATAAACTCTGATCAGGTTGAGTTCTTTAAGAGAGAGTTAGAAAAGCTCTCATGAGTTCAACACTTAAATGCCAAATCTACTGCAGTGATGAAGTACTCTAGAATGGCTTTAATCGGTTTAATCATAAGTTTTGTAACGATATTAGTTATAATTAGGTTAACGGAAACGTCATTGACTTGGAAAGCCCTATTCTCCGCAAATTGGAAGTATTTGTCTATAGCAGTGCTTTTACAGGTTTTATTTTTATTTCTATGGGGTTTGAGGCTGAAATTGATAGCGTCTTGCATCGGTTACGATATACCAATTACTTACACCTTTAAGATCTCACTTGCAAGTGCGTTCTTAGCTGCAATAACTCCATCATCTGCTGGAGGAGAGCCACTGAGAATAAAGATGCTTGCAAACTCAGGAGCAAATTACGGAGAGGCTACTGCTGCAGTTTTAGCTGAGAGAGTGTTAGATGCAGTATTCTTCTCGATTTCACTACCTATATTTGTGCTGATATCTGGGATAACTACTGGTTTAAGAGTTGCTTTGATCTTCGCGTTCTTCTTCTCAACTTTTTTACTTATACTCTACGCAATATTTAAGGATGAAGGAAATATTAAAAAGATCTCCAGCTTTGTTTATTGGATAGTTTCAAAGGTAAAGGATGAAAAACTCGGTAAGAGGGTTTCAAATAGAGCTGAAAGCGAGATGATGAACTTCAGATTGGCTGCAATAGAACTGTTAAAAAACAGATTTCATAGGATTTTAGCCTTATTTATATCAACAGTTCTAATATGGACTTCTCTATTTCTAATTCCATCGTTTATACTCCTATCTCTAAACTGTGAACCTTTCTTTTTACTCTCTTACACCGTGCAGTTGATAGTATGTGTGATAAGCCTAATACCACTAACACCTGGTTCAAGTGGAATCGCCGAAGTTAGTGCTGCATATTTCTATTCCAGTTTTATTCCATCCCATTTGCTCGGAACATTAATAGGGATTTGGAGAGTTGTAACCTACTACTTTAGCATGCTAATCGGATTTTTGGCAAATGTTAGCATAATCAGAGATCTTCAAAAGGCGAAATGTGTTGTAGAATCTCCTGAGTAGTAGATATTGATTCATTTTTATAATAAGGATTGATTTAAATTTTTAATAATATATATAAATAAATATAAAAAATGAATTACAAAACCGGAATTCTTGAATAGTCTTCGATTTTCAAAACTTTTTTCCATTTAGCTATGCATTCACAGCTTAAATTCTCAAAAACAGTCTTATCTTGGGTTAGTGAAAACTCTTTTATAGCTTTGGCTACTTTCAAATCGCATATTCCACAGTTGTGCGGCCCTCTTATTTTCCCTGCGGCAACTGGATCACATATAGCTTCAATCGATATCCTTTTAAGAACTTCGACAGCAGACCAAAGCCATGGAGGTCTATAAAGCCCCATCTTCCAAAGCTTTTCTACGAACGTGTCTTTTTGAACGTTCGTGGGATTTATAGATACGACATCCACCAAATTCCCCACAACGTTTGCAGAGAATACAACGTCTTCTATAGCTTCCTTCTCAGACAAGAACGGTGGTTTTAGGAGAAGATAAGCTTTAACTCTAAATCCAAAATCCTTTAAGATTTTTGCAGCTCTCTCAAAATCCTTGAATTTAAACCCTTTATTTATACAGTACTCCCTTATGAAGTCGTTTGCAGTTTCTAAACCTATTCCGACTTCTAAGTTTATTCCTTCGAACTCTTTTAGTTTTTCTTCAGTTATGAATTCTGGTCTACTTTCAACGATTAACTTCTCAACGCCTAATTCTTCGATTTTTTTCCTTATGTAAGCTCTAACACTTGGACTGACTTCTCTATCGTCAAAGAAGCTTCCAGAAGTGAATATCTTAACAACGGGTGTTTGCTCAGACAATGCGTAGTTGACTTGCTCTACTAATTCCTTTTCGGTAGCCGGATATGAATCTCTCTTATAGCCACACATTAGGCACGAATTCCAATAACAGCCGATAGTTCTGAGTATTACAGTTATGCAGTCGACGATTTCTCCTTTAAGCCTCTCTTTCTCCTTCCAGACTATTGGCTTAATAATAGTATCTCCTCCATCTGAGCTTTCTTCCGTAGTATATACCAAACAGTAATCCGGCGAGATGTGCAATATTTGCGATGTTCGTATGAAAAGTTCCGACTATGTTTGCAATCATCATCCAGAAGTCATAGAGTGCAAATAATACTAAAGCTATCCTTATACTTATCGGTATCGGAAATGGAAATATGAAAACCCTAATCTCTGGAGCTATTATAGCTAAACATCCCATTACACCAAATATCGCAGCAGATGCTCCTAAAGCTGGGGTGTACTGCTTTAAGATATGTGCGTATAGTATGTATCCTACACTACCAGCTAATCCAGATAATAGGAAAACTTTTAGGTATCTGCTACTTCCAATTCTCCTTTCAAGTTCACTTCCGAAGAAGAAGAGAACTAACGTATTTATAAAGAAGTGCATTGGCTCTACGTGTAGAAATATACTTGTGACGAGTTGCCATGGCATAAAGATGAATTTTACTGGATCTAATGCCAAATAATCTATCATAATTCCCGAGAACAGTATTGATGCGAAGAAGAGGATTGTGCAAGTTATAACTATTAAGTTATTTGCTCCGTAACTTAGAATTGCTGGAGTTCTACGGACTCTTTTCACTCTGACTGGCACGTTCCAAAACTCTGGGCAGTCGTGATCTGTTGGAGATATGTGCAACTCACAGAAGCTTTCACCACAATACCTACAAGTGTATTTTGCTTTTCTACCGCATATTCGACATATATCTTCCACAGAAAGAGTTTAAAAAGGCATATTAAACGTTTTCTATCAGGACTCTTCAGAGCTTTTCCTCTTGAATACGTCGCGAACTATGATTATATCCCCAACAGCCTTAACAATCCTATATGGTATTATTACACCCTTAGCCTTTGAATCTATAATGTCTTTGTTAAATTCAACTAATGCCAATCCCTTTATAGCCTTTAAATCTGGATCTATTATCACATCCTCAACTTTTCCAATGTATATACCTTCATCTGTGAAAACCTTTAAACCGAAAAAGGTTGTTATCTCACCAATCATATACGTAATGACATAAACGAAATATATTAAATTTTTTCAAGCCGTAAAGAGCTTATATTTTGTCTGTGGATTTTGGAGTTCGTAGATTATCCTTTTAACGATTAGCTTTTCTGGATGTTGGATACCTTTAATTCTATTTGATATATCCTCAAAACTCTTAAAGGGCTCCTTTTTTCTCTCATCGATTATAGCCCACATAATCTTCTTACCTATTCCTGGTAATAATTCGAGTTGATGGAGTTTTGTTGTTATGGGCTCTGCTTTGTTGAAGAATTCGACAAATCTCTGCTCATTTTGTTTTACTATGTGCTCTAAAACGTATGGCAATTCCGTTTTTGCAGCTGGTGTTAGATCCTCGTATCTAAGCCTCCTCTTTATCTTGTTTACGACATCTCTTTCCCCCTTTCCGATGTAAACTCTATCCATAACTAGAGGTGTTACATCTCTTTTTATGCTGACTTCAAGCAATGTGAAGTACTTCTCTCCAACTACTTGTGCTAACGGCTCTCTCTTGTGAATAGGTCTCTTATCGTCTGGATGTCCATAGGGCATAAAATCGAGTACATATGCGTAGTCTTCGAATTTCTCCTTATTCTTTTCTTTTTTGAGCTTTTCCATGTTAACAGCTCCCTTCATTTTTGTAGAATAGTACTGTAACTATTTAATCCTTATCTTTAAATCCGGTATTTATCGATTATTTCAAGAATCTCCTCAATCTGTTCTTGTGTTAGCGTAAACCTCTCCTTAGCATATATTATTCTAACTTCATCTGGAACTCTTGGCATTATATCTACTAACTTAACGGCTAACTCCTTCTTTCCAACTTGTGGGAGTTTTAATAACTCCTCAACGAGCTTTTTTGCCTTGTCTGCTGGTAGTTTTGAAAAAGTTCTGAGATGTCTCAATGCTCTCCTAGTTTCATAGAGCAATTCTGCCTCTTCCCTCCTCCTCTCAGCGATTTTTTCCATTATCTCTCTTGCCTCAGAAATAGTTATGTATTCGAACTCCTTAACTTCCTTAAACATCTTAACCACTCTGAGGCTTCAGATGCTCTGGCCTAACAAATAGAGTCTTTACCTTTCCACCATCTCTTATTTGAACTATGTATGCCCTTCCCCTCTGTCCAATCACTACGCCTGTTCTTCCCTGAAATCTGGGATGTGGCATACCCTTATGCGATGATGGATCGATATCTATGTGAACTCTCTGCCCAATCTCGAACGTCTGAAGGTAACGTCTAATCTTAATACCCTTCTCCCTAATCTTCTTTCTGAGCTTTCTTCCAGATTTAAACCTAAATCCATGAGATTTCCAACCCATTTTAACCCCTAGATTTGGGAAATCGGCTGAGTATTTAAGACTTATTTAATTACATTACAAATATATTTTTAAAAAATAAAATTAGATTAATAGATACGGTTAACATCTTAGGGGAAACATTTAATATAATTCATGATAGAATTTTAGTTATGAAAGTGAGAACTAGGATATCTGCACACATGTTAAGCAATATGAGTGGTATCTTGTCTGAAGGTGACGTTGTCACGATATCTGGTAAAGTTATGTATTATGATAACTACGAAAAGACTTGGAAGCCAGTTGGAGGTATTTTAAAAATCTTTCTTAACGATAAAGAGATAAGGATAATAAAATCTGACAAAGGAGATTTTAGATTCTCGATTCGAGCACCGCCTGAGGGAAGACATAAGCTTGAAATAAGATATCTTGGTGATGATTTACATGAACCCCACTGTAAGGTTTTGAAGTTTCAAGTCTTAAATAAGGAACACAAGAAAACACTCATGAGGTTCTTGAATATTGCATATATCTTTACTGGAATCGTTTACTTAGCCTTATTTATAACGTTGGTACTAATGATTCTAATGATATAAATAATTATACTTATATCATTTTGGTTCCATAAGTTCAATATCTTTATTAAATGAAATAAATTTGATATATTATAATATACAAATTTAAGTAAATTAATGAGAAAAATTAGCATTATTAATAATTAATGAAAAATGTTGTTTAGAAGTTTAGAAACTACTAACTACAAAAATTCGTGAATTGAAATTTCTGCAAATTAATTTATTT